>JAUVEU010000099.1 GCA_030594645.1 Candidatus Aegiribacteria sp.
TCTCAAAATAGGGTTGACAGGTCATCCTGTAAGTCCAGGGGCCAGCGAGTCATCAACAGAGAAAATCTATGATGTCATTATAATCGGAGGAGGTCCGGCAGGCCTTACTTCAGCTATATATGCGGCTAGAGAAAACCTGAAAACTCTGTTACTGGAAACCGTATCCTGCGGAGGATTGCCTGCAACAACGGACATCATCGAGAATTATCCGGGTTTCCCCGAAGGTATTAAAGGCACGGAATTAATAGACAAGTTCAAGAAGCAGGCAAAAAGATTTGGTGTGGAGATTGCAGAATACAGTAAAGTAAAACAGGTAAAGCCTGAAGGAGACATGATACTTGTTGAAACATCCGGGAATACCTATCAGACCAGCGCTGTAATTGTGAGTTCAGGTAGCATCCCAAAGAAGCTGAATGTTCCCGGAGAAAAGGAATTCATGGGTAAAGGTGTGTCCTACTGCGCGATATGCGATGGACCGCTTTACAGGAATATGGATATAGCCGTAATCGGCTGTGGAAACTCCGGCTTACAGGAGGGCGAGTTTCTCCTTAACCATGTGAAAAGCATAACTTTTATCGAATATCTTCCCTATATGACAGGTGCCAGAATATTGCAGGAGAAACTGCAGAGTAATGAAAAAGCTGATTTTCTCTTAAATCATGCACTAACAGGCGTGAATGGCAGTGATTTTGTTGAATCTGTTACAGTGAAGGACAGGAACAACGGAGAAGAAAAAGATATTGCAGTCTCAGGTGTGTTCATATACGCGGGTTTTTTGCCCAATACTGGATTTCTGGAAAGCGATGTGAAGCTGGATGACGCGGGATATATCATTACTGATGAGGACATGAAAACGTCTGTTCCCGGTATATTCAGCGCGGGAGATGTAAGGTCGAAAAAAGTACGACAGATCGATACTGCCTGCGCAGATGGCACAATAGCTGCAATATCTGCCAGGAATTATATAAGTAACCTTAAACCCTGATACAAGGAACTGTTCAGGGTTGGTTAAGGGAGAAAAATAATGGCACTGTTGTCCTCAGATGATTCCAAACAGGTAAGCAAACTATTCGACATGCTGAAAACAGATGTGAATGTCAGTTTCTATACACAGAAAATAGATTGTCCGACATGCCCTGATACGGAGATGATACTGAAAGAACTCGATGCCCTCTCCGACAGATTGAAAATATCTTTTTTGAATCCCGTTACCGACAGGGAAAAAGCGGAAAAGGACGGGATTAACAGAGTACCTGCAATCCTGGTTTCTGACGGAACCCATTCAAGAGTGAAATTCTACGGTGCTCCATCCGGCTACGAGTTCAGTTCACTTCTTACCTGTATCGTAGATGCAGGCGGATCTGAAGAACCCCTGACAAAGGAAACCACGGACTTTCTGGATGGGCTTGAAACTGACCTTAACATTCAGGTGTTTGTTACTCCAACCTGTCCTCACTGCCCCGGAGCGGCTGTTCTTGCAAGCAGAATGGCAAGTTACAGTCATAAGGTCACTTCAACCGTTATAGAAGCCAATGAGTTTCCGGAACTCTCTTCAAAATTCAGAGTCCAGGGAGTACCAAGAACGGTGATAAATAAGAATCTATATGCTGAAGGCTCTGTTCCGGAATCAATGATGATTCAGGCTCTTCAAAAGGCTCTGAAGGACGATCAGCCGGATCTCACAAATATAATGGACTACCTTCAGGACGACTGATCTTTGTATCTTATTCAATACAGTGACATGATTTTTGTTTCATGTCACTGTATTCTTCCTCAATAATCCGGAGGTTTTTCATTTCTGTTTTTCTCATAACTGTTTCACTTTTTGCAGCTCCCGTTGAATTTCCGATGGAATGCACCGGAGTTCTTGAAGCATACAGCTTCTTTGAACAGAGTGTTGAGCATTTCATCTATGGTAATTTAGAAGCTGATGTCAGACTGTTCCGGATGGGCCGGTTTTCCTGGAAACTGGGTCTTTCCTTTGAAACCTATATGGGTGAAAGCTGGAACAGCCCCGAGATGAAATTCAACATATATGGCGGTCACTGGAATCTCAAGACTCAGTTCGAATATCAGCTGGAACCACTCCTTCTCAGGCTGTACACTGACCATGAATGTTTTCATAACATCGATATGGCCGATACACTTTCCGAGTACATGAATAACATCAAGCTGGGAGTTGTACTGGAAGACCCCGCTCCGGTTTTCACAGATGATATCTGCATGTTGCCTGCCGGATGGCCGGACGGCTGGTTATCACTCGGGTTTTACAGACCGAGAGGAGGCACTTTCCAGAAAGGTCACAATTTCAACTGGTCCATACATGGTGATGTAAACTTCGAAGGAGTTACATGGCACTCATGGCTGTCAGGAGCGAGATATCACGCCGACTTCTTCTTCCATGACGACGGAAGCGGCTCATCCAGACACCGCGGGGAACTATACTTCGCGTACAGAACGCAAGCGGGCTCATTTGAAACTCATCTGTCACACTATTTCAGAGACACACAGCCATTCCGGTCACTCGATGGGAAAACCTGCTGGGGGATTAGATTCATCTGGTAATTTGTGTCAGCCAAGTACCGTTTCAGAAATAACCATCGGCGGAATACTGTTTTGTCCTTTGCGTACTGCAGTTCCAAGGATCTCGATTCTATTAAACAAATCAAGAGGTTTCCAGTTCCATCGGAAATCCTTGACAGGACGAATGATTTTCCCGTTCTCAACAAGGAACACTCCGTCTCGCGTCATCCCGGTAAGGCTCAGCTCCTTCTGATCGACAAAACGGATATACCAGAATCGTCTGAAGAGAAGGGCTCTGCCGTCAACACTGTTTATGAGGTCCGCTGTCGATCCCTCTCCCCCTTCAATGGACAATGTTCCTGGAATGAATAATGGCTCTCTGTCCGTTTTCTTTGCCCAGTATCGCTGGCATGGCTGATTGATGAGTACACCTTTTTCGATCCAGACAGCATCCTCTGCTGCAAGACCTTCCTCATTGAACGGAACGCCTTTCGGAATACCGTTAACCATGCTGCTCATCGTAAACATATCTCCGGTAATCTTCTCCCCCTGTCTGCCTGTGAAAACAGTTAATCCTTCGTCAGCCTGTCTGGCATTCAGAGACCAGGCTATATACGGTACAAGATCAGCGACAGCCTGCGGTTCGAAGATCAATTTGTATGAACCCGGTTCAAGATCGGCCTGATTCATGTCAGCTTCAGCCTCCTGAGAAACTTCTTCAACGGTCTTATCAACCGGGAGATCGCACCATGCTACAGAGTTGATGGATCTGTAGCTTGAGCCCTTTCCCCTGTCCATGGTTAATCTGAGGAAAGCTGATGTGGACCTTTGGAACCCCAGATTCCCTGTGGAAGTGCCAATAGCAGTTGTATCAACGCTTACTCCCGTTATTCCGGAAGCTTCCAGATCGTTTCTCTCAGCAGTTTCTATCGCGGCTGCAACTGCTCCTGTGCGATCATCCGGATTTGCCCTGGCAGTTTCAGCATCCCATTTCTCAACAACTGGATAAACCTGACCGGCTTCAACCGGAGGCATGTACTCAGGGTCCGGTGAGGCAGTCTCAAGCATTTCCATGGCGGAATGAAGTATCGAGGGAATCGCATCCATGTCTATCCTGTGAGTACTGTAAACAGCCTGTCTTTCCCCGTCACCAAGTGTCAATCGAAGTCTCCGTTCAAAAGTATCCATGTTCTGGGTGATTCTGTTCTGGCCGAATCTGACAGTTGCCAGCCGCTGCTCGGTCAGCTTTGCCATCACATCGGGAACAGAGGCTTGCTCCAGAATTGCATTAATGAATACAACCATCTCTTCCCTGGTCATTCCGCACCCCTTCCTACTTCGATATTTCTGAATCGGGACACACTGGCTCCATGGGTCATCCTGGCGGACTGAACAGGCTCCCCTTTGCCGCATGTAAGCAGACCCATAGTCCTGAAGAATCTTTTATCGGAGATGCCGTCACAGGAGCCCCAGAAATCTCTGGTTTTAGATCTGTAGATGACCTTTTTGAGGGGTTGAACCTTTTTTCCATTCCTTATCTCCCAGAAAAGGTCGCCACCGAACTGGAAGTTGACTCTTCTCTGATCAATACTGAATGACCCGCGCCCCTCGATGTATACACCCTTCTCCACTTCCGAAATGAGATCATCCGGAGTGACCTGCTCCGTTCCGGGTTCAAGATAGAAATTGGGCTGCCTGTTTATTGGAAAACAGGCGAAATCCATAGCCCTGCAGCGTCCTCTGCTATGCTGCCTGTCAACAAGAAGAGCCGTTTCCCGAACGGAACCGAATTCCTGGAAAATACCGTTCTTCACTGTATACCATTTCTGACCCGGCACTCCGTCATCGTCCCAACCCCAGCTGGCTACTCCGTACGGAAGTGTGTTGTCAGCGATGAAATTCACTTTATCCGAACCATATTTCAAATGCTCCTGGTCGCTGATTTCAAGAAAGGTTCTGCCGGCCATATTTGCTTCCCAGCCAAGGACTCTGTCACTCTCGGTGGGATGTCCAACGGACTCATGCATGGTAAGGCTCAGGTGAAGTCCGTCAAGCACAAGATCCATTACGCCCGAAGGACCTTCCGGTGCTTTCACCTTCATTATGGCTTCTTCCCTGGCTTTCTCAGCCCATGCTATCATGTCTACCTGCTCTATCCATTCCCATCCGGCTATCCTTGCGCCATCCTGAAGAGAGCGGCTCTGCATATCATCATTATGTACAGCATACGCTATCAGAATAGGCTGGGTAAATGTCAGATCGGATGAGACCAGTGTTCCCTCTGTGTTCCCGAAAACTCTCTTTCTTCTTTCGAACCAGAGATATGACCAGCTCATGCTTATCAATGGAGAGGAATGAATGATATCGGCTGTACTTGAAAGAAGATCCATCTTCTCTGTTCTGGGTATTTCAAAAGGATTCTTTACGCAGGGTCCGTCGTAATGTCCGGTTTCAGGTTTCTCACTGGAAAGCTTCACCATACCACCTACAGCACACGATCCGGACCTTGCCACATCAACAGCTCTATCAACGGTTTTTTCTATGAGACCGGTTTCAAATCCGCTGCATGATGCAAATCCCCAGCAGCCATTCACGAGCACTCTTATTCCGATGCCCTGGTTTGCCTGTAATTCAGCCTCATCGAGTCTCTGCTTTCGGAAAGCAATGCTTTCAAGATCAACGTTCTCCACTCGTACATCACCATAATCCACACCGCGATGCTGAAGCTGTTCTATAATCTTGAGCGATAAACCTCTCATCTCTTCAATCATTGGGTATTTCCTTCCGAATCATTCATGGTTTTATCATTAGCGCTTGAAGAACAGTCCGTTTTCTCAAGAATCCTGGTCATTCTCATGTTGAAATTCTTCTTCGATCCCAATCTCCGATTTATGACAACCGCGGCTACGATACCGATTAACAGTCCGACACCCGCCCCGATCGCTCTGACCGAGTCGGTTTCATTCATCATGAAAAAATAGCCAGCTGTAAGAAGCATTACGGGCAGCAGGAATGTGGAGGTAATCATGACAAGTGACGCGCCTGGCGCAAGCTCAAGTTCCACAAGATCCCCGGGTTGAGCCCCTTTTTCATTCTTCATCCAGCTTTCCGGGTTAGATGATTTCCTGCCTGAAAGCGAAAAACAGGCACTTTTTGCTTCACAGCCATCACATTCTCCTGCACCGGACAGTGAAACCAGAGCCTCATCATCTCTCACCTCAAGGATAATACCGTTTCGTTTCATCATTCCTCCGATTACTGATATGTGATCGAGTTCTTTCCCGAATTCACTCCTAACCTGTCAATTTCAACCTGTCCTGACCAGCCTTTGGAATTATTCGGATGACTTCCTTTCCTGAACTAATGGAATCATTTATCAATTTCCTTACAGGAATATCCAAATGCAGCACCGTCTGTTGATGAGTATACACACTTGTAAATAAAGAAAGACTTGACGATGTGGCCCAAATGTGCCATACATGGTATATGTATGGAGGTGGATTATGAGCAAAACAGCTACTGTGAGAGCACGAATTGAACCAGACCTGAAAGAGGAAGTTGAGAAACTCTTTCATGAATTGGGAATTTCTACAACTGATGCAATCAATATCTTTTTCAAACAGGTTAAGCTTCGTCATGGACTTCCTTTTGAAGTTTCGATACCTAATGATTTAACTCAAAAGGTGCTTAAAGAAACTGATGAAGGTAAAAATATTATTCGACATGAGAATACTGATGATATGTTCAAGAACTTAGGGATATAGTGCTAACCCCTGTCACCTCAAAGCAATTCCACAAAGATCTTAAGAAGGCAAAAAAACAAGGTAAGGAAATCAAAAAACTCAAGCAAATAATGGCATTGCTTGTAGCAGAAGTTCCTCTTCCAATCAAAAATATGGATCACATATTAACAGGAAACTATAGCCATCATCGGGAATGTCATATCGCTCCAGACTGGCTGTTAATTTACAAAGTGACAAAAACAGAATTGAGATTTGAAAGAACAGGTTCGCACTCTGATTTATTTAAGAAATAAATTTACAGCAAACAAACACAGTTGACCTGCTTCCACAACTGATTGGCTTTTTTACAGCAGGCTGCTTATTCAGTGTGCTGCTTATCTTTTAAATAGGATACGTTACTGTAATGCAGAGTTAGTAGAGGTATGCAGATATGCATTTTCTTAGCAATCGATATCAGAATATACTGATGCTGTTATTGACCGTAGTAACAATAATCATAATCCCGGTAAGCATCTCATGTACCGATGATGATAACAGAACATCTGATGGTAATATCAATTCCGCGAATGTATGTACGCTCAGTATTCTTGATTCGATCGGAATTGCGCAAGGAGACTTGAATTATGTATTCGGATCTGTTACAGATGTTGATATCGGCTACGATGGCAGAATTTACGTTCTGGATAAGATACTGCTGACCATATTTGTCTATGATTCAGATGGTGAGTTCATTCGAAGAATCGGACGAGCAGGCAGTGGTCCGGGAGATCTTGATAATCCTGGCAGTTTAGCAGTTCTTAAAGATGGTTCAATCTGTGTCGCTGATGGCTGTAATGGCTGGATAAGATACGATTCATCAGGGCAGAACCTGAGTACGCATATATTTGATTCAGGAACCAGGGGTATGATTGTTGCCGTTGATTCGACTGATATTGTTGGAAGACAAGACATGCATCGCAGGCTGGATGACGGCAGACATTCAACAGACATGACAATATGCAGATGGAGCGCATCCGAACCGGATTCCATAACAACCAGTTATTTCTATAAGGAGTACATCATGTCACATGGCGCTGATATAGCGCAATTAATGCAGGATGCAGTAAGTTTCAATGTATATCCTCCATTTCTTTTCAGTGCTGGTGATGGATTCGTTTGTGTTGCGCCAGAACCTCTGGACGATCCTATCCTGCTTCTGTTTAATAATGACGGCTCGATGATCGACACTCTTATGCTTCCCTATCCTGTAATTCCGAAAACCCGGGAAGAGTTAGAGGAAGAGATAGCATTCATAGAAGGACACTATAACTATTTAATGTCCGGTTTCGGAATACATTTTGAATGGGAATGGGAACCTTATCCAAACCACCCGATGATATCATCTATCGGAGTAGACAGTCTTAACCGGATCTGGGTTCAGCGCGGATTCGAGTATCAGATCACTTTTGACTTGTACGATCTATACGGTGAACACCTGATGACGGCAGTTCTTCCAGACAGGAACAATATTCATCACTGGCAACTTTTCATTAGCGAAAATGGAATTGTTGCAGTTCCACAAGATATTACCAGTCACTATGTTATTTACCTGTTATCTCTTGAAAACTGAATACCGCAGTTTCCATATTGTGTTTTAACTCAATAGTGTGTACATTGGAATTATGTATAAGATGATATTATAGAGATCTCCATTTCAACTGAGGCTGGAGAGGCACTATGCAGATTGTATTAATAATTATTTCGTTTTTCATTATAGCACAACCTTCGGAATTCGATACTCTCCTGAATTTCAGGGATTTTGATCACGCGCTTGAACTCACAGGGAACTCAGATTCGCTCAGCGCTGAAGTATTCCGGACATCAGGTACTCCTTCCGTGGCTTCCATGCTCTTCGAAAGAGCCTGCATTGACACCCCGTCCGCCGGACTTTTCGCGGCAGTCTGGGCCGTTATTTCAAGTTCAACTGAACACTTTCATTCCATACCGTCCGGATATCTCAGAGAAGAACTGTCAGAGTGGAGCAGCATGCTTGACTGGGAACCGCAGCATCTTCTTTCTTTGATCGAGTCGGCAGCCCTACTCGAAGACAGTATTCTGGCGGACAGTCTTACGCAGGTGCTGGTCGACAGCTTCTCTGAATCAATGGAGGCATCAGAGGCGATCAGCTGGAAATTCTACGATAACCTCTATCCTGTCTGGAATGATGATTCAGCCAGAATCCAGGTTCTTCAGGATTTCCTTGATGAATGGGGTAGTAAGTCGGATCTCTGGCGCTCCAGAGCATGGCAGTATATGCTGAACGCTGTAATTGAAACAGCCGATTCAACTAACTGGACAAACATCCTGGAAACGTGGCTCAT
>JAUVEU010000019.1 GCA_030594645.1 Candidatus Aegiribacteria sp.
GAATGGTGTACAGAGAATAAGAGCATGCTTGCCGAGAAGTTCCTTCAGCTGGTTGAAGAGGAAACTGATGTCCGTCCATTTTTCGGCTCGTGGTTTGATATACAGGGTTATAAGCAATGCGGATACTATTTAGGTCACGAGGTGATATCGGACTTAGAACAGGAATGTGATATCAGGAAGCTGGCCGTAATGAAAGATGTCAGGCTTACCATGAAATCCGTGCTGGAGTTATACATCAGCAACGGTTAACAACCTGATTCCTGAATCCAGTTCTCAATATGCAGATCAGGAACTCTCTCAAATTCTTTTACATTATTGGTTACAAAAATTAGATCTCTGGTAAGACACTGCGCTGCAATCAATAAGTCATATGGACCAATTGGAGTACCCTTCTTGTTCAGAAAAGCTCTCACCGCCCCGTAGGCCTGAGTATCGAGATCAGTGAATGGAATTATTTCAAAGCAGGAAAGAAACTCCAGAAGAGCAATTCTGTTTCTTTCAGGATACATGCTCTTTGCAATTCCATATTCAAGCTCAGCAACCGAAATAGCAGATACTCCAATATCGAAAGCTTTTTCTGATTCAAATCTCTGAAGCAGATACTCAGACTTCTTCTTAATCAAATATATGCAAATATTTGTATCTATAAGGTACATTCAGAATATTCTCTCTCTTGATCCTCTGGTTGCCTTCGACCATCAGAGAAAACATCATCAGAAAACTTTGCAAGGCTATCTCGAAGGGAGCTCCATGGGTCATGCATGGATGAAAGCACTAAAGAATTCCCAACTCTCTGGATGTATAGTTCACTTTCCTCTATCGCATATTCCTTAGGTATCCTGACCGCCTGGCTGTTACCGCTTCTGAACACTTTTGCAGTATGCATTTGACTACCCCTTCCTAATAAAAGTATATATGTGTGTATATACATAGTCAAGAGCTATAATTCAAAATTTCCATAGTGTTTGATTAATACAGACAGCCGCTTCATGGGATTTCATGAAGGGCTTATTCTAAAATGAAGCTACCGGACCGTATCAGGGCCTTCGTATTCCTCATCCCTTCTGCTGCTCCAGCAGACAGCAATCGCGGTTGACTCACTCTCGTTTGCGAATATGTGCTTAACTCCAGGATCAATTCTGAGGATATCCGCTTCGGAGAGAGTGTATTCCTCATCCTTATCGGGCATTCTTATGACAAGTTCGCCCGCAAGCACGATAACCTCTTCGTTTCTGCCGGGGTGTGTATGATTTCCTCGAGCATTTCCGGGTTCAATTGAAAATATATGGCAGTTTGAAATCAATGATGTTGATTGAAGGTGTTCAAAGGGGTTGATCACATAGCCTCGAGGATCTTTGTGATTGTCCAGTTTTCTCAGGGGACACGCATAGAGTTGCATGTCCCCGGATTTGTTGGGACACGCATAGAATTGCATGTCCCCTGTTTTTTCAGTTGCTTCATTCATCTGTATTATGCTTCTTTCTATCGAGGTAATTTCTTATCTGGACAGCTCTGCTCTTGCCGACACCGGGGACTTCCATGATTTCTTCGATGGTGGCTGTATTAATCCTTGCTGCGCTGCCGAAATGATTAAGGAGCCGAAGCTTTGTAGCTGAGCCAATCCCTGGAATATCATCAAGGACTGAATGCAGACTGCCTGAAGAACGTTTCTGCTGGTGGTAGTGAAGAACAAATCTGTGAGCCTCATCTCTTACACTTCTGAGTAAGGACAGCGGGGTTGAATCAAGGGGAAGTTTGATCACTCTTTCGGAGACGCCTTCAAGAAGCACCTCTTCCCTCTTGGCTATTGAGACAAAACATATTTTCTCCGCCCACTCCTCCGCTGCTCTGACTGCTGCCCTGAGCTGAGTTATCCCTCCATCTACCAGAAAGATATCCGGATATTCATCCTCAAGTTTAGATAGATACCTGTCGACTGCGGAGGCTATCATAGCAGGATCGTCCCTGCTTATCTCTGAAGACATGGAGAAGCGTCTGTAACCTGATTTGTCAGGATATCCTTTCCTGAAGCTGACAATTGCCGCAACAGGCCATGAGCCCTGTATTGTGGATGCGTCAAGACATACGATCCAATTTGCTGGAGAGTTCAGATTGAATATGTCTGCAAGAGCCTCCAGAGCTGCTTCAGTACTCTTTCTGGTTCCTTCAGGGTGTTTCCAGGAAAGACGCACGAGGAAATGTTCAAGGTTTCTCTGAGTCAACTCAAGGACTTCCTTTTTCCCGCCCCGTTCGGGAACGAAGACCCTTACTGCCCCGTTTCTTTTTGCCGCGAGCCATTCAACAATTGCCGTATGACCTTCAGGGATTTCCGGAACCAGTATTTCTTTCGGTATATCCTGTGTTTCCGAATAGTATGTTCCCAGCAATATTGAAATCCGTTCTTTCGCTGGAGCAAGCTTCCATTTGCTGTCGAAAGGTATTCTCAGAGCACCTGTGAAGCGTCCTCCACGCATCCGCATGACAATTCCCCAGTTATCCTTAACAGCTACAGTGTCTCTGCTTATACTGTCCTGAACGGAATCCGGCGCAGGCCATCCGAAACTGTCCAGACGGGAAAGGAGATCCCGCAGTCTTCCCGCTTCTTCATAATCCCTTTCATCTGCTGCTGTGTTCATGAGTATCTCAATCCGTTTTCTAGCCCATTCCCAGTCACCGCGAAGAATCCTGAGCATTTCCTGAACTGTACTGCTGTATTCTTCTGCAGTGACGTTACCTGTGCATGGCGCAGTGCAGCGGCCGATCTGTCCCATGAGGCATGGTCTTTCATTAGCGGGCGGAGTCTTCCCTCCGCACCTTCGGAGAGGAAAAGTGTCAAGGAGGAATTCCTCAAGCTTTCTCAGATTTCTTGCATCAGGATAGGGGCCGAATCTGGGTCTTCCCGAAGTGTTCTTTCTATCTCTTGTTACCTGCAATCGGGGAAATTTCTCATCTGTCGTGATCTCAAGGTACGGATACCTTCCGGAATCCCTGAGACGGACATTGAGAGGCGGTTTACGTATACGGATGAGTTCCGCTTCAAGAACAAGCGCGTCTACTTCCGATCCGGTGACAATCCATTCTACTGATACGGATTTTTCAAGAAGGAGTGTGTGGCGGGAATCACCGGGGTTTGAAAGATGCCCCTGAAGCCTGTTTCTGAGGCTTTTAGCCTTCCCTATGTACAGCACTCCTCCGTTAATATCCAGGAAGCTGTAGACACCCGGAAGGCGCGGTGCTCCGCTTACCGATTCCCTAAGGCTTTGTGATCCGGCCACGTCTCAGCGCCAGGGAAAATACTGATCTGGCATCTTTTCCGCCTATAATGATGAAAACCGATAAGAATACAGCCACTGCGCCAAGAGACACTCCGGAAATGGATAGTATCCCTTTCAGTTTAGAAATAGCAGATATCGCGATTACAGAAGGAGAAAGAAGCCAGAGAAACAACAGTGTAAGAATGCCTGCGGGTATCATTGAGAACCAGGCGAGTTTTGAGGATTGGACAACAGGACCGAGTTTTCTTCTAAGGGCAATTCGGAGAATAACAAAATTGAATATCGAAGAAATACTGGTTGCGAGAGCCAGTCCGGCGAGGGGTCGTGCTATTCCTGTTCTTATGAATGCCAGTGTCAGAACAATGTTGAGAATGATATTCAGGCCCATGCAGCTTATAGCGATCTTTACCGGTGTTTTCGTATCTTTCATCGCATAGAAGACCGGAGCAGTGATCTTTACAGCTCCGTAGAACAGGAGTCCAACTGAATAGTAAACCAGTGCCGCACTGGTCAATATTGTAGATTCAGCTGAGAATGCTCCCCTGGCAAGAATAACTTTTACAACAGGTTCCGCCAGAAACAGCATGCAGAATGTTGCCGGTATCATCAGAGCTGCAAGGGCGAGTGTTGCTCTGCCGAGTGTTTTACCTGCGTCCTGAAGCTTGCCGCTGGCTGTCTGTCTGCTGAGTGTAGGTAGTAGAGCGGTGGCAAGGGAAATCGCGAATACTCCCTGCGGGAACTGCATTATCCTGTTTCCATACGAAAGTGCAGCTACGCTTCCGGGTTCCAGCATCGATGCTATCATTTTATCCACAATGATGTTCACCTCTGCTGCAAGCAGCCCGACCAGGGCTGGAAATGCAAGCATTCCGACTTTTCTGACTTTCGGATCTTTCCAGTTGAAGTCCGGTTTGAATCTGAACCCTTTCCTCCTGAGTGCAGGGAGCTGTATCAGAAGCTGAAACACCCCTCCTGCCATTACTCCAATCGAATATCCCCATACCGGCTGATCAGGGAAAAACCAGCGTGACAGAAGTAGAATTCCCGCAAGAGCAGAGATGTTGAAAAGGATAGGAGCACTTGCCGGTGCCAGGAAATGTCTGTGCGCATTGAGGATACCCATGACAACCGAAGCGCATCCGACCATGAGAATGTAAGGAAACAGGAGACGGAGAAGTCCGGTGGCAAGTTCGGATTTACCCGGGATATCAGAGAAACCCGGAGCGAATATTCTTATTATGAGAGGCGAGGCCAGCATTCCGATAAGAACAATTACCAGAAGAGCCGCGGCGACAAGAGTCAGTATTCTGCTTCCCAGCCGGAAAGCATCCCGTTTACTGTCCTTCATCAGAATTTCAGTGTATGTGGGCACGAACGCAGCGCTTGCAGTTGCTTCCCCGAAGAGCCTTCTGAGTGTATTCGGGATAATGAAAGCGAGTGTGAAAGCATCAGCCGCCATTCCTGTGCCAAGTATCGCGGCCTGTGCCACATCGCGGAGCAGCCCCAGTATACGGCTCGTTAAAGTAAGCCCGCCAAGCAGACCGGTGGCCCTGGCAATTTTTGATGCTTCCTGCTGCGGTGTACCTAGATCCTGAAGATTCTCTTCAAGGTTGTATCTTTCTTCTGAACTCATTCAGAAACTGACCCTTTCCTGATTTTCATATGTTTTCCGCATGCACAAGTATTGGTTCAAGCTCCTCTATGAGCAACGGGTTCATATTTACGGCTCTTCTTGCAGCCTGCACTGATTCATTGTACTTACCATTCGTCCATAGCGAAACTGCATAGTTCTTCCACAGAGTGGGAGATTCTGGAGCGATTTCAATTGCCCTCTCGAATTCCATTAATCCCTCAGAGGAATAATCCAGAAGTGAATAGGAGATTCCCCTTAGATTGTGCAAATCAGCTCCATAAAATCCTCTTTTTGAAGCATAATCCAATTCTTCCAGAGCTCCGGCTGGATTACCAGAGTCTATCATGTGTTCCGCAGCAAGAGTTGAAGTAAGCCCTGATCTCACCATGCCAGGGTAAGTTACAAACAATGATATAAGGATAATAACAATTGCCGCGAAACCGGCAGAACGGAATAGTTTCCGTTCAGGAACAGCAGATGCAGAAAGAAACCAGAAAGCCGGGATTACGGTTAATCTGAATCTTGCTGAGGGGAAGAAAACAAAAGCTGATATCACTCCCGCCAGGATGATGGATACTGCAAGATCATGCCAGAAGATTCTTTCCTTATCGAAACACCGCGCTGAACCGAGAGACATAGCCATCAGTGAAAAAGGCAGCATGAGTATCAGAAGTGTCTTTTTAAGCAGCCAGTCCGTTTCAAGATTCCTGCCTGGCCCGGGAAGTGTGAAAAATGCAAGTATTTTCTGTATTCCCATTCCGAACCATTTCAGGGGTGAAGATACAATCGCGTGGTATGCTCTGTTCAGGAAATCGGAGCTTCCCCCTCTCCCCTGTTCTCCTATTGCCATAAGTTCCTCGAATTCGGTTCCCGGAGGTGTTGACAATAGTTCCCAGTCCGTTCCAAGCCAGAGGTTTTCAGCTCCGTTAACTGCGATTACAGGTCCTGCGCCTGCTGAGATATTCAGGATGATCACCGGTAAAACAGACATCACTGTACCAGCGGTAAATATGCTCCATTCCCTTAACCTTGATCGAAATGAGAAGAAAAACAGCACTGCTGGAATCAGCGCGAGTTCTGCTCTGAAGAGTACTGCAGCTCCCGCGAGAAATCCGGCAAGCAGGAATTTCCTCCGCTTTGCGAGTAACATCGAAAAAGACAGGAAAGCTGCTGCTGGAACTGCCGGAAGGAACTGAATTCCTGAAATAATGACAAATGGGGACAATGCTAGACCGGTGCAGCAAATGTAGACCCATGAGCTTCTCTGCTTCCTGAAAGTGAGGAAAAGAGCAATTGCGGGAAGAAGAGAAAGGATTGATATGCATACCCGTGAGTTTAAGGGATGATTAGCAGCATTCGTTATCATTGCCATTACGAACATACCGGGGGGTCTCGAGAAACCGTTGCTTCCAGGGATAACAGGATTCATGGTGTAGGTTTGCTCATCAACGTACAAACCATTAAGCGGCAGAATCCTGTTAACGGACGTGAAAGTCCATAATCGGATACCGATAGCTGAAGCAACAAGAACAATCAGGAATAGAGCCAGAGAATTCTTCACTGTTCAATTTCGAGGAGTACGGGCAACCGGCGAGTGTTTCCAACAGTATCCGTCAATGTCACGGTATTTTCCGTTTTTACAAGGATCAGTGCTGAATCGCTCAAAGCAGAGACGCATCCTTCAAGATTCCAGATTCTTTTCAGATTTCCTGGAATAATCTCCGTTTCATCCCATGATACCATCGGCAGTATATCGCAATACTCACTGTTTTCAGTAGGCGCCGCCCACCTTCCGGAAGCGAAGAGTGAAGCGGGCTGAGCAAGATCGAAAGGATCGGAAATGCTTATGGAATCGGGAACCACAGAACGCCCGCTTTTCCATGACCATTCCGAGAGGACAAGTATCATTTCATCCTCCGTCAGACCGGCGAACTTTCTTCGGAGCAGCATATCGAACCGTCCCCTGCAGTTTATCAACAGTCTGAAAGCACCTGTTCCCGCATTTAAGCTCCATTCCTCAGTCAGGGAATTCTCAGCACCTGAATTCGGAGCATGAGTAAGAAGAAGGCCTTTATCAAGAACATAGAGTGTTTCAGGTTTGAAGATAAAGAATGCAGGTGTAAGAAAAGCGCCAGGTTCCACAAGCCACGACCTCCCATCATCTGTATCGGTCCTTACGAGGTATCTTGTCCATCCGCAGGGAACAGGCTGTAAAGGCTTCAATTCCGTTGCTGGAAGAATGTACGCCTGAAGACCCAGCTCATGACACATTGCGGTAAACAGAGCTGCAAGTTCAATTGGTGTTCCGTCTCTGGAATCCAGTATTTCCTGCAGGTTTCTGATCTCGAAACCGGATACTCCCCTTTCGCTCACTCTAAGCCCCATACTGTTGCATATAAGAGTTCTTGCTCTTCTTACCTGTGACCACTCGTCCGCACCTGCTGAAGTTGTCTGAAGGGCTGCTTCCCTCAAATCAGGGGGATGGGGTCTGTTCAGGATGTCATTAACCGGGAAAAGTATGCTGGCATAGAGATCCTCAAATGAGCGGAAATGTGTAATCCAGAGCTTTCCTGCAGAATCCGAGCAGGTATACATAAATCCATCATCAAGAACTATTTCAGTATAATCCTGCCCGGACCATGCGAGATCATCAGGGATATCGCCCTGAACGCTGAAACAACATGAGTCCGGGAATATCCCCTTGACCGATGGATCCAGAACAGCCCAGGGACCCTCTTCCCAGCTTTTACTCCAGTCCCTTATCAGGATTCTGTAACTGATCTCCATTCCCGGGCGTAGTGCCGGAAACGCCACTACATGCGAAAGGAGCCAGCCGCCTGATCCTGACAATGTATCAACCGCCCATTCCGGGATATGTCCGGATTCCATTCCGGGAAAACCAAAAACAGCTTCCTCGAGTTCGATTGACTGTATATGAGGGTTGAATCCATGGGCGATACGGCTGAGAAGCCTGTCACTCCCCTGAATACCACATATCTCGATTGTCTTATAGAGCGTGTCATCCATCAGAGACATGGAGACAGAGTACAGTGAGATCGTTGATGGGAGAGCAGATACTGCAGAAATGATAATAATCGGTATCAGTATCCACCGCATCACCGGAATACCACTGTTCTGAATGATCCCGACAATCTTGAAATAAGCCCTGATCTCAAATTATCAAGCTGATGCAGATTCGGAATCATCGGCAGAAGATACATGGATTCTTCCATACAGAGTGTATCATCAATATGATAGAATTCGATAGTGTAATTGTCAGAGATATATGGATCTGGAATTTCAAGAATACCTGAAGGCATTCCTGTCAGGTTCAATCTGAGGAATGCGCCGTAAGTCGTTTCAACAAAAACATTATCCCCTGTATCCGGAAGCAGGAATGCCGATGCTCTTGAACCGATCAGATCAAATGTTTCAAGTCCTGGAACCACCATGTAGATGGAATTGTCCTTTCTTATAATACTGCACTCCCACGATCCTGAGCCATGCAGAGTAAGAGGCTGTCCGGTTATTTCCAGGTCTCCGTCATAATGCATGCCTGACCCCGGAAGCAGTCCGAACAGAGTTTCAAGGAGTGCTGGTATTCTCTCAGGCGGTACTCCGGAAAGTATTGATCTATACAGCTCGTCAGCTGCTCCCGACATGGTTACACTGATGTTCCCGCTGATTATTTCCGAATCTGTATCAACGATACCTTCTATTAGAATGGAAAGAGAATCCTGGTTATGCTTATCCGGAAAGTACGCTATTTCACTCCCCGAAGCAGTTAATGGCAGATATGCCGCACCTCTGAGCGAATACGAGTAGCCATTTTCCGAAATACTGTTCGAAGGGTCCAGGTACAGCACTTCATCTGAATTAATATCCAGAGCGACAATCATGTGATCAAAGCTTCGAGAACCGACATATTCGGTAATGCTTCCGGACGTTGAGGTAAGAACGGCATAGGGATCATGTCCTGCTCTTCTCAGAAGCCATAGTAGTAGAACTGCTCTGTCACGGCAGACACCGGTATGCTCATTCAGTGTTTCAAGAGGCAGGCGGGGTGAATAACCTGGATCTCTGCCCCAGTTTCCGCTCAGATATTCAATCTCTTCTGAAACCCATCTGGATATACTGCATGGTTCAAACCCTGTTACCGCCAGTATTGAATCAGCAACCGGTTCATATTCCTGCATGAGTGATTCATCAAGAACAGTGAATAAACCGGCGCTTACATCGGACGGACGGTGGCTCGCAATTGTGATTGCAGGGCTGCATTCAGCAGCACTCCGCGTGAATGGAAGAGCAGCAATAGGGCTTTGGGAATAAGTATTCCAGGAGAAGCATACCGTTGAATCATTCATCAGTATTGTTTCCGGCTCAGGGAGATCGGTGGAAGAAATATGGATTTCCCGGTCAGCGGGCCAGAACACTTTGAAACATCCGGAGTCGATACTGTCTCTTGCCGCTGAATAGAATGTATAAGAGTAGAAATCATCCATCGGCAGATAGTCGATATGCCTTCTTATCTCTATGAAAAGCGTATCACCGATTTCAATCCCGGGGAATTCCACAAACATCTCTCTTAAAGAACTCTCCAGCCTTCCATCGGGAAGAAGAGATCTGTGGGGGATCTCTCGTAATAATGCTCTGTCCGTGCCTCTTCCAGACCTCCAGTGTTTTATTATAGCAACTGAGATCTCAAGAGATTCCCATGTGTTCCTGAACGATGATACAAGTTCCCTGTAGCGTTCCACTCCCCTTGCCGTAAGGGGGACAATTACTTCACTGGTGACCTCTTCGTAACCTGAACCCGCCGATGAACAGTAAAGGGTTACATCATGATTAAGATAGACTGCGTCCGGAGTTGCGAGAATTATTGCCAGAATAAACAACAATGCTCAGAGGCTCCCGTCTGTAAGCTCCAGGGCAGGTGGCTTCCGGGTTGATGTTCTGTTAACATCAAGCAGAGTCATGCTGACATAGTGTTTTTGAATAGCGTCTACATCGGTACCATCAGGGTTGATCACTGGAAGCGACCTGTATCTGTCATATGCGAATACTCTTCCAGGTTCAATTTCTCTGAATGGAATGTCAGCGCTGAACTGCGCCATTCGTGTCCATTTCCAGCCCTTGATCTCACTGAATTTTATGGCTGGAACGTTTACATTGATAACCGTTCCATTCGGAATTTTGATATTTATGTCATTTTCGATAAGCGTATCAAGGGCGGATGAAGCAGTTTCGAAGAAAGGCTTCTCACCATGTGCTGATATCCGAACGCTCAACGCAATAGATGGAATACTCCAGAGCGCTGCTTCCATCGCTGCGGCAACAGTTCCTGAATAAAGAATGTTATTCGATAGATTCGATCCCGGATTGATTCCGGATACAAGCAGATCAGGAGGATTATCCTTCATAATCTCCATGAGAGCTATCTTTATGCAATCTGTGGGTGTTCCCTCCAGAGACCACTTTCGGAAACCCTCGCCTTCGTTTTTAAGTTCCATTGAAGTATAAAGGCCAAGAGCATGGCTTGCGCCGCTGCAATGATGAAGCGGAGCAACAACCCATATCTCATGTTTTTCTCTTAATGAGTTCTCAAGTTCGAGAAGTCCCGGCTGATCGTATCCATCATCGTTTGTCAGAAGTATCCGCATGGAGCTAAATAGACCGTTGAAGTGAGAAACGATGTACTGTTCCCATAGCGTAGTTCACAGGAACGAAGGCGTAATCGAGTATCCATCCTCCAGCTGAGAGACCCATACCCGCTGTAAGGTCTCTTGAATCATCAAAGAATTTCATGCCGAATCTTAGACTGAGCCATTTTTTTGGAGTGTATTCCAGACCGCTGCCTGCGGAGAATCTGTTATCAAGCGGCTTCTTTATCTCTCCTGTTAATGCAAGTAACCCGATAGGCAACCCGAAAGTATATCTGGCTCCGGCCCTCCATGTTGATGGAAGCCTGAATTCGTTGTCAACCATTGTAACTGATGGTCCTATATGCTGTACTGCTGCTGCAATATCCAGATTGTTCATAGGATGTATTACCAGGCCTGCATCAAAAGCAATACCTGAAGAACTTTCCATCCATACTTTTTCACGGAGTATCTTGATTCCGATTCCTAAATCGAACATTCCCAGTCTGATAGCGCCTGCTGCATGGAAAGACATGTCCCATGCGGAAAAACTGTCCAGCGGCTCAGAAGAAGCCTCATTCCTCATTTCAAGGTTTCCGACATGAAGAAAACGGCCGCCGAGAGCACAGATTACCGGACCTGCAGGGAAATTCCAGGCAAGGTAGTTCTGCGAGGCATCTCCAAACCATTGATTGTGTCCTGCTGCTATTGCACCTGTTTCAAGTGAAGCCAGAAGAGCTGGATTGGTAAACCCTGCCAGGCTGCCACTGTTTAATACACCTGTTCCACCGAGTGAAGCTGCTCTCGCTCCTGGATCGATTTTCAGGAAACTGAAGGCTCCCGCGCCGGCGTCACGGTAAACTTCATCTGAAGATAATGCCGGTAACGCGGCAAATATGAGTAATCCAACAAGAAATATTTTAATCATGACCCTCGCATTTCAATGAAGATATTGATTTACATATTATCCATTATCTAGTTTCTATCATGCAAATTGACAATAGTTCCACTTTCGACCTAACAAGCTCACGACTTCTTGAGCTGCAGGAGAATTATATCACTTGATAATATTATTCTGAAGAGTATTCGTAAAATGATTTTGAAATACTATATTTCAGAATAATTTAAAATTTTATACAGGAATGGAGTTATAAGTTGAAATCGATAGTAATACTTTCTGTCTTAACGATCTGTGCTTCCATTGGTGCTTTCGATATCGAGTATCCTGAAACCAGGGTTTCAGATCACGTTGATGATTACTTCGGAACACCCGTTCCGGATCCCTACCGTTGGCTCGAAGATGTGGAATCTGATGAGACACTGGAGTGGATAGCTGCCCAGAACGAAATATGGGAGGATTTCATTGAGATTATCCCCCGCAGGGACTGGATAAGGGAAAGGTTTGAGGAACTCTACGATTACCAGCGCTACTCGATGCCCTACAGAAGAGGCGACCGATATTTTTTCACCCTCAACGACGGTCTGCTGGATCATTCATTGTTCTGCTGCCGAAAGACCCTTGATGGTGAACCGGTTGTACTTATCGACCCGAACGAATTCCCCGAGGAGGAAAGACTGTCTCTTGCTGGAACAAGCGTGACCGATGACGGCAATCTACTCGCCTGGGCTACATGTGAAAGCGGATCGGACTGGACCACATGGTACGTAATGGATATAGAAACACAGACTGCCCTTAGTGATACAATCCTCTGGACCAAGGGCGGAGTCAGCTGGAAGGCCGATAATTCAGGATTTTACTATACCAGGTACGAAGAACCCGAAGAGGGGCAGGAATACACCGAGCTAAATGAGAACCAGAGTATCTTCTTCCACAGTCTCGGAACTTCGCAGGATCAGGACAGTTTGATTTACGAGCGACCGGACAAGCCTGAGTGGATGATTGGAGCCTATGAGACGGACGACGGGAGATACCTGATAATCTGGATCTGGGATTCGAACCTGATTCGGAAGAATGCTATGTACTACATAGATCTCCTGTCGAATGACAGGCAGGTGGTTGAACTTCTTGGAGATTTTGATGCGCGATACTCGCTTATTGGCAACATCGGAGAGGAATTCTACTTTCGTACGGATCATAACGCTCCACACGAGAGGATCATCTGCATCGACATAACCAATCCTTCCTGCGAGAATTGGAGAGAGATCATACCCGAGGCAGCAGAGATACTTGAGAGCGCTTCAATCATGAACAACAGCAGATCAGTTGTGCTCCGATACTCGTGGGACGCATACGACAGGGTTTACATATACGACATAGAAGGTATTCTGCAAAAGGAGCTTGACCTGCCCAGCCCGGGAACAGTGTGGGGGTTCTGGGGTCTTCAGTCGGACACTGAGGCTTTTTACCTTTTCACTTCCCTCCTCCATCCCGGAGAAGTTTACAGTTACGACTTCGAGACCGGTGAAAGCACTTTCTTCTGGGCACCTGATATAAACGCAGATCTTTCCGGGTACGAGGAAAAACAGGTTTTCTATGAGAGCCACGACGGAACGATGATCCCGATGTTTCTGGTCTACCCTGAGAACATTGAGCTTGACGGATCGAACCCCACGCTTCTTAGGGGCTACGGAGGATTCGGGGTGCCTATGAAGCCCTGGTTCAGCACTTCCAGGCTCGTCTGGCTGGAAATGGGCGGAATCTACGCTATCCCCTGCATCCGCGGGGGTGGAGAGTACGGTGAGGAGTGGCACCTTGCTGGAATCAAGGAGAATCGTCCCGCGGTATTCGGCGATTTCATAAGCGCTGCGGAGTACCTTATAGAAGAAGGCTATACCTCGACACAGAAACTTGCCATCTCCGGGGGCTCAAACGGAGGAACCCTGGTCGCGGCATGCCTGAACATGAGACCGGATCTGTTCGGTGCCGCTGCTACTGCAATGGGCGTGATGGACCTGCTCCGTTTTCACCTGTTTACAATCGGGTGGGCCTGGACATCCGAGTATGGCGATCCCGATGACCCTGAAGATTTTGAGTTCCTTCTCGATTACTCTCCATACCACAATATCGAACCCGGTATCGAGTATCCACCGGTTCTGATATCAACTGCAGATCACGATGACAGAGTGGTTCCCGGACACAGCTTCAAGTACGGAGCAAGACTGCAGGCTGCTCAGGCCGATAATGCTCCCATCCTGATGTTGATTCATGCAAGTGCCGGTCATGGGGGAGCTGTGGGACTATCTGAGGGTCTGGACAGGATATCCGACATGTACGCTTTCTTCTGGCAGATGCTGGATATGGAAGAGTAAACGAAATCCGAAAACATAAGGAACAGAAATACTTATGAAAGCTGTGCATTTCAGAACAGGTAAGCATGAAGGTCTCTGGAACATGGCTTTCGATAAATACCTGATGGAACAGGTACGGGATGGTCGATGGAGTTTTGTTCTCCGAACATATGGCTGGGAACCGGCTTGCGTATCAATCGGAAAATTTCAGAAACGTGACAGTGAAATCAACTGTGATCTGCTCCTTCGTGATGGCTACCACGTGGTCAGAAGACCAACAGGTGGACGAGCTGTATGGCACGAAACCGAATTGACTTACAGTGTTGCAGCGGGATTAGAACATCCGCTTGTATCAGGTTCCATAAGTGAAACGCTGAAGAGAATATCCAGGCCCATGGTTAAAGCCATGAATATTCTTGATATACCGGTATCAGTGAGTTCTTCAGATCGTCACCATGCCGGAGGGCCAAGAATGCAAAGCAATCCATGCTTTACGTCCCATGGGAAGTGGGAAGTCGGCACACCTGACGGCAGAAAGCTTGTCGGAAGCGCCCAGGCACGAAGCAGAGGTGTTTTTCTTGAGCACGGATCAATTCTTTTTATGAATGATCAGTTGAAAATACTTGACTACCTCCCCCATACCACTTCAACACACCAGAAGGATATACTTGCTCATCACCTTAAGGAAGGTATTGCATCTGTAAGAGAATTCAAACCGGACCTGGAAATGCCGGATATGGAAAATGCCCTTCATTCTTCCTTCAAAGATACTCTTGGTGAGGATCTTCATTACGGTGATTTCAAATCACTAGAGGGGAAAAGGCTCAACGAGCTGATAAGTGAATGCAGAAATGAAATACAGGAAAAAGCCTGATTGGCTGAAAATGCCGTCAAGAGGCGCTGAGGAAGCTGCGAAAGTAAGAAATATTCTCCTGAAGTACAGCCTTGACACAGTATGCAGACAGGCAAAATGTCCCAATCTTGGTTACTGCTATCAGCATGGCACCGCCACATTTCTGATACTTGGAAACCTGTGTACAAGATCATGCGGGTATTGCGCAATAGGAACTGCGACGGATAAACCGGCTCCTCTCCATCCTGATGAGCCCGATCGTGTTGCGAAAGCCGCGGCAGAGATGGATCTTTCGTATGTCGTAATTACTTCGGTGACTCGGGACGATCTTCAGGACGGTGGCGCAGACCATTTTGCCAGTACTGTAAAAGCGTTGAGGAATAGAATCAAAGGGGTAAGGATTGAAGTTCTGACACCGGATTTCAATGGTAATATTTCTGCTCTTGAAACAGTTGCTGAAGCTTCCCCTGATGTATTCAATCATAATCTTGAGACTGTTGAAAAACTCTTTTCCGCTGTAAGACCTGATACGTCCTATGATCTATCTCTTTCAATCCTTGCCAGGTATGGAAAACTGTCTCCCTCCACCCCGATTAAAAGCGGTCTCATGCTCGGCCTTGGAGAGCAGGATGATGATATCAGAAAAGCAATCCATGATCTGAGATCCAGCGGCGTGACTATGCTTACGCTTGGCCAATACCTTCAGCCTTCAAGAAAACACTGGCCCGTCGACAGGTATGTAACACCGGAAGAATTCGATAATTGGAGAGAATTCGCCCTTTCCGAGGGTTTTAACTCAGTAGCGTCAGGGCCACTGGTTCGAAGTTCTTTTCACGCAGAGTTGAATTACAGCAGCGGAGTTGATTCAGTTTAGCTTTGCGGATCATTCAGTTTATAGCTTCTTATCGAATGGACTGATTCCTTATCGAAGGTCAGAAGACCTATCTCCCTTATCCATCCTCTTATCGGCAGATTTATGATATCAAGGCAGACGCTCATGGCTTCAAGAATTAATTCAGGTTGAAGACCAAGCGTGAGTGAGCAGTGCGGAACCCAGCATCCGGGTCGGTATAGACCCTCCGAAAGGTCGGAATATTCATCGAATATTCTGTATAGTCTATCATGTACTGACAGGAGAGACGGAGTAATCACAGGTCCCAGAAACACTGTACCGCTTGCGAGGCCGAACGTGGCTATCGATGAGAATGTTACAGGGAATGCTCGATGAATCGCCGAGAAGTCCTTTATATCATCAAGTATCAGCTCAGGATCGAGGTTTTCCCATATTGCAAGTGTAAGATGCGGCTTTCCACCAGATCTCAGCAGAGGCGACGAAAACCCTCTTGTTCTGAGAATGCTCCATGCGCGGTTTATCTTATCCTCAGTTTTGCTGTCCAGAAACAGACAGATATCACATAACATTTCTACCCCTTTGATGCCTTAACCCGCAAATCGAATATTCTGGTAATTGTTATTCAAGTCATCCCCTTCTTATGTTTGCATCTATGGATTACAGTTCAATTACAAGCTACACTCACGGTCTCGTTCTTGCCCCTATGGCCGGTTCCACGGATTCCGCTTTCAGACGGATATGCCGTTCGATGGGCGCTACATCAGTTGTTACCGAGATGGTTGCTGCAGCCGGATTGTCCAGGCGATCAGTCAAAACGAAAAAATTACTGCAATACGATCCTGAAGAAAAACCAATTGGTGTACAGTTATTCGGAAGCAGGCCTGACGATTTTGCAAGAGCCTCATCACTTGTATCAGAACTCGGCTTTGACTTCATAGATATAAATGCAGGATGCCCTGTAAAGAAAGTCCTTCGAAGCGGTTCTGGTTCAGCGCTTCTCAGGGATATTCCAAAACTTGCAGCGATAGTTAGAGCAGTCTCATCCGAGACCGATCTTCCTGTTACTGTTAAGATACGCACAGGCTGGTCACCCGAAGAACCTGTACCGGACAGTCTTCCGGCAATACTGGCAGATGAGGGAGCCGCTGCAATCGCCGTTCATGGCAGATACCGTTCTGATATGTTTTCAGGGAAGGTCAGAGCACTGGAGATAAAGCGCATAGTTAACTGCTCTCCGGTTCCTGTAATAGCAAACGGAGACGTGATAAATGTTGAAGCAGCGAATGACTTGAAAAACTACACCGGAGCATCAGGATTGATGATAGGCAGAGGCGCTCTTGGCAATCCATGGATTTTCAGGGCTATATCCGGAAGACCTGAAGATGCTTTTCTGGTGCCAGGAGAACTTACATCAGTAGTAATCAGACAATTTGAGATGATGAAAGAGTATATACCCCCGGAGCATGTGTATCATATATTGAGAGGGCATCTGCTGCATTACCTTAAAGGTTTCAGGGGAGCATCCGGTTTAAGGAGAAAAGCGGTGCATGTTGAAAATCTGGCGGATTTGAACAATATTCTTGCTGAAGCGGAAGAATTACTGAGAATGGAAAGGATTGACCGGTCTTGAAACATTTTCTCATAGCGATCTGTTTCATGCTTTTCATTGTATCAGCATGCGGTCCATCTGATTCTGTACTGCTCCCGGATAGAACTTTCCTCGAAGATAACGAGTGGTGCAGATATATATGGCAGGAAGGCGATGGATGGGCTTTCATTGCGTGGGCAATAGATGTTCAGGATGGCGCTGAAATACTGGCTATTCAGTCAGGTTATCTTCTTCATGAAAAACCTCTGACGGGTGAAGAGATAAAATTTCCTTTTCCCGAAAACCTCTCCAGCGCGCTTGAGAGGCGCCTCGATGCCGCAAGACTTGTAAGAGAAGCCACTGAGACGCTTGAATCTGAAGACACACTGTCTGTCTGCAACCTTCTTGAAGCAGCGATAAACACTGATCCTTCCTGGTCTGTTCCAGCCTGTAATCTGGCTCTTATTCTTCTTGAAACCGAGGGGGCTGACAGTGTTCTGACTATGCTTCAGCCATGGTCACATAAATTCGACGCAGCACTGATACAGTCAGAAATAGCATGGAATAACGGCAATCCGAATGAAGCGCTCAGGCAGCTCGAAATATGTCTTATGGCCGAATCACCACCGTTTGAAGCGCTTGCCGCAGCAGCCCTTATCTACACCGTAACAGGACATATCTATCAGGCTTCAGGCATCTGGAGAGAGATACTCTCAAGCCATGAAGCAGACGCATCCATAAGACTTATGGCGGTTAAGTACTCAATTCTGTTTGAACAGCGACAGTAGATCAATTCGCTTTATAGTTTATCTTTTATTAACCAGTGCTCAGGAAGAAGCTGACGCAAACTGACGGTTTTTTCCATTCCCAGAATAACCTCTGAATCCATATTTCGGGGATCAATCTGTGCCATTGTTTCTCTGCAGCGACCGCATGGCGGCAGTATTCGAGATCCGGAGACAGCAACAATATGTGTTATATGAGTTTCCCGATCTTTTAACATTTCTGCAATTGCTGCAACCTCAGCACAGAAACCGAGGCCACAGGCAAGATCAATACAGATCCCTGTATACACTTTACCACTTACAGTCCTGATTGCAGCACCTACTCCGCCTGCAGAGAAATCGTCAGTCAACTGAAAATCTCCGCATACATCTCTTGCAGCTTCAACTAACTGTATAATGTTATTATTCATTTCTCTAACCTTAACCTTACTATCTTACTGTTGATACTGTATTGCCGGATATCTGTATCGATGAAAATGAACTTCCTCTGAGATGTTCCAACCATATTAAAGATACAGTTGACGGTCTTTCCTCGCAAGAACAAAAAACTATTTCTGTGGTATTATCAATGAATAATCTGAAGTCATTTTCGAAATATAAGAGCGCAAATACAAAGTATTGACATTCATAACTAGCAGAGTAATAATGACTAACATTCGTAGACTGGTAATTTGACTTTACCTGATACCTTATTGGAGGGGGATTATGAAACATTTCTCTATTTTAATTGCAATACTCTGTATTGTATCCATTTCGTTCGCCACTTCGGTTACCCAGACAACCTGGTCTGGTGGTCCCGGCTACCTTGGACCGCTCAACAACTGGGATTCAGGCAAGTTCTATCAGTCCAGTAATATCAACTGGACGGGTGTACCTGGAGTCCTCAGCATCACGCGGGTATATGATTTTGAACATGTTATCTCTACGACCTTTCAAGGTCCATCATCAGTATTCGCATCTGATGTAAATGGTGATGGTCTGATCGATGTACTCGGTACAGCCGCTGTTTCCAACAAGATCTTCTGGATGGAAAACAGAGATGCCTCAGGCAACATCTGGAACCAGCATCCGATTGATGATAATTTCGATAGCGCCAGTTCTGTTTATGCTGCGGATATCGATGGTGATGGTGATATTGATGCAATCGGCGCAGCCGGTCTTGCTCATGATATCATATGGTGGGAGAATGCCACAGGCTCCGGCCTTGGATGGATCGAGCACCTTGTTGATCTTAATTTCTACGGCGCAAACTCGGTATATGTCTCAGATGTAGACGGTGATGGCGATCTGGATATACTTGGAGCTGCAATCAACATAGACATGATTTCCTGGTGGGAAAATCTTGATGGTTCGGGATATGAATGGGCCGAACATGTCGTAACCAATACTTTCGATGGCGCTCATTCTGTTTCTGCAGCGGATATCGATGGTGATGGTGATATGGATGTATTCGGAGCTGCACGCAACGCGCACGATATCTTCTGGTGGGAGAATCTGAACGGTTCCGGCACCAGTTGGGAACCTCACGCTGTTAATCAGCAATTTGGCGGCGCGTCATCTGTATTTGCAGCAGATGTAAACGGTGACGGCAAAATGGATATACTCGGTGCCGCGATTTACGATGACGATATCTTCTGGTGGGAGAATCTTGACGGTTCCGGTACAAGCTGGTACAAGCATAAGATAGATCAGGACTACAACGGAGCATCTTCAGTGTATTCGGTTGATATGGATGATGATGGTGATATGGATGTACTCGGAGCCGCACAGGGTAAGAATGATGTTTCGTGGTGGGAGAATATAAACGGTTCTGGTACAAGCTGGACCTCACACGAAATCGACGGCAGTTTCGATGGAGCATCTTCGGTATTTCCCGCAGATTTCAATAATGATGGTATTATGGATGTTCTCGGATCATCATTCTTGTCCAGTTATGTCTCATGGTGGGGAGGGTTTGAAGCAACAGGCTTGCTTGAATCAAGTATTCTCAATACATTGGCTATTCCTATATGGGGCTGGATCGACTGGACCTGTTCTTCAGAACCGGGAACTTCGGTTTCTTTCCAGGTCAGAGCTTCCGATGACCACACCAATATGGGTGAATGGTCAGAAGTAATAAATTCACCTGGCAACCTTGGCGGCATACTGTACAATGGTCATCAGTATGTTCAGTATAGAGCTATTATGACAGCGGAAGATAACAGCTTAACACCTACACTTGAAGATGTTACCATCTCATGGAATTTAGAAGGAATCAGCGAAGATGACCCGTCCGGATTCAATCTTCTGCCATTTTCTCCAAACCCTATGCAGAGCACTGTTCTGATAGGTTATACCGTACCTGGTGAATCAATTGTACATCTATCGATTTACGATGTTTCAGGCCGGTTGGTCAATCAGTTTGAATCAGTGGATAGCCAGGATGGTTATAATCAGGTTGTTATTCCTGAACTTGATTCAGGTCTCTATTTCTGCCGGATGGTATCTGGAGACTTTGCTGAAACACAGCAGTTTGTCGTGATCCAGTAGAGTATCTGTTTTCTGTTCGATTAAATAAATGTAAGGAAGCCAGCATGATGCTGGCTTCCTTTGTTTTGTATTATCACTGTTCAATTATTTAACCCGCGTTTTCCCGGCAGTCATTCAGCTGCAGCAACTACAACTAATCGTATGGCTTCAGAATCGTACGGTATACCGGCAATGCTGCCGTAAACCTGCTGCACTGAAAATCCGGCTTCCTTAAGCATGTTCTCCATTTCTGCAGCGCTGTAGACCCAGTGAGAGAATTCCCATTTATTCTTTACCCTCTCATCTTTAATAATCAGCCATTCATTATGGATTTTTCTCCATCCGTCTTCTATTCTGTGTTTCTGAACCAACAGCATTCCGTCCTCCAGCTCATCGGTTGATATGGGGCTGAAGATCGATGCAAGAACCTCTTTACCCATAAGTTCAATTAGGAGTTTTCCACCCTGTTTAAGGGAATTTCGGATGTTATTGAGAACTTTCATATTCTCTTCATGCTTCTCAAAATACCCGAAGGAGGTGAACATGCATATGGCTAGATCAAAGCAGTCAGATCGAATGAAACTCCGCATGTCCTCAAGAACCCACTCTACTGAAAGGTCTTCCAGAGAAGCTCTTCTTCCCGCAATTTCAAGCAGGTATTCCGTCCGATCAACACCAGTAACGGTGAAACCACGCCTTGCCATTGCGATTGAGAACCGCCCGGGACCGCAGCATAGATCAAGAACATCTCCACCTGTAATCCCTGTAAGCTCTATAAGGGAATCAGAGTCCTCCTCAGCTTTTTCCATTCTTGAATCAGGGAACATGAAAGGGTATAACTCTCTCCAGAATTCCTCGTCCTCGAACCATTCCATTACGTTGTCCTCCAGGATATTAAGGATTGCATCGTCTGCAGAAGTTGCATATACCGGTTATTCTGCTTTCCGGGTCTCCCCACGTGAACCATGAGTCGATTATTTCAGAAGTAAGATACTGAGGATCAAGTTCTAGGAAACCACAATGACCTACAAGAATTACAGTGGACGGATACCCGTTGTAATACCCTGACAAATCAGCTACTTCCACATAACCCGGAGCATCAGGTGCAATACACCATAGATCGACTGAAGCGGTCTCAGGCAGGCTGTCCATTGAGATTAGGATCTGTTCCGCCATAGATCGGTTAGCGGTTGTATCTTCTCCAAGTACAAGAAGCAGACCGAATCCAGTTGGAGTGGCAAAATCATCAAGATCGGAGAAACCTCTTACAGGTATGAATTCAATTTGAATCTGAGAAATGCCAAGTAAGAAGAAGAGGAGAATAATCATTTAAGATACCTTCCCGCGGATACAATCCTGTTTGCGTAGTATTCCTTGGAGAGTGATTCCCTTACAACTCCCCTGCTGCTGGATGAATGAACAAAGAATCCGTTTCCTATAAATATTCCGACATGCGAGATACCTGATCCTGATGTATTGAAAAACAGCAGATCTCCGAACTTCAGTTCCGATGGATTAACGCTTTCTGCCGCAGCAGCCTGTTGACCGGCAGTTCTTGGTATCTCGATATCCACAGCCCTGAAAATCGACTGGGTGAAAGCCGAACAGTCTACACCTGATCTGCTGTTTCCGCCATACAGATATGGAGTACCCATCCATGAATCGATTTCATTCAACATTTCATTATCTATTGATGATCTTGGACCACTTCCGGTAGATGATATTTCAGCCCATTCGCCGCCTGTACAATGAACTCCGTCACCACGGTAAACAGGAGTAGTTCTGCAGCCCGAAAGAATAAGAATAACAAGCAACAGGAAAACAAAGTGGTGATATTTCATAGCTTTATCTTGAGAATAGTGTCTCCGGGCGGCTGTTTCTGTCCGGGACAGTCAAGAGTGTAGTGGAGACCCCGACTTTCCCTCCTTTTCAATGCTGATCTGACAATGGCCCTGCTTACCGTACAGATATTTCTCAATTCAAGAAGTTCCACGGTTGGAAGCAGAGACCAGTAATCATCTTCTATCTCCTCTGCGAGAACATCAATTATTCTCAAGGCTCTGTTAAGTTTTCTGTCCGACCTGACAATGCTTACATAATCCCACATGACATTTCTCAGAGCGGCCCATGCATAATCGACGAGGACGTTTTCCTTTAACGGTTCAGCACGGCCGTAGGTCCAGTCTCTTGCAGAGAATTCGTCCGGTTTCAATACGGTATCAGGGATAGAGTCAGCAGCTTTTAATCCCATAACACCTGCTTCAAGCAGGCTGTTGCTGCCAAGACGATTGGCACCATGAAAACCGGTACAGGAGACCTCTCCAATAGCTCTGAGGCCGTTCATAGCCGTACTGCCATCAGTAGATGCGTCTATTCCACCAACACAGTAATGGGCTGCGGGAACTACTGGTATTGGTTCCAGCCAGGGAATAATACCGACTGAAGTAACACCTTCAGTTACTTCCGGAAATGATTCTTCCAGCTTTTCCCGACCAAGGTGAGTGGCATCAAGAAGAACATGATCATCTCCAAGTCGTTTCATTTCTGAGTCAATAGCTCGTGCCACAACGTCTCTTGGTGCAAGTTCCATCCTCGCAGGGTCATAGTTTTCCATGAATCTCTGACCTTCAAGGTTAAGCAATATGGCGCCTTCACCTCTGAGAGCTTCCGTTATCAGAAAATTTCTTTTATCAGGATGAAACAGGCAGGTGGGATGAAACTGGTAAAATTCCATATTTCTAATAGGAAGACCGGCTCTGCATGCCATCGCTATACCATCTCCGGTGGCTGAATCCTGATTTGAAGTGTATCTGTAAACCTTACCGGCCCCTCCTGTTGCTATTATGGTTTCACCCGCAAGAACTGTAGAAATTCTGCCATCATGAAGGATATGGGCGCCCAGACATCTGTCCGCACAATTTTCAACCAGATCGGGCATCTCTCTTGAAGCTGTAAGCAGATTAACAGCAAAAGCCGGCTGCAGTATTAAGATGTTATTTCTTTCTTTGCATCTTTCACAAAGCACTTCGCTGATCAATCTGCCTGTTCTATCTTTATGATGAAGAACACGCCTGACACTGTGTCCCCCTTCGATACCTCCTTTACCGGATCCGCCGGCTCCTTCAAGTACAGCACCCCACTGTGACAATTGTTTTACAAGACGGGGACCTGTTTCAATAATATCGATAGCTATGTCCTCATCAACGAGACCTCCACCTGCCATTATGGTATCTCTGAGATGTAGTTTGAAACTGTCATCTTCGGATACTGCTGCTGCAAGGCCACCCTGCGCAAGGTATGTGCTTCCAGTGGGAATTGGAATTTTACTCACAAGAAGAATATTAAGTTCTTCAGGAAGTGCGAGCGCGCATGTCAGTCCTGCCATTCCGGCGCCAAGTATGAGTACATCCGTTCTTAACGTACCTGTCAATTGCATTGTCCTATCTGCCTTGAAGCTCTCGAAATCTTACAATCTTTTTCTGAATATCATCAAGAAGCTCAGGTATATCTCCCTCAACCTCAAGGTTCATGGTCTGAACCAGTATATCATCAGTATCAGCAATGCCGCTCAGTTTTACCGCATCCTTTTCCGTGGTAATCAATGCTCCCGCCCGTTTTCTGATCATCATTCCTTTCAGATGTTCTATATCTTCTGCTGAATAAACATGATGGTCAGGAAAAACAATTAGTTTCCTGATACTAAAACCGGCTTCTTCAAGAGAGTTCCGAAAGCTTTCAGGTTTACCAATTCCGCAGAATGCAATAACCGGTTCTTCAGGAATATCCGGCAGTCTCCTGCCGGATACAAACCTGACACCCGTCGGCTGAATTCTGCTGAACTGTACAGGAGCTTTCCAGTTGTAATCTGACACTCTTCGCTTTATCCACTCAGCTGACATTCCTGCGGCAATGCGGTTTATCCATATATGATCTGCTCTTGATAAAAATAATGGAAATTCTCTTAGTGTTCCGGAAGGAAGAATTCCACCCTGGCCAAACGGGTTCGAGAAATCAAGCACGATCAGTTCTATGTCTCTGTGCAGTTTAAGATGCTGGAATCCGTCATCAACTATGATAATATCCGGATTTTCCTCTCGAAATGCTCTTATAGAGGCTTCGGTTTTTGATCTGCCGGCATACACCCTTGCTTTTCCGAGCAGGCTTTCCGCAAGGAGCAGAACTTCATCTGTAAATTCATTCCTGACATCAGCATTGTCCAGCCTGACTCTACAGGCGGATTTCCTATCTCCGAAATTCCGCGCAATGACCGCTACAGTATAGCCCATTCCTGCGATTCTTCTTGCAAGCCATATCGTAACAGAAGTTTTACCAGTTCCTCCAACCTCGATATTACCGACACTCAGCACGGGAATCGGTAACCTCAGCTGCCTCCTGCCGGATTCGAACCACATTCTTCTAAGTGCTGCCAGCGAACCGTATAACCATCCGAAAGGCATAAGCACCCAGCCAAGCCAGGCATAGTATCCCTCTCGAGATGCTATTTTTTTGAAAATTATGTCAGGTCTTTTCATTGAATATTCTCCAGATGATTGATAATTCCTGATTTGAGCATGAGCAATCCAAACTGATCATACACTTTTTTCTGAATCTTCTCTACTGCTTTTCGGACGAAATCTTTCCGTGGATATCCGCTTTTCAATCTCTTAAGTAATTCTTCTAACTCTTCATGCGATGTGATGATATGAGCAGCTCCCGATGCTGATATATCATTAATAATACTGCTGAAGCTTTCGTAGTGCGGACCAACAATTACAGGTACTCCTCTCATTAGAGGTTCAAGTACATTATGCCCCCCGAAAGGCATTAGCGTCCCGCCAACAAAAGCAACTTTGCCGACACCATAAAACTGTGCGAGTACACCATGCAGATCAATGAGAACACTGTCAAATATCCCTGAATCTTCTGAATCAACAATATCTGTCCATTTTGCGGGTGAAAATCCATGATCTTTCATAATACCCAGCAGTTCATCTATTCGCTCAAGATGTCTTGGTGCCAGAACAGGGAAATATCCAGCTTTTCGGGATGCTTTGAGTATTGTTGATTCCTCTCCTCTTCTTGTTGAACCGGCAACCAGAACAGGAAGATCAGTCCGCAGCGTTTTATACCATTCCTCCGGCGGATCACCGTGATCGGAGCATGATTTGGAATCTCCGGTTACGGTTATGCTGTCAGGGTTTGCGCCAAGTAACTCAAAGTAATCTGCATCTTTGATGGTTCTCGCCAGGATTCCTGAAAAGCATAACAGCATTCTTTTGAATAATGGCTTGAATATCCGATAGCCTCGAAAGCTCCGTTTTGAAAGCCTCCCATTGACAATCATACATGGAATACAGGATTCGAGTGCTTCAAGAATAGTGTTTGGCCAGATTTCAGTTTCGGTAATTATTAGAGCTCTTGGCTTTATTCTCTGGATGAAACGTTGTGTAAAAATCGGTGTATCAAGAGGGCTGAAACTTCCGGAAATGTTCATTCTATCCAGAAATAGCCGTCCAGAGGGAGTAAAACACGTTACCCAGACAGGTATCTTTCTTTTTTTAAGGTATGATATATAAGGAAGAAGTCCGTTCAATTCACCAAGAGATGATCCATGAAGCCAGACAGGATTAGTGTTCATTTCCGAAACGAAACCCTGTCTTTCTTTTCTTTCCCTTGATGATCTGAATTGAAGCGCCAGTATTGCAGGGGCGTGAAAAATGTATCCGGCGAATCTCAAAATACGTCTGAGTATTCGGGCGGATGGTGATGTAAAAAGGTCAGCACTGTAAGTTACTCTTGAAATCTCTCTTTCTATTCTGTCCAGCCATATACCGGGATCATCTCCCCTTCTCATTGGTGGAAATGGTCTTCCCTCAACCACGCTCACCCTCGCAAATGGCAGTGGAAGTAGAAATCTGTCCCAGGAGGAGAAACGCAGCGCAGGCCAGGCTGATGATCCCATCGAAACTACAGGCCTTCCTCCAAGCCTTGATATATGAGCAATTCCCATCTTTGCTTTTTCTGCGGGACCTCTGGGGCCGTCTGATGTAATTGCGCAGTCCATCCCGCTTCTGAGTCTTCCGGCAATTTCCCCGAGTGCTTTCATGCCTCCCCTGCTGCTGGAACCCCGGACTGTTGAAAAACCCATTGAATTAAGAATATTGGTTGCGTATTGTCCATCCCTGTTCTGGCTTACAAGAACAGTGACATCCTCATTCCGATGCGTATGAACAAATGGAAGCTGCCTTCCATGCCAGAACGCGAAAACCGCAGACCTGCCTCGGATACGTCCGGCTCTCAAATCGCTCGTAGAGAAATAGAATACCCGCCATGAGCTGCCTATTAACCTCATAAAAATGCGTCCCAACATCCGGGATAGCTTGAATAGATCAGGGGTTTTCATGTTTGATTTCGTTGTACAGAAGCCTGGCTGCTCTTTCCGCTGCGCCGTGTTCACCAAGGGCTTTTCGAACGGATTCAATATCCGAAAGTGATTTCAGTCTTATTTCCGATTCAGAGAGCAGAGGAATGATACGCTCTGCGATTTTTAACGGTGTAACGTTATTCTGTATGAGTTCTGGAGCAACGTCTTTACCTGAGACTATGTTAGCCATACCTATTCTGTCTACGCCGCGTACAAGGAGCTTTGCCAGCAGATACGTCAATCGCGAAGTTCTGTATGTGATAATGAATGGAATTCCCCAGAGCGCTGTCTCCAATGTTGCAGTACCCGAACATACAACAGCAGCAGACGCGTTTTGAAGAGAAGCGCTGATTGAATTTACCAGTGTTACTCCCTCTGTATTACCGGCGCGGTCATATAGTTCTGATGGAACGGATTCGGTCACAGCTACAGAAGCATTCCGGGCAATCCCCCTGCTTCTAAGAATTAAGTAGGCATCAATCATCGGGTCCAGAAGACTTGCTACTTCCTGCTCACGGCTTCCGGGAAGGAAAGCCAGATCTCCTTCAGGCTTTGAATCAGCGGGTACTGGAATCGCATCCACGAGCGGATGTCCTGCGCACACGGCCCTGACTCCATGACGATTGTAGAATTCAACTTCAAATTCAAAGAGAGTAATCATTAGATCAACGCTTTTCCGAACTTTTCTGACCCTTCTTCTGCCCCACGCCCATAACTGTGGAGATATGTAATAGATGACTTTGAAACCCTTTTTCTTTGCCCATTGAGCCAGGGGAATATTGAAACCGGGATAATCAACCAGAAGAACAGCATCCGGATTCTCAGAGATGATAAGTGATTTCATCTCGTTTTTCAGGTTGCGAAATCTGTTCAGAGAAGAGATAACTTCCGCAAAGCCCATTACAGAGTAATCTTCGAGATTGAAGATAACATTTACACCCGCACTTGAAAGATTGCTGCCTCCCAGTCCTGAAGCTTCAACCGGAACCAATGCTGAAAGCTTCCTGAAAAGCTCTCCAGCACGAATATCACCGGATGGGTCACCGGCTGAGATAACAAGTTTCATACTCCAGTCAGATCCTTCAGAATTCCTTCTGTCGCTACCTGTATCTGACTCGAGATTATCTTTGCAGATTGGAGAGCAATAAGACCGTCTTTCCCTGAGACAGCAGGAGAACAGCCTGTATCACATGCTTCCAGGAAATCTTTAAGCTCAGCTGTAAGGGCATCACCTTCCTCAACAACTATTGAAATGGGTACGATGTTTCCGGATGAAACACGGAATGCCTCAACTTTTCTTGACGCGAAATCAACTGATACATAGCTCTTATGCTGAAAAAACCTCAATTTTCGAATTTGTTCTCTCGAAATCCTGCTTGCTGTCATGTTTACGACACAGCCATTCTCAAACTGAATTCTTGCGCTGGCAATATCCACATTATTACTGAGAACCGGCACACCTGATGCCTGAACTGAGGTGACAGGAGATCGAACGAATGAAAGAACCAGATCAATGTCGTGAATCATCAGATCCATTACAACCGACACATCGGTCCCCCTGGGGTTGAAAGGCGCCATTCTGTGACCTTCTACGAAAAGTGGTGTGTCTATAAATTCTGCTGCGGCGAGTATAGCAGGATTAAAGCGTTCCACATGACCAACCGCCAGAATAAGGTCAGCTGCTTCCGCAAGCTCTACCATTTCACGCCCTTCGTCAGGGTTCGCTGCGATTGGTTTTTCTACAAGAACGTTTAATCCGGCTCCGAGAGCTTTTGTTACAACACCGTAATGCGCCGATGTAGTACATGCGACTACAACTGAATCGCATTCCTCAAGAAGAGAATCAATTCGGTTCACCGGACGGACATCAATTTTTGAAGCCAGTTCCATCATGCGTTCGGTGTCAGTATCGAATATAGGAACAGTTCTGCCTGTAATCTCACCGAGTATTCTTGCATGGTGAAAGCCCAGATGACCTGTTCCAATAACTCCAGTTATCATTTTATCCTCCAAAAGCGGAAAGAACATCCGCTGCATATTTTACAGACCGCTCAGACAGTGAGAGGTGAGTAACAAATCTTACCGTTGACGGTGACAGAGCGAGACAACCTATCCCCAGAGCAGCAAGAGATGAAGCGACAGTCTCCGCTTTTCCTTCGTGTGTTTTTGCTATAATGATATTCGTGTCCACTATCTTCGGAAGCTCGAGCACAGGAGATTTCCCTATTCCCTTTGCCAGTTTTGCCGCAAAACGATGCGTTCTTGATAATACAGGAAGGTGATGCTCCAGAGCGTAAATGCATGCCGCAGCGAGTATCCCGGCCTGGCGCATACCTCCACCATGCTGTTTCCTGAGGAATCTGACACGCTCTTCGTCTTCCGAGGAACAGAGAAGTATAGATCCAACAGGACAACCAAGACCTTTAGAAAAGCACATTGAAACCATGCGAAAACCGGAAACAAGTTTATCCAGCGATTGTCCTGTAGCAGCAATCACGTGCCAGAGTCGAGCCCCATCAAGGTATGAGGACGCTTTTTTCAAAGATGCTATGGACTGGATCTCTTTTACCATCGTCTGCGGAAGGATGAGACCACCCATTACATTATGTGTATTCTCGAGAGTAACCAGCGTTCTCGGAGCGAAATGCTGATCCTTCTCTCTGTTCAATGCTTTTCTGAGTGCGTCAGGTGGAATACAGCCACTTTCATTCTCATCAATCCGGTGCATCTGAAGACCGCCGAGCATTGCGTACTGGGCTCCCTCATATAGATATGCATGGCTTTTTGAACCACAGATTACTTCATCCCCCGCAGTTGTTAGAGCACGAATTGCCACTCCGTTTGACATCGTTCCAGTAGGCATGAAAACTGCTTTTTCAAAACCTGCCATTCCGGCAACAGTGTCCTCCAGATAATTGATGCTTGGATCTTCCCCAAAGACATCGTCACCTACCTCTGCTCTGGACATTGCGTTTCTCATGGAGTGTGATGGAGTACTGACAGTGTCACTTCTCAGATCAACTTTTATCCTGGTCAATTGATTTAGGACTCCCGGTTAAGGTTTTGAATATTTTCTCATTGCTTCTGCGAGTATTCGATTAATTATTTCAGATGATGATTTTCCTGACGCTTCCCAGAGTTTTGAAAACATGCTTATTTCGGTGAAACCCGGAATTGTGTTTATCTCATTGAAAAAGACCTCATCATTCTGAGTCAGAAGAAAATCCGCTCTGGCGAAACCGCTGCATTCAAGCAAAGAGAATACTTTCTCTGCAAATACTCTGATTCTGGCTGACATCTTATCGGATAACTGCGCAGGGATAATAAGCTTCGAATCATCGCAATCATATTTTGCGGTATAATCATACCACTCCAGACCCGGTATTATCTCACCGGGAACAGAAGATGAAACATTTCCGGATTCACACAGAAGGGCAACTTCAATTTCCCTTACATTCGTCAGGCCGTTCTCGATGAGGATCAAACTGTCATATTTAAAAGCAAGTGCCAGTGCATCCTGAAGCTGATCAGGAGAATCAACTTTTGATATTCCAACACTCGAACCCATTCTTGCCGGTTTGACGAATAAAGGATATAGAAGCGGCTCGAGTTCCTTCAGCGAAGGGGGAGAATCCTCCGAAAAGCTCTTCCAGGGAATAACTGGAATTCCTTCGGATGAAACGAGTCTTTTTGTAGTAACTTTATTCATTGCAAGAGATGATGTCATTACTGAGGCTCCGGCATATGGCCAGCCTGCAATCTCGCATAATCCCTGAATTGAACCATCTTCCCCCCATGGGCCATGGAGTACGGGGAATACGAGATCAAAATCTATTTCTGTTTCACCAATGAACAGTTTCCAGACAGGGTGTCCGGCATTGAGCGTAATAGCTGAACTGTCAAGAAGCCATTGCCCATACATACTTATCTCAACAGAAACGACTTCATGTCCCGATCGTTCAAGGACGGAACGGACAAATAACGCGGACTGTACGGATATCTCACGCTCTGCTGATCTTCCTCCTGATAGAAGTACAATTTTCATTTTAGCCTCCTGCAGGTTCTCATCCGAAAAGGGGTCTTGACCATGCCTTTCCGGCTGGTAGTTTATCCGGACGGTCGTTGAATGCTAATATACGATTACTTTCCATATCCGGCAGGTTATATTTCATACCCTTGCAGGATTCCGGAGGCATGATGAAAATACTTATAACAGGTGGAGCCGGTTTCATAGCTTCAAATGTAGCGGATTTCCTCATTGAAAAGAAACATGAAGTTCATATACTGGACGATCTTTCCACTGGGTTTATCGAAAATGTTAATCGAGATGCTGTATTCCACGAACTTGATGTAAGAAGCAAAGACGCTTTCGATCTCATCTCTGTCGGGGGATTTGATATTCTCTGTCATCACGCTGCACAAATGGATGTAAGAAGATCTGTAAGGGAACCTGTTTTTGACGCTGACGTTAATATTGAAGGTACTCTCAATATCCTTGAAGCCTCAAGAAAAGGGGGAGTTCGCAGAGTTGTTTACGCATCCACAGGAGGAGCTGTATACGGAGAACCTCAGGAACTTCCGGTGCCGGAAACACATCCGGTTAATCCTATATGTCATTATGGAATCAGCAAGCATACTGTAGAACACTACCTTTTCCTTTACAAATTCCTTTATGAACTTGATTACGTAATTCTCAGATATCCGAATGTCTACGGTCCAAGACAGAATCCATACGGAGAAGCCGGTGTGACAGCCATTTTTACTCTTGCATATCTCACAGGTAATCCTCCTATGATCAATGGTGACGGATTACAGCTGAGAGATTATGTCCATGTAACTGATATAGCAAGAGCAAACGAGATGGCAATGGATCTGTCAAGAACTGATATCTCAGGGGAAATCTTCAACATTGGCTGGGGTGTCGGAAGATCTGTTCTTGAGCTTGATCGTATTATTCGGGGCTATACCGGGACAGATCTTGAACCCGTATTCGGCCCTTCCCTGCCAGAGGAAATCCTTCAGATAGCCCTGGACAGCACAAGGGCAAGAGATATCCTTGGATGGAAACCTGAAATCCGATTTGAAGATGGACTCGATGATCTGGTTAAGTATCACCGCATGAAAATTACAGAAGAATGACAGATATGCTTCCTGTATTTCTTGACAGAGACGGCGTGATTAACAGAGACAGTGCTGATTACATTCGATCATTGAAGGACTGGATCCCACTTCCAGGTTCTATTGATGCGATAGTGAATCTCAGTAACGCGGGGCACCCTGTCATAATAGTTACGAATCAGTCGGCAATATCACGGAAATACTGCCTTGAATCGGATGTAAGGGAGATACATCAATACCTGATTCATCTTGTCGATAATGCCGGAGGGAAAATCGACGGACTCTACTACTGCCCTCACCATCCTGATGATAAATGCGATTGCAGGAAACCGAAAACCGGTATGCTGGATACTGCAAGGCAGGAACTGAATCTCCCGCCCGGAGGTTATCTTGTTGGTGACGCTTCAACTGATATGGAAATGGGAAGAAGAGCAGATCTGAAGACGATTCTTGTTCTTACAGGCAGAGGATTGAATCAGCTTGACCTCATAGAGAAGCAGAATCATCCATTGCCATGGAGAGTGACTGAAGATCTTGCGTCTGCTGCTTTGATTATTCTGGAAGATTCAACTGGTTAGTTATCCGGATCATTCCCCTTCAACAATGTCAAGTTTCTCAAGGTAGGATATCAGTTTGTCGATACCCTCCTGAATCTTTTCTCTGTTCTCTTCTTTTCCGGCAATTTCAATAAAGGTCCCTATTTCAGTAATCCCGTCAAAACCATATCCGGCTCCTGAACCTTTCATGCTGTGCCCGCATCTTTCGATATCTCTGTAAGAGCTATTCTCAAGCAGTTCTATCATTTCACTGACATCCTCATGTCTGTGTTCTATATATCCTGGAATCAGAGCCATCAGGTCAGGATCAGGATGTATTTCAATTCTTTCTTTATTGCCGATATCCTCCGACAGGTCAGGATCAGTATGTATTTCAATTTCTTCTTCATTACTGATATCCTTCGAAACGGAGTAGGATGAAGTAATATCTATAATCAGATTCATAAGATCGGTTTTACTGACAGGTTTCGCAAGATGCACATCGCATCCAGCATCAAAACATTTCTTTACCTCTGTATCGATTGAATGGGCAGTCAGAGCCACGATGGGTGTATGAGCAATCCCTTTTTCTTCCTCGATCTCCCTGATTTTCATAGTGGCCTGATACCCGTCCGTAACGGGCATTTGCATGTCCATGAGGATAATATCCCATTTTTGTTTTGGAAACAGCTCAATCGCAATACTTCCGTTTTCCGCTTCTACTATGGAGCATGATTCCTTACTGAGGAAAGCATTTATAAGAAATCTATTGTCAGGGGAATCATCCACCAGCAGTATTGAAAGAGATCCGAATCCCTTTGTTTCCATTTCAGTTTTATCCTGATCCTGGATTTCAGCGTTTTCTTCTCCCCCTTTCTCAGGAATGTCAAACTCCGCTGTAAAACTGAATGTAGTGCCCTCTCCTGTTTTGCTTTCAACGGATATATCACCATCCATCAAGTGCACGAGTTTTCTCGATATCGCGAGACCCAGTCCAGTTCCGCCGAATTTCCTTGTTACCGAAGCATCTGCCTGAGTGAAAGTGTTGAATATGCTTTCAAGTTTTGCAGATGGTATCCCTATTCCGGTATCTGATACCTTGAATGAAAGAGTTGTATGTTTTTCAGAAGTTTCCATATTCCTGATATTCACTATGATGCTTCCTGTTTCAGTGAATTTTATCGCATTTCCAATCAGGTTAACCAGTATCTGCCTGAGCCTGTTAGGATCACCGACCAGGAATTCAGGAACATCCGATTCTATTTCATAGCTCATTTCAAGGTTCTTCTTGCTGCTCCTTACGGATAGCGTACTGCATATCCTTTTAAGAAGATCGTCCAGATTGAAGGATATCTTCTCAAGGGTAATCTTACCTGCTTCTATCCTGGAAATGTCCAATATGTCATTGATCAGAACAAGAAGACTCTCGCCTGATGAATGCATCATATCAACAAGCTTCAGCTGCTCTTTATCAAGATTGGTTTCAGACAGTAGACCGGTTGCTCCGATTACGGTGTTCAACGGAGTTCTAATTTCATGGCTCATGTTGGCAAGGAATTCTGACTTAGTTCTTGAAGCGTTTTCTGCAGCTTCACTTGCTTCTACGATATCGCGTTCAGTCTGCCTTCTTTCTGTGATGTCTCTTATTATCCCGATCGAATGCCAGCTGTCATTAATTTTCGCAGATGAGATCGAGAGTTCAACCGGAAATATGGATCCGTTCTTTCTCTGGGCTTCTATTTCCAGTGTGCGTCCGACCACAAGCCCCTCTCCTGTTGTTTTGAATGCCTTGAATCCATGCTTGAATGATGAGTGATACTGTGGTGGGGCAATCAGCTTGTGAAGATCCGCATCCAGCATCTCTTTCTCTGTATAACCGAACATCATTGTGCCGGCTCTGTTCACAAACGAAATCAAGCCTTTATCATCCATCGTTATGACAGCATCCTGTATGGAGTGAGTTATTGCTTTGAAAATTTCTTCACTGTATGGGTATGATTCGATGTTTCTTTCAGTTTCGTTAATATTCTGTAGAATACTCAGAATACTTATCGGGTTGCCATTTGTATCTTTAATGACAGCGGCATTCATGATTGTTTCAACTACTGATCCGTCTTTCGATTTAAGATCAATCCTGTATTCCACTATTCTATTATTTAACAACAGTTCCTTATGCAGGTATTCCTGGTTAGCCGGGTCTAAGAAGATAAGAGAGACCGGTTTCGCGATTATTTCTTCTCTTGTGAATCCTGTTATTTCGGACGCAGAATCAGAGAAGTCGATTAAATTCCCTTTCATATCGGTCTGGTAAAATATGACATTCTGCAAACTGTTAATGATAGAAAGGTAGTCTGATGCCCTTTGATGTCTCTGTTTCAGAGTTCTGCTTGTACTGGTAATCTCTACAAATGTGTGAATCAGCCATCTACTGTCTTTGGTTTTGTATTCGACTGTTGAAATGATAACCGGGATAATTCTGTCCTGATGACTCCTGAGAATTCCATCAACAGCGACGGCAGATGGTTCAAGCGGTGTTTTGGTCAGCGATTTCAGGAAGATCTCACATCGCTTACTGATTATCGATATTTCGGGTAATCCGACCATCTCAGCTGCTCTTTTGTTGGTTTTAACAATTCTACCTGTGGCAAAATCAATAACGAATACACCTGCACCCTGAGAATTGAAGAAATCCTGATTAGAATCCCCCGCTGTTCCTATGGAATAATCAGACGTATTCATTACGGCACCTCTCAAAGACAATCTGGACAGTATAAATGAGAATATCACAGATACTAATTCTGCAAACCGATATTCTCTATCTTAATTGATATATATAAAAAATAGAACGAATGCACATCATGCTCAATATACACTTTAAGAAGCACTCATTAACTGAACGATAACTGAAATATTCAACATGTCCAGCCTTCTGATCATTGGATTTGCGGTATCATTGTCTTATTTGTAGTATTAAGTATAATGTTTAACATATTGAGTTGATAGGAGAATTATGCCCTCAATACTTATTGTAGATGATGATTCAATGGTCAGAAAAATGCTGGTAAAAGTTTTCCAGAAGGATAATTACATCATCCATGAAGCATCAAACGGAAATTCCGCTTTAAAACTATTTCGTGACGAGAATGTTGATGTTGTTATAACAGATATTGTTATGCCTGATATGGAAGGCATTGAAACTATTCGTGAATTACGGAAAGTAAATCCTGATGTAAAGATAATAGCGTTCTCTGGCGGAGGTGCTCTATCACCTGAAGGCTATCTGAAAATCGCCGCTTCCATGGGTGCCAGATACACATTTCAGAAACCATTTGACATAAATGAACTCAAAGAAGCTGTTAAGAAACTCCTGGATTCCTGATTTCAGCTCATCACATATGCCAGTATAAGATCTATTGTCGCTTTAAGAGCTTTTTCATGTGTTCTTTCGTTCGCATGTGAAGCGTCTACTCCCGGGCCAATCAATCCATGTTTTACATCCAGCCCTGATTTTAGAGCTGCTGCAGCATCTGATCCGTAATGCGGGAAAGTATCAACTGTGAAAGGTATAGAATTCGCCTCAGCAAGTTTTATCAACCTTTTTGTTATCTGATAATTGAAAGGTCCGGTACTGTCAGCTGCGCAGATTGTAACACTGTCCTCCGAAGACTCTCTCCCATGCCCTGCGACACCCATATCAACAGCGATGAATTCCTTTGCTTTCTTCGGAAATTCACCTGCTGCGCCATGCCCCACTTCCTCATATGATGTAAAGAGAAAGTGCAGAGTCCGCTTCGGTATCATCTCTTCTCTAACAAGCCTCTCAGCTACTTCAATGAGTATTGCTACTCCAGCCTTGTCATCGAGATGCCTTGATTTGATAAACCCTGATTTCGTTCGAACAGAGCGAGGATCAAAGTGTATGTAGTTTCCAACGGACAGCCCAAGATCCAGTATTTCCTTTTTCGATGAGATCTCTTCATCAAGCCTTATATACATCTCCTTTTCATTTCGCTTTTCTGAAGCCTTTTCCAGACCATGAATATGGACGGAAGTATTGTCATATAAAATAGTTCCGTCGAAGAACTTTCCGTCCCAGGTTTCAATTTTGCAGTACTCGCCCTCTATACTCGACATGGTAAAGGAACCAATTGTTCTGAGCCTTATCCTGCCGTCATCTTCTATTTTTCTGATCATTCCTCCAAGCGTATCAAGATGCGCTGAGAGTATTATCCCTTCAGTTCTCGAACCTTTAAGTGTCGCTATAATGCTCCCTTTAGCAGTTGAACGAATTGTCAGATTCAATTTCTCTAATCTATCTCGAACAATATCCATCGCAGCCTCAGTGTGCCCGGAAACACTCCTTGTTTCCAGCAGCTGTATCAACGTATCTGTAACACGAGCATCTAATTTCATCTTATTCCTTTCAAATCACCAGGGTTTCTATCTATCGAAATTATAATCATATTCCAGCCATGAGAAAGAAGCGCACAAAACGTTTGTTAAAAGCACTCAGTCTTATTCTGCCATTTGCGCTGCCTGCCGGAGTATTCGTATTCTGGCTCTCGGATCAGTGCCGTGGTCAGGATGGCGATCCTCTTCATATAGTTGCATCCATGGATCCCGATGGTGGCCGCACAACAACATTCTCCACAATACTTCCCGATGGAAATGAAGCTGTATGGGAATGTTCGGATGGAACCTTTATCGAGACCGGAAATGTCATAGCGGACGGCAGAACAGTTACATGGCAACCCCGTCCGGGGCTGGAAGATTCCGTTCAGATTGTTATCACAACTCCCGCTGTTTCAGATACAGTCAGATTTCTTCCGATAATTCCTGACGTAATTCCATCTCTTACCGTATCCGCCGCATATCATCTTGCCATTCTTGAGAGAGCCAGAAGCATCCAGATGGCTCCAGGCATCTACAGGGCTATTTCCATTCCTGACGCTCTCCGAGGATACGACGGACTTGTAGTTCTGATTGTCAAAACACAGCAGGACAACCGTAATGCTTTTTGTATGATTCCAGGTGATACTGTCGAAATATTTCTCCCGCTTGGAGGTACAGTACAGGCCGCAGGACTTGATGAGATGGAAGATGCCATGGATAATTCAGGTAATGTCCAGATAGTATTTGAAATTTTATCTGAATCTTCGGAAGAATCCACTCCTTCTGGAGAACAGCAATAGCATAATAATACCCGCAAACCAGATAACAAGCATCCATTCCTTAAACTCAAATCTTCTGAATTCAAGTACTTGCAGGATATTCAACCAGATAAATACTGTCCATTCTGCCAGAATTGAAGCGCCTTCTGCTATGAAACCCCAGGACAGAGAAATAGCACCCAGAGCCATCAGTGTAAGCATGAAAGGAATCGATATCACTGTTGCAATCGGTGCTACAGGACTTACAGCTCCGAATGTGCTTGAAACCAGAGGAGCGAGACAAAGCGTTACCACAATTCCTGCGTAAAGAATAGAAAGTATTTTCTTATAAATATTCCCTCTGATATTTCTTCCAAAGATAATCAGGCTCAGCACAGCACTGAACGACAATTTAGCTCCGATATCATTCAGAACGGAGCCCGAGGTGAGTATTATCAGGACAATTACAGCGAAGGACCATATGAAAAGGAGATTTGGGGTTTTTCCCACCGCCTGCCAGGCTATCAGAATGAACATGCCCATTATTCCGGCTCTAACAGTCGAGGCTCTGGCACCTGCAATGAAGACATAGCTCCCCATAAGAAGGATTGTTATGAATACGGTCAACCATGTTTTGCCGAACATTCGTCTTGCTATAATCAGTATTATCGCGCATATGATTCCAACATGCAGACCAGATACAGCGAGAAGATGTGAAGTCCCTGTCATTTCAAAAACACTTCGCGTACTGGGGGAAACAGTTCCCCGTTCACCGGCAAGAAGTGCGGAAACAAGTGAACTTGTCTCCCTTGAATGCAGTTTTTCTCTCCACCTGCTGCAGATTATTCTTCTTACTCTGTTCTGCATTGAATTCGAATGAATTGCACTGAATGACCATGTCTCAAGGAAATTACCCCGCAGCGACCCCAGAACAAGCACCGAATCCCCTCTTCTGACTGATTGAGCAAGTTCTTTGTCGGAAGACCATGCCTGCCTGCCTGATCCAATTAAGAGCAGCGCTCCGCGTGTTGTGGATGTTTCAACCCTGCAACTCCAGACTCCTCCCTGCGCTGTTTCAGGACTCTCTTCGTTATGTTCCCTCAAGTGACTACTATTCCAGTATAATCCGGCAAGCAGTGATGAAGCGCATAACAGCATCATCCCGTATCTTCTGTAACCTGCTATTGCTGCGATTAATCCTGCAGATGCAGGAATTATCCATAACGGATGCTCAACCCTCAGAGGAAGATAGTATCCCAGGAGGAACAGAGAAGTGATCGAAAAGAGCAATTTTCCAAATATCATGATACCTCAAGTTTACACATATTCTCTTCACAGTTCAAGGGGAATGCCCATTTTTATTCTGGATAATTTCAGAAGCGCTTTCAATGTAGGTTCAGTTTTCAGATCTGTCGAAGCAATATCACCTGCTGCCGTGTTTCTTACAGGCACATGCTGCAGACCCGGAAACAGAAAGCTCAGTCATACTTCGAGGGGAACATTTGCCTCAGTTCCATGGAGGTATTTCAAAGATATTGAAGAAGCTGCAGATTGGGTGAATGCTACCGGACGTATGCTCATAGCTGTTGAGAATACATCGGACGCGGTGCCTTTCTGGGAAGCGCAATTCGATCTTTCCTCAGCATTTCTTCTTGGAAATGAAGCGGATGGAGTGAATCAGAATGTTGCTGATATCGCGGATTTGCGAATATATTATCCCCAGTCAGGAACCAGGAAATGCATAAATGTTTCAAGTACTGCCGCGATTATTACATCTGAAATTCAAAGAAGGAGAGCTGATGTCGGTTCCAAAGTACATTAAATACTTACTTATGATTCTTCTGATTGTGTCAGCTGTTCTTGCGGGAAAATGGATATATCAGGTTGATCCTGTCATTTGCAACGGTTGCGGAGCATGTATCCACTGGTGCGATGAAGGCGCGCTCTCCATGTCCGGCGGCAATGCAGTTATAGATCCCGAACTCTGTAACGGATGTGGTATATGTGCAGACCATTGCCCCAGAGATGCTATTTACAGAGTATACTATGAGGGAATTGAAGAATCAGAATCATCCGTTTCTCCCATCTATGGCCCAAATCCGACACCGGGTTCTTTCTACATCGAAGGTGTTCAACCCGGAACAGATATACATGTGCTGGATATGTCAGGAAGATTAGTTGCCACAACCGTAACAGATTCCAACGGCTACGCTATTCTTAATATTTCAGGAAACCCCTCGGGCAATTACTGCATAATGCTTGGCGAAATAACCCTGGGCGAAATAACACTCGTCAAATAACCCCAGTGCCACTTGGTGCCACCCACTGTTAAAAGTGACAACTAGTACCTGTTACTATTAAATCACAACCGTGTTCTAATCATTTTCTGCCTTCCCCCGTTTCAACGAGCAAAGGCAATAACAGCGAACTTCTAATCTGCGAATCAAAAGTTCGAATCCCGTCGGGGGTACAAAGTTGTAAAAAAAAGGCTGTTGGAAGGTACTCCATCGGCCTATATCGCTTCATAGGCCAATTTTGTATCTATTATCATGCCATAAGG
>JAUVEU010000020.1 GCA_030594645.1 Candidatus Aegiribacteria sp.
CTCCGTTAATTGTTTGCCAGCCGCGCTACCTATGTTGAGCGGACCGATATAGAGAATGGCTTCCCTGGGTCGGTTATCATCGGAGGGCGTTGTCGACTGTTTTTGTGAATAGCCTGTGTCAATTACAGCGGATGATCGTACTGGTAATACGGTATCAGAATTTCCCATTGTTGCCTCCTTCTGATCATGCGTTCGTCAACCACGATCTCGCTGCTGTTTATAAGATCCCAGGATCACTTGTTGTGACCGTTATATCACTAAGACAAGCTGATAGAAAAGGACTTCTTCTATTTGCAATAGTAATTCTGAACGAAAACCCTAATAGCAACGAATCTCATCAAAAATGATATTACCGAGTATTACCCAGCATGTCAAGTAAATCAGTAGATACATGAACCTTAATCATGCAATCATATATAAACATATTTCCGGATTGTCACTAAATCCTATATCCGTCTTGCCTGGATCTCAGTAAAATTATCCATCCAGGGAATGTAGTCTACTTCATGTTCGCATATCTTCTCCAAGGGAATTTCTGATGAAATTGTAATCCCATGCCGGGCATAACTTACTTAACTAATTCATTTACTTTAATTAATATTGCTTTTTAAAGATTGATCTGAGTCTAACATCTGAACATTTACATTACGGGAACACCTGGCAGAGCCTGCATGTCCTCATAGTACATAAAATGTTTAGATGTTAGGCCCGGCCCCCAGATTCTACCTTCTGCTGTCTTAAGGGATTTCATCTGTTGGGATGAGCATGGTGAAAACATCAGAATTAGTATAGATGTCTTCCCAGCAAGTACCGATAATGAGATATCCAGGGTGTGTTTCAAGAAGAAACAGCGGTTCGCAGTTGCCATCGAATGGGATTACATCCATTCCAACCGGGGTGCCGTATTCGTCGAGACGGAGGATAAGAATACCCTCGTCCACAGGGGTAGCACCATCATCACTGACAGAACCGGTCCATCCGGCGAGAAGAAATCCTCCCTCGATTGGAATTCCGCATGTGCAGACTGCATGGCCCAGCCCAGTCTCGAATATTTCATTTGTGATTTCTCCCTCGCTGTCTATGAGACAGATGAGACAGTTATCCTGCATCTCGAATTGATCTGACGATGCTATAACAAGAGTTCCTCCATTATCGGCAGGAAGTATATCCTCGAACGCATGAGTCATCTCACCGCCGGTTTCGATCTCTACTGACCAGATCAGTTTTCCGGACGACGATATTCTGTTGAGAAAAAGGAGATTGTTGAAACCGTCTTCATCCGAACCAACAGCACAGCCGCCATCCGGCATGGATCTGATGACATCCGGATTCATCCAGTATCCCGGACAGGATATGCTGCGCGACCACAGAGTGTCTCCCTGCGGACCGAGCCTGAAAAGAAATTTTGAAAGCACTTCCCAGGATTCATTGTCGACCAGGTCTGAACTCATCCAGTAACCGGAGCCGTCATAAAGAGGAAGCAGTGAGTTAATATGATACGATTTACCTCTGGTGACTGAGAGAGATTGCCCTGAGCCGGGGACCCGAATGCTGTCGTAAAGAATTCCTTCAGATGTGAATGTTACTATATCTGAGAACTCGTGTCCGGTACTGTATGATGATACGATCAGAGAAAGCATCCCATCCGATGCCCAGCCGGAGCCACGGGGCCATACTGGATCCTCGATATTCCTTAAGATCGGTATCATGACCGGATCATCACCGGGGGCAAGAATCACGATCTCTAATGTTAGGGGGCACTCAGGAACATGGGATTGCAGGAGTATGCCGCAGGATCCGTCCGGAAGCAGTGTGGCTGCAATCGGAACGTCCCTCATGATGGGCGATCCAAATGTGACTGACTGAGTGAGGATCAAGAGAATATGAATAAGATTCTGCATTTGAATTCCTCCTTTCAGTCTATAATACAATGAAGAAGTTCCGATTGAAAGGCTAAGGTTTCAGTCATTAGGACTTGAATCTTAAAGCGGAAAAGCTGTTTTTATACTTTGCTTACTCAGTCAGGCTCCCTGCGGAAGAACTTGTATGCCCACATGAAATCGCATCCGGCGTTTGCCGCCGCCTTCTCATCGGCATCTCTATCGCCCACAAAAAGAACATCCTGTGGAGAAACCCCGTATTTTTTCATCAGATTCTGAAGCATCAGCGGGTCAGGCTTACGGCACCCGCAACCAGAGTGCGGGACATGCGGGCAAATTTCGATTGTTCCCTCTGCGGGATCAAAACCGAATGCTTCTCTGACGGTATCCTTCAGCAAGCTGATGGCTGTTTCCTCGCTGAAATATCCCACACCGACGCCACCCTGATTACTTGCGATACCATAACCCATACCCTGTTCAGGACTGTTCGGAGAAACCCAGTTGTACTCCGCAAGTTTTTCCTTAACGCCGGGATAAAGCTCCCATTCACCGGATCTGTTAGGGCAGGGCTGTCCCTCCACCGTACAGAATCTCAGTGTTCCGTCAGCATCAAAAATGATAAGCTTCATGAAACTCCTTAAGGCCGGACATAACTTAACTAACTAATTCCCCAATAACGTACTCCAGTAATCTGTACATATGCTGCACTTGCGTATGAGCGTATATAGTTGCATTCTTAAACAATGAGGATACATGCTGAATCAGTAAATGAGAGGGCAGAATATCTGTGACAGGAAATCATTGTGAAGGTGATGGCAAGAAGAAACCGGAGGAAGCAGTCAAACCTATGGGAAACTCTGGTTTACCTCGCTTTGCAGCGATCATTCTTGTTTTCATCGGATTGGTTTTATCATTTCTGGGTTTCCTTGCTGCCAGAGGGTGGGAGCAATCTGTAATAGAGAGTGACCTGAAAGTCGTTGCACGGGATCGTATTGCAGCTCTTGAAGATGGGATTGCTCAGCATCTGCTGTTTCTTGAGATACTATCAGAGTTGAGTGAGTACATTCCTGAAAGTATTTGCAGCAGTTTTCACGCTGTCACTCATGCATCACGGGTTGGACATGACGATATCGTTATGATCTGGGTTCCTCATGTGATTAACGAAGGCATTTCCTTGAACGGGGAAGAAGATACAACTGTCGCCTTCATCGGTGAAGATTATTACCCGATTTTTTATATCTCTTCAATTCAGCGATACGAACACCTTATCGGTTCTAACATTGCTTCAGATCCGGTATTTGCTGAGTGTTTCAGGAGGGCTGCTGCTTCAGGGGAAATAGCTGCCTCAGGTGAAATGATTCGCCCAAATCCATTCAGTGATTCGGCTGCGGTTCTGCTTGTAATGCCTGTATTTACTGAAATCCCGCACTCGGACTTATCGGGTTCTGCGTCCCCTGAACCCGAAGGGTATTTTATCTGTGTCAATCTGATGTCTGAACTGTTAGATCACTGCCTTGATCCGCTTGTGCAGCAGGGCGTTGATATACATGTGTTTGATGTCATGCCTTCCGGCGATGTTAAGCTGCTTGTTTACCATGCAGCCAGAACCCGTACAGATCATGTGGAGAGAGTGGAGGATCTCAGTCTTCTGGATGCTTCAAAAAACTATTCTGAAAGGATTTCTTTCGGGGACAGGGAATGGCTCGTTGTTTTTACTCCTGCTCCCACATTCTTGGCGGAAAGAAAATCCATTCATCCATGGGTAATTCTTATCAGTGGTTTATTATTCACCGGACTGCTGTTTGCATTCGTCAGGGGAACACAGAAGTCAGCAAACATATCACGGCAATTCGCCATCGAGCAGGCTGCATTCTCCATAGAACTTGAAAAAGCTCTTGAAGAACAGAAGAACACAGCAAAGAAACTCCGTGAATCTGAACAGAATTTCATCAGCCTTATAGAACAGTCTCCTGACGGTATTCTTATACTGGACAGCGAGGGAAAGCAGTTGTTTTCCAATAACCGAATGTGTGAGATCACAGGATATGATAAAAAAGAGCAGGCTTCAGTATCCATTGAAGAGATGATACATCCCGATGTGCTCAATAAGCACAGGGAATTGTATACCAGGAAGATGCGTGGAGAGGAAGTATCTGATCAGTTCGAAAGCGCTATCGTACGGAAGGATGGCAAGGTTATCCCGATAGAGTTAAGGGCAAGAACCACACTGTGGAAAGGAAAGACATGCGCCCTGATCTTCATCACTGACATTTCCGAGCGAATCAAACTTAAAGAACGCCTTTTCCAGTCACAGAAGCTGGAAACCGTGGGATTGCTCGCTGGTGGAATTGCTCATGACTTTAACAACATACTTCAGACTATTTTTGGATATGTGGAACTTGTTGGCATGAACTTCTCCAAGAGTGATCCAGCTCTTGAGGATATTGCTGAGATCAGGAAAGGGGCCAGAAGAGCTGCTGCCCTAACCGCGCAATTGCTTGCATTCAGCCGACAGCAGGCTCTTGCTCCCAGAAATATCGATATAAACGATTTAACAATCAGACTGATTAAAATGCTGAGAAGGATAATTGGTGAGGACATTAAACTTGAGTTTATTCCTGGTGAAGGACTCAGTACAGTTTTCGTGGATCCGGGTCAGATGGAGCAGATACTCATGAATCTCTGCAATAACAGTCGTGATGCCATGCCCCATGGCGGACACCTTACGTTCGAAACGGAGAGTGTGTTGATAAACAAGGAGTACTCCGATACTCATCCTGAGGTGGAGGAGGGGCAATATATGCTGATTACAGTGACTGATACCGGCTGCGGGATGAATGGAGAAACTCTTTCAAAGGCTTTCGAACCCTTCTTTACGACCAAGGAAGTAGGCAGGGGCTCAGGCCTGGGTCTCGCCACAGTATTTGGAATCGTCAAACAGCATAACGGGTTCATTAACGCCTACAGCGAGGTGGACAAGGGAACTTCGATTAAAGTGTATCTGCCTCTTGTAGAGTGTCCTGCTGAAGAGGTCGACATCAAGATCGAAGATGAAGTCATTGGTGGTACCGAGACGATTCTTATCGCTGAGGATGAAGAAGAGGTTCTTGCTATCGCCGCACGGATTCTGAGAAGAGCCGGTTACACTGTTCTGGAAGCATCGGATGGAATCGAGGCCATTGAGCTGATAAATAAGAATCCGGACAGTATAGCGCTGGCGCTGCTTGATGTGGTTATGCCGGAAAAGAGCGGTCAGGATGTATATGCAGTGATACAGGAGACTGCTCCGAATATCAGGATTCTATTCACAAGCGGATACAGCGCCAATACAATTCATACACGGTTTATTCTGGATGCCGGAATGATACTGCTGCGAAAACCTTACGCTCCTTTCGTTCTCCTTCGTGAGATTCGTGCAATTCTTGACGAATAATTCAGTTTAATAATCCTGCATGAGTACTTGACAGTGTTTGATTCATCATTATATTCGGAATAGTTCCGATTACGAATAGGGGAATTGATGAAACAATCAGCAGTTCGGCGGATGACCAAGCAGAGAGTTATTGTTTTCAATACTGTGAAAGCTCTAGGATCTCATCCGACCGCCTTTGAAATCTTCGAGAGAGTACGGAAGGAACTGCCCGGAGTAAGCCTCAGTACTGTATACCGCAATCTCAGCATCCTTGTCGATCAGGGCGATATACTCACTGTTCGGGGAATCGGGCAGGAAGTCCACTACGATCACAATTTGCACGATCATTATCATGTGCAATGCCGTATCTGCGGTAAGGTTTCCGATATACATACTGATTTTATTATCCCCTCTTGCATAAATCCAAACAATGAGGAAGGATACATTATTGAAGATATGCTTATTACCTTAATAGGCGTTTGTCCCGAATGCGCTAACAGGATGAAAGTGGAGGATGAAGATGCATAGAACATTTGAAAAGAAGTATTCCGGAGAATCGGACAATACACCGAAGTACTCTGTCGGAGATACGGTTACCATTAGAAGCTCAAAGCATCCTCTCCATTCTAAGCGAGGAAAGATCAAGAAAGTGAACGTAAAACCTGGTAATGTATTCTATGATGTGAATTTTAATAAGGTAACAAAGCACCTGCCGGAGAGAATGCTGTTTCCGGCAGAAGAAAAGAAGAAGGAAACGGAGGAGAATAATGAGAGTAAAGGGAACTGAAACCGAGAAGAATATTCTTAAAGCTTTTGCGGGAGAATCGCAGGCAAGGAACAGGTATACTTATTTTGCATCTCAGGCGAAGAAGGATGGACTTGTCCAGATCTCAGCAATCTTTGAGGAAACGGCAAATCAGGAAAAGGAGCATGCGAAAAGGCTATTCAAGCTGCTTGAAGGCGGTGAACTCGAGGTAACTGCGGGTTTTCCGGCAGGAATTATAGGAAGTACGGCAGAAAACCTTAAGGCTTCGGCCGCTGGCGAGAACTACGAGCATACTCAGATGTATCCCGAGTTTGCGAAAACTGCGAGGGAAGAGGGTTTCGATGCAATAGCCGTGATTTTCGAATCAATTGCTGTTGCGGAGAAGCAGCACGAAAAGCGCTATCTGGACCTCCTTGACAACATAAACAACGGGCGGGTCTTTAAAAGAGATAATGCAGTAATCTGGCGATGCCGAAACTGCGGCTACCTTCACGAGGGTATCGAAGCTCCTGAATTATGTCCTGCATGCGCTCATCCGCAGGCTCACTTCGAGCTGCTTGGCGAGAACTGGTAGAAAGCATAAGTCAATTTCAGGAAAGGAATGAAGAAATGACAAAGAGAATGCAGGTATACAAGTGCGAGAAATGCGGAAATATTGTGGAGATGCTTCACGGAGGAGCCGGTGCTCTTATCTGCTGCAATGAACCGATGAGACTTTTCGAGGAGCAGACCGCTGACGCATCCACAGAGAAACACGTTCCTGTAATAGAGAAAACAGATGAAGGCTGCATCGTGAAAGTGGGGACGATTCCTCACCCTATGGAAGCGCAGCATTATATCGAGTGGATAGAACTGATAGCCGGCAGCAACGTGTACAGAAAATACCTCAAACCCGGTTCAGCCCCCGAAGCTGAATTCAAGGTAGCGGATCTTGATGATGTAACTGCCAGGGAGTACTGTTCGATTCACGGACTCTGGAAAGGCTAAAAAATGCTTAACAGTAAAATTGAAAAAGCAATAAACAATCAGATAAACGCGGAAATTTACTCTTCCTACCTGTATGTCTCCATGGGGATGTACTTCGAATCAGCAGATATGAGTGGCGCGGCAAAATGGATGAACGCGCAGGCGCAGGAAGAACTTGTTCACGCTGAAAAATTCATGAACTATGTGAATGAAAGAGGCGGAAGGGTTGTTCTGGAAGCGATTGAGAAGCCTCCGGTAGAATGGGAATCCGGCCTTGCGACTTTTGAGGCTGCCCTGGATCATGAACGAAAAGTTTCTTCGCTTATTAACGAGCTGGTTTCCCTTGCAAGATCAGAAAACGACTATATGACTGACAATTTCCTGCAGTGGTTTGTAAGTGAACAGGTGGAGGAAGAAGCCTCGGCGGGTGAAGTTGTCAGGAAAATGAGACTGGCAGGTGAATCGGGCGGCGGAAGATTCATGATCGATAAAGAACTGGGACTGAGGGTGTTCACACCTCCAGCAGCGCTGCAGGAATAGGAGAAATGCGATGGCAAACCAATTTAATGCATTCGAGGTTTTGACCATGGCGGAGCGGATTGAGATCAACGCGCAGAACTTCTATCAACAGGCCTCCGAAATGGTTGACAATCCAGACATATCCGAGCTGTTCGCGAATCTGGCCGCCTGGGAGAAGGAGCACGAATTTCTCTTCAGTAAAATGAAATCCGGGCTGTCCGAAGACGAGAAGGCTTCTACCGCAATTGATCCCTATGATGAGATTATGCTGTACCTCACGGAAATGGCTGATGAACATGTGTTTGTAAGAAAGGATCTTGACCCTGCTACTGTGATTGCTGACAGATCGACTCCCGAGGACATAATCAATCTTGCAATCGAGTTTGAGAAAGAATCCATACTGTTTTTCCTGACTTTGAAGAGACTTATGTCAAAAAGAACCGGTTCTGAAGAAATTCAGAAAGTCATCGACGAGGAAGTGGGCCATATGGCTTACCTCGCTTCGAAGAAAAGGATATTGAGAAGCAGCTGAACTGCTTTATAACGAAAGATTAAGGAGGTAATTCTTTGAGCGCTTTCAAGGCTGTTAAGCTGACAGATAAAGTATACTGGGTTGGTGCTGTTGACTGGGCTATAAGAGATTTTCACGGTTACAGTACCAGCAGGGGAACCACTTACAACGCTTTTCTGGTTCTGGCTTCCAGGGTAACTCTGATCGATACTGTCAAGAAGCCCTTTTATGGTGAGATGATGTCCAGAATTGCGTCAATCATCGATCCGGGAGAGATCGATTACATTATCAGTAATCACTCGGAAATGGATCATACGGGTGCGCTTCCAGATACTGTTTCTACCGTGCATCCTGAAAAAATATTTGCTTCGCCCATGGGGAAGAAAGCAATTGCAAGCCATTTTCATTGGAATCCCGACCTTATCACCGAGGTTAAGACAGGAGACAGCATTTCCCTTGGAAACATGAGCATGACCTTTATTGAGACCAGAATGCTTCACTGGCCCGACAGCATGGTTTCCTACATTCCGGAGGAAAAGGTACTGTTCAGCCAAGACGGTTTCGGTATGCATCTCGCTTCTTCAGAACGCTTTGACGATGAGCTTCCATTGCATATTCTGGATGAGGAAGCTTTGAAATACTATGCCAACATACTGATGCCGTTCTCTCCACTCGTGAGCAGACTGATAGATCAACTCGGAGATCTCGATCTTGAAGTTGATTTGCTCTGCCCTGATCATGGGCCTGTATGGAGGAGCAATATTGATCACATCATAGCTAACTGGGCGGAGTGGGCGAAGCAGAAACCATCCATGAAAGCTGTGATAGTCTTCGATACTATGTGGCATAGTACAGCAGCACTTGCTGAAGCTGTTTGTGATGGTCTTAATTCGAAGGGAATTTCTGTCAGAGTGATGCCTCTTGCCTCCAGCAGCAGAAGCGATGTTGCTACTGAGGTTCTTGACGCGGGCGCGCTGATCGTCGGCAGCCCCACCATCAATAATCAGATATTCCCAAGAGTAGCAGACTGCATGGTTTATCTGAAAGGTCTGAAACCTAAAAACCTTGTCGGAGCAGCTTTCGGTTCATACGGCTGGAGCGGAGAAGCAGTTGAACAGCTTGAATCCCTGCTTGGTGATATGAACATACCGCTTGCCTCAGAAGGGCTGAAAATCAACTACGTTCCTGACACTGAAGCCATGGAGAAGGCAAGGGATTTTGGTATACGAATTGGAAAAGCGATTATTGAACTGGCAGGAGAATCGGAATGATAGATATTAATGCCATGTTTACACTTAGCTACGGTCTTTATGTGATCGGATCGCGATCCTTCGGTCGGATCAACGGGCAGATAGCCAATGCGGTCTTCCAGATAACAAATTCGCCGATGCGAATAGCTGTTGCGATCAACAAAGAAGAACTTACGCATGAATTCATAAGCGATACGGGTGTCTGCTCCATAAATGTACTGAGCGAGAAAGCCGATCTTCCCTTTATCGGGCAGTTCGGATTCAGAACCGGCAGAGAAGTGGACAAGTTTGCGGATGTTTCACATACACTTACCCCTTCAGGCTGCCCCTGTCCGGATGAGAACATACTGGCATGTATAGACCTTTCAATAAAGGACAGTCTCGATATAGGTACACACACTCTATTCATTGGGGAAGTAACCGATTGCATGATCACAGGCGAAGGGACCCCGATGACATACTCCTTCTACAGAGAAGTTCTGACAGGTAAGACGCCTCCAACCGCGCCTTCACATATCGCGGAAAAGAAAGACATCGATGTTGAACTGAACAGAGAGGAAAAACTCGAAATGAAAAAGTATGTGTGCAATATATGCGGATATGTCTACAACCCTGAGAAGGGCGATCCCGATTCCGGAATTGCTCCGGGAACCGCGTTTGAAGACATCCCTGAGGACTGGGTCTGCCCGGTCTGCGGTGTAGGCAAAGACCAGTTCTCAGAGCACTAGCCTGCATAAATCACCAGCCTTCGTAGCGAAACGTCACAGATGCTGGTGGATACGAGGCTTGCGAATACAGACCCCGGAGGCGTACTTATAAAGTACGTCGAGGACGGATGTATGAGCATAACGAAGTAGACGCCTGCATATGTGGTGTTGCAGTAGATGGCTGGTGATTTATGCGGGCTAGGCTTCTGCGGAACAGGGAGATCAGTTCGGCGGCAATGCTGACGGCTATCTCATCAGGCGTACGGCTGCCGATTGGAAGGCCTATCGGGGAATGAACGCTGTCAAGAAAATCTTCGGAAACCCCTGCTTCGGCAAGATCCTTGAAAAGTTTCTCTTTCTTTGATCTGCTTGCCATCAGGCCGATATATCTTAAATCTGTACCGCTCAGGCTTTTCAGTACCGCTGCATCAGCGCTGTGGCTGGGTGTCATTATTACTGCCCAGCTGTGATTACCCTTCTGTATGAATTTGTGCGAATCTATAAAGGGAACCTCAATCCATTTGCAGGGAAGAGAACTGCCTGGCTGAAACTTCCTTTCATCCAGAATAACAGGCTTGAAAGGGAGTTTTACAAGAAGCCCGGCAAGCGCCCGGCCGACATGTCCTCCCCCTATGATATAGACAGTGTCGCTCAGGCCAAGAGGTCCTTCGTATTCCCAGTATTCAGCATCAGTGGAAGTGAATGAGTGATCTCTGAGGAGTTCGGATTCCCGTATCTCAAGTCCGTTCGGTGAGAGGCGGAGCATTCCGGTGGTGTCTGATTCCAGGATATTGATAGCCCTTTCTACAGTATTGAGCATATCATTGCTAACAGGAGCAACTGCGGTGATCTGTGAACCTGAGCAGATCATACCTGAGGACTGTCCTTCTCCGGGAGGGTGATCGGCGGGATCGCAGTGGTGATGCTCGAAATATTCAGGAGATGTTTCTCCCTGTTCGAGCATTAAAAGCGCATGACGTATCATCCCCTGTTCCATGCCGCCGCCGCCGATAGTACCGGAATTCGTTCCGTCAGAAGTAACAGCCATCGCTGCTCCCGGTCTGCCCGGACCGCTTCCCTCCGTTCTAAGGGTCAGAAGAAGGGCACAGGGAACACTTTTCCTAAGTGATTCGCGAAGGAGCATCCATAGCTCAGGATTGTTCACAGCTGGCGGTTATCCCTGGAGGCTTCGCTTTCGATCTTCTCGAAGTACTCCATGCAGCGCCGTACATACGCTCTCTTCTCATTGTATTTGCCAGGGAAGAAGCTCCGCTTGAAGCCGTAGACAAGAATATTCTTCAGATCGTTTCTGGTCAGATTGAATGCGTTTACCGCTTTGTGAAGTTCCTTTGTAACGGTCGTGTTCGATATTGTCCTGTTATCGGTACATATGGATACCGAGAGTTTCCTTTCCATCATCTTCCCGAACGGATGGTTGGCGAGATCCCGGTAAGCGGGATTTGTCTGCTGATTTGATGTGAGACAGACCTCAATGGTTATCCTTCTGTCAGCTATGAATTCAGCAAGAGAATCAACATAGGCTTCCGGGTCAGTGATGTCTTCGGATTTGACTGAGCCCGGATCAAGGAGAGTCAGACCATGTCCAATTCGATCGGCATAGAGTTCGGTTATGGCCTGGTAGATACTCTCAGGTCCGTAAGCTTCACCGGCATGAACCGTCTTTTTCAGGAAATGTTTCTGAGCCCTTCTGAATGCGATAAGGTGGTTTATTGCCGGCCATCCTTTTTCAGAGCCTGCGAGGTCGATACCGACCACCGGAAGATTCTCCACCCATCTCGCTTTCGATACCGCTGCTTCCAGCTCAAGTGATGCGAGAGAAAACACCCGTTCAGGTTTCGTGTATTTGTGCATCTCGAAAAACCTGCTGTACCAGGTAGAGAAGGCTGGTGTGAAAAATCTCATTGCGCATGCGATAATTCCATAGTGGAAGGGAGGCTCATGCCCGTCAACGACCTCAGACCGGGAATTGAATTGCGTTTCCGCTCTGTCCAGTCCGTTGTTCACGGCTCTTATGCATTCGATGATATTCATCGAATCATTCGCGTGAAGCTGCGGAGCGAATCGTACTTCGATGTAGCGAACACCCTCTTTCTGGTTGTCCTCAGCAACTTCGAAGGCGATTCTTTCCAGATTTTCCCTTGTCTGCATTACAGCGGTTGTATACGCGAATCCCTTCAGATAATCGTCCAGGTCTATATAATCGTCCTTGAACACGGTTTCACGAAGTCCCGACTCGGTATAGGATGGCAGCTTGACACCTGATTCCCGGGCAAGTTCTATGAGCGTTGAAAGCCTCACTGAACCGTCAAGATGCAAATGGAGGTCGGTCTTGGGAAGTTTTTTCAGGAGAGCGTGATTCATGCAAAATCCTTTCCGGATAAATGGTTCAGAAAAGTTCCCCGAAAGCCAACTGCATACAAGGTCCCTCCGGTGACACGGCGAAATCAAACCTGAAAGTTCCTCCTCCGGGAATTGTTATCCTCAGGCCAAGGCCGCCGTCGAGGTGAAACCTGTTCCATTGTACTTCATCAAGATCATCAGTTGTCTGTCCGGCGTCACCGAAAAGAACGACTCCGATTTCAATTGTATTGCTTTCGTCAATCTTGAATGATAGTAACCTTTGCCGGAGTTCCAGGTTGGCAAGCAGCGTCCATGAACCTCCGAAGCGTCTGTCGTGATATCCTCGGAGTCCGATTTTTCTGCCGAGGCTGGGCAGGTATGGAAACGGAGTTTCCGAAGTTCCAAAGTGTTTTTCTCCGAGGATGCGGAAGGCGGGTGTGGTTGAAGCTCCTATTGGAGTGAAGAAGGCGAGAGCTGCTGATGCATTGGAATAGGAAAACCCGCTGCCCATCTGGTGTTCCATCTCTACTAAGGCATAACCACTAATGAGTGATGGGAATAACCAGTGAGCTTCTATCAAAGGTCCTGCGCTCCAGAGGGAGCCATAATCAGAGCAAGGTGAGGAAGTCCAGAGAGTATCTTCCGCTCTGTCATATACTGTTGAATGGTTTACCCGTATACCGGTGGAAAGGGCAAAACCGGCTGCAGGGCTGAATCTGTATATACCGGAAATACACTGCATCTGCCTGTCGTAGGAAGTGTTGATATCCTTGTCACCGTCGTTCCCCCATCCGTAAAAAGAGGCTTCATTATCCACCCTGTATGCAGCTTCTATGTTTATGATTCCATTTTGCAGGGGGAAGAGGAATACCGGTTTAAGAAATATGCTTCCATTTGTGAAGACCTGTGTCATGCAGTTGAAAGCAAAGGGGTTGTACGGAGATTTCATGTTATGACTGACGACGCCGCCGAACATTACTCCTGAATTGGGACTATAGCTTACAAGAGGCAGTACTCTCAATGCAAGAGTAGGTATGGAGAAGAGAACAAGAATTACCGAAATGAATATCTTTGCTGAAATTTTCATCTGTTCCGTCCTGACGTTTAAACCTTAAGTTTTTCCTGTACCTGTTCATGGATTATATTGCACAAAATACAGAAAGTAGAGGTCTTTTGAAAACACCACTGATTGTTGTCCCAACCTACAATGAACTGGAAAACATTCGAAACCTGCTTCCCGTTCTGCTTGATCTACAAATAAAGCCCGATATACTCGTTGTCGATGATCAAAGTCCGGATGGAACAGGAAAAGCAGTCCAGGAGCAGGAACATACAGGAAGAGTGCATCTTCTCAGTCGTCCGGAGAAAGCCGGCCTCGGTAAGGCGTACATTTCCGGATTCAAATGGGCGCTGGAAAGGGATAAGTACGATCCGATAATTCAGATGGATGCCGACTTCTCTCATAAACCTGAAAAAGTACCGGAACTTGTTAAAGTTCTTGATAATAACGATGTCGCCATTGGCTCCAGATATTGCAGTGGAGTAAATGTTGTCAACTGGCCCCTTTCGCGATTGCTCCTTTCCTGGTTCGCCAACCGGTATACAAAACTGATAACCGGTTTGCCTCTTGAGGATGCTACAGGAGGCTTTAAGGCTTTCAGGAGAACAGCTCTTGAAAAGCTTGATCTGAATTCAATAAAATCTGATGGGTACTCCTTCCAGATAGAGGTTTCATACAAACTCTACAGAGCGGGATGTTCTATTACAGAGGTTCCAATCATTTTTGTGGACAGGCATGCCGGCACATCCAAGATGACTAAAAGTATTGTCTGGGAGGCTGTCTGGATGGTATGGCATCTCCGTTTTCCCTGGCTTTTCTGAGATGAAGCTGCCTGTATGATTTCTTTCATTGCCTTGCTACTCGCTGTTTCAATCAGTCCTTCCGATTGGGGTTTTGAAACATCACAGAGTTATGTCACGTCAATTTTCGAGGATTCAGATGGTACGATGTGGTGTTCAACGTCAGGGGGGATTCTCCACTATGACCCCGATACAGGCTGGGATGATCCCATTGTCTATCCGGATGAGTTACCATGGTACAAAACAAATGATCTTTATGTGTACGATTCGCTGTTGTGGGTTGCTACAGCCGGCGGCGGTCTTGCGTTAAGGCAGGGGGAGGTCTGGCAGGTTTTTTCTTCCTATGAGGGCATTCCAGGAAGCGGAGTTGTGCATTCAGTGCACTGTGCCGGCGGATATACATGGGCTGGATCTGATGGTGGTCTGTCGCGTGGTAATGCTGCCGGCTTCCAGCAGATTGACGAGTCCGCTACCGGTGGAGCCTTCAGGGCCGATGAAGTAACGGGAATTACGAGTGTTTCCGACATTCTGTTTCTGGCGACTGATAGAGGTGTTTACTCGCTTGATCTTCTGGCAAGTCCCTTCAATCCGGATTCCTGGACCAGCCATGAGACGGCGACATCTGATCTTGGCATTTCGGATATTTACACGGTGTCAGCTGATTCCGTATTTGGCTTCGGACCGGGCGGAGTTATGCAGATGATCAACCCTGACAGCTGGCAGGTTCTTCTCGACTATTCAATGAGCGATGATTCCGTGGTTACCGGACTTCTCCGGACAGACAATGAGTTTCTTGCTTCATGCATCAATGTCAAACGATTTATCGAAGAAGGTGTCTGGGAGACATATGGAGAAGGGTATCCCATCAGTACTTTCTCATCCTGCCTCGGATTCGCATGTGATAAGATATGGGTCGGGTACGGTCTTAACGATGTGAGTACAGAGAATTCGGGAAACGGTCTCGGATATCTTGATAACGGAACATGGGTTTCGGTTCCTGTTTCAGGGATGGCGGGGTCAAGCTGTTATCAGATAACTCTGGACAGCGGCAATATTTACCTCGGAAGTCACAATGCAGGCCTGATGGTGTGCTATCCGGACAGTGGATGGAACACCTTCAATATGAATACAGTGAATATGCCCAGATCTCTCCGAACATATTCATCTGCGAAATCGTCCTGTCCGGGAATCTGGACGGGCAGTTATCATTACGGACTTACATGGATTAATGACAGAAACACATTCTCCATGGAGGACGACACGGTCATTACATATGTTTCTGATTCTCTTTCCGATGTTTCTCCGGACGTGGTTCAGGTTATTGCTCCTCTTCTTAACAACCAGGTAGTAATGCTCTCTGTCCAGAATGGAGCTCTCTGGATTGCGCAGGAAGCCTTCTGGCAGTCGCCCGATGAGATCAGCGGGATTGTGGCTGTGTCCGGTGACCCTGAATCCGGCGATCTGGAGTGGACATCCAGAACAGACACGGACGGACTTGCTGTTAAGAATATCCAGACACTCTATCCGTGCGGTCAGGATAGCCTCTGGATTGCTTTCGCCTCCAATGGTGGATGTCAGCTTCTTGTTCACGGTGGTAATCCCCTCGACAAATCACAGGACATCTGGTATCCGGGGCAGGGAGAGGTCTACGATACATCCTGGGGTCTTTCTTCCAGTCAGGTTTTCTGTTTTGCCAGGGATAATGGCGGTAATATTCTGGCCGGGACCGGCAGCGGCCTGTTTCGCTGGCAGGAAAACGCGTTTGTTCAGATTTCAGGAATAACCGGTTCCATAAAAACAATGCAGGTTGACAACAGGGGAAGAATATGGTGCATGAGCGGAAGTTCAATCATTTGCGTGGATGACTCTGAGATTACGGAATTCACAACTTCCAATTCGCCATACATACCCACGAGCAGAGTCGAGAATGAGTTCAGTGCTTTTCAAGCGAATGCTGGAAAGCTGTATTTTTCCTCGATAATTGGTTTATGGACCCTTATCGTGCAGCAGGGAAGCGATGAAAGTCCTGATCTGCTGTTCTATCCTCAGCCGTTTCTTCCTGCAGAAGAAGAACTTCATATGTGCTGGACAGGTACTGACCGGCAGATTTCAGTGAAACTGTTTTCACTTGACGGACAGTATCTGGGGTGTATACAGGCTGAGAGCTGGGAGGAATGGTCCTGGAATGGTTCATTGAGTGACGGCGATGTGTCCTCCGGAGTGTATTTGGCTATTATAGAAACGGATGATATGACTATCAGAGCAAAGGTTGCAGTGATAAGATGATAACGATCAGGCCTGCAGAAGTATGTGATAGAGAAAAATGGACTGATTTTGTCCTCCGTTCAAATAATGGTACGGTGTTTCATCTTCCCGATTTTCTCGATTATCATCCGGAGGGGAGATTTCAGAATCATCATCTGATAGCTGAAAGCGACAGCGAAATCGTATCGATTATTCCCGGCGCTCTTTCTGAGCGGGAAGACGGTGTCTGGTTCCGGTCCTATCCGGGTTCTTCGTACGGAGGTCCGGTGACGAATGATTCTCTCGGACTGAGAAAACTGGAAGAGTTGATTGATACGCTGGAATCGTATTGCGGATCTCAGGGCTGGACCGGAATAGAAATGACTCCACCCCCGATCATCTATTACAGAAGACCTCACAACTACCTAGAGTTTGCTCTGGTCAAACGGGGTTTCAAATACCGAAGAAGGGAACTGACAGCAGTTATAGACCTGACTCGATTCGGTGAGGAACTGAAACTTGGATTCCGTTCATCTGCTCTTCGCGGCGTGAGGAAAGCTCTGAAAAGCGGAGTTACAGTCGAGGAGAATTCCGATTTTTCACTGTTCTATCACGTGCTCGAATCAAATCTTCAGCAGCGTCACGGAGTCAAACCCACTCATACTCTTTCAGAACTTGAACTTCTTAGAAGCCTTCTTGGAAGTGATCGTATCAAACAGTTCATTGCGCTGAAAGACGGAGAAGTTCTTGGGGGGATGGTGATGTTTCACTGCAACCCCAGGGTGACTCTCGCTTTCTACATCTCCCACGATCAGGAGCATCAGGCTTTCAGACCGGTCAATCTGGTTTACATGGATGTTATCAGATGGGCGAAGCAAATGGGATACCATTACATGGATCTCGGGACTTTTACCCTTGATATGGATGTAAATTACGGACTATGCCGATTCAAGGAATCATTTTCCGCGCGAGGAATTTTCAGGAACACTCTCTATGGTTTTGTCTAGGAGTCTGGTTAAAGATCCGTATTTTCGCGGGTTATTACTCCTGTGGACAGCTTTACTTGTTCTTGTATTTGGCGGGAGAATGTATACAACCGATGTGCTTGCTCAGTATGAAGTAGCCGGCTCCCTGATAGGTCAGCGTCCTTTTCTTACAGCGTCGGGAGAGTACGGATGGATTGTGGATGGAGTTAGACCGGGGAATTTCATACCACATAGTATAGGATATTCCATTCTACTGATTCCCGCAGCTTTTTCAGGAGTCGTTTTTGGACTGGATGCAGGGAAGATTTCAACCGGTGTTCTCAACGGGGGTTTCAGTCTGATTCTGATAGGGTTCATGTATGCCGCAGCCAGAAATAAATACAAAAACGTATCCGTTGCAAGGTTGATTGTCATTGCTATCGGTGGAATGTTTCTTGTATATGGTAGGATGCCTTACGATGTGACCGCAGCAGCGGCTGCTGCCATGGCAGGTTTCTACTTCTCATGCAGAGACAGAGCGCTCATCGCAGGATTCTGCATGGGAATGGCTGTTCTGATCAGACTCGACAGTCTCCTTCTCCTGCCTGTGTTCTGGTCCGGCTGGACGAATATGCGAAAACTTCTTTCTGGGATGGCTCCGTTCATTCTTATTGCTGCTTCAGTGAACTGGTATAGATTCGGCAGCCCTCTTCTGGATGGACACAGCCAGGATCCCGCTATGGCTATTGAGCCGTTCAGGGGAGGAATTGTCGGTTTGCTTCTGAGTCCGGGAAAAGGTCTCCTCTATTATGCGCCCTTATGTGTATTCGCTCTATTTTTCCAGAAGGACTGGCGACTCTGGACACCTTTTGTGCTGTCACTTGTTCTGCATGGAATGCTTCACGACTGGACCGGCGGAACGGGATGGGGACCAAGATTTCTTTTCACGACTCTCCCTTTTCTTTTATTTCCTCTAGTACGGAAAGGCACAGGAGGCCGACTGTTCCGGCTGATTGCCGCTCTCGGAATTCTTGTTTGTATTCCCGCCTGCTGGAGTAATGTGAATATGCTGGAACAGGCAGCCGGACCTGATCTTTTTGATGAAGTCGGCCGGCAGGCTGTGCTCTGGAATTATTCTGCATTTCCGCTTTTTACAGCTTTTAGAAACCTCGGTAACGGGATTCCCGATATGTTTGGTGCCACTGCCGCGGTTTCCATCGGGATTTCCGCCCGGTTCGGATTACTGCTGCAGAGTACAATTGCATTAATACTTGCCGGAGCGGGCGTCTTTGTCATGAGAAAACGGACGGAAGTATCGGAGAAATGAAAATACTGCATCTCTCTCCTCAGAATTATACGGGGATTCTTAACCTTTTCGTTGAAGGACACAGGGAACTTGGTCATGAGAGCCGACTGGTGACTTTCTACCGTGCATGGAATCAGTACAAGGAAGATATATGCCTGAATCTGCCTTTCGTTGGTCATAAGGAATGGCTCTGGAAGGTGAAAAGATTAGTGAAATCAGGAAGTCTGAATGTGCCGTTTACCGGTACTACCGAGCGCATATTCTGGACTCCGAGCTCTGCCGAGAAAATTCTGATGAGAGGAAGGGACATGATCTGGACCCCTCTCGTAAGAAAAGCCGCAAAGAAGTATGATCTGTGGGATTACGACATCTATCATCTCGAAGGCGGAATGAGTTTTTTCAGGGACGGCAGAGATATCCAAGCTCTTAAAAAAGCCGGGAAGAAGATTGTTTCCTACTACCATGGCCTCGATCTAAGGATGAGGGGGGCAATACGCCCTGTGTGGGAAGCAACTGACCTTCACATTACCTGTGAATTCGACCTGTATCTGAGATACCCCGAGGTTGATTATCTCTTTCTCCCTTTTGACCAGAGTGAAATGCCTCAGGCCGATCCTCTCCAGGGGAAAATACGTATTTGTCACGCACCTAGAATTCGGTCTGTAAAGGGTACAGAAGAAATAATCACTGCTGTTGAAGACCTGTCTCGAGAGATCCCCGTAGAACTTGTACTTATTGAGAATATGTCCCACTCGGAAGCGATCCGGATGAAGGCTTCGTGCCATATCGCCGTTGATCAGGTTTACAGCGGAGATATGGGCTATGGCGTCAATTCACTTGAGACCCTGTCTATGGGCATTGCAACAGTGACCAGCCTCTCCAGAACATATCAGGACTTCATTCCGGAGCACCCATTTTTTCTCACAACGTCAAAAACATTGAAACGTGACCTCCGCGAGCTTGCGCTGGATGCGGATCTGAGAAAAAAACATGCCCTTGCAGGACCTCCATGGATTCTAGCAAGGCACAACTGGTTATCAGTGGCAGAGGAAATACACAGGATTTACAGGGAACGGGGCTGGGAAAAACCTCAATGAAAGAGAATTTGAACATAGTTCATGTTAACGACCATAAAAGGGATCTATCGCGGGAATCGATATTCTACGCCGTGGCTCTGATTTTCAGTGGTCTTGTTCAGGTAGCCTTTCTTCCGTTTTTCTCTAAATTCCTGACTGCTGATGCAGCAGGCGAGCTCGGCACACTGAGAATCATATCGGAAGCCATCGCAGGAATAGTGGTACTTGGTCTTCCCACTGCACTGATCAGAGCGTGGCAGAGGACAGAAAATCACAGGGCAGTTATTATTCGAGGTATCGTTTTTCCTGCTGTTCCGGCTCTATTGATGGCTCTGATGGTTTTTTTGTTTCATGGAACCCTTAAATCATTTCTTCATCTACAGCATCCCAACTATCTGATCCATGCTGTTCTCCTTGGAATCGGAGTTGCCTACGTGCAGTTATCTCTGTCTTTTCCGAGGGCGGACGGTCTGGCAGGCCGATATCTCCTTTTGCAGATAATCCGCGGTTTTCTTGCCCTTGGGGCGCTTGCTGTTTTTCTTTATGCCTGTTCTTTCAATGCGATTCCCGCTTTCCTGACAGCAAGATGGGCTCCCTCTTTCCTTATTGCCGCCGTGGCGATAATCATGATGTGGAAAAGGACGGCCGGTTCGGTGAAAATTGAGAAATCATCAACCCTGAACCGTGATATACTTGGTTTCAGTCTGCCTCTGATCCCTGCTACGCTGTCCATGATCGTACTTTCATCAGCTGATATGTTCATGCTGAGGAACATCTATCCTGATCTTGCGGAAAGCGGATATTACGAATGGGCAAGCCGTGCCTGTCTTGTTCTCATGCCGATGATTCTGGGTTTTGATATGGCATGGAAGCGGTTCATTTTCAGGAAACGGAGAACGGGCGGGAACCTTGCGGAACTGGGCAGAGCAGGGCTGCTTTTCATGGTTATGGTTAACTGGACAGCCCTTCTTCTTGCTATGTCATCTCCATGGATTGTAGGTCTGGTTGGAGGAGTTAATTTCTTGCCTTCCCTTCGCGTACTGCCTACGCTTGCCGGAGCCAGCGCAATGTTCGGCCTGTTCCTTATTTCTCAGACTGGTTGTCTTCTTACAGGTCAGACCAGATATATTGCGGGAATGACACTGTTCGGCGCTATTCTGAATATTGGATTCAATTTGAGATTGATACCTGTAGCAGGTGCTCTTGGAGCGGCTTTTGCTACACTCGGCACAAATCTGTTCATGGCTCTGAGTCTTTTCTGGCTTGGCAGAAAGGTTTTTCCGATAAGTTTCTTTGCAGTTGCGCTGACTGTAGTATTACCGATTTCCTACGGTCCTCTGGCAACGCTTGACGCCGGCTTTCGGTCGGCAATTGTCATTGTCGGATCTGTAATAACAGTTCTTATTATCGCTGCTCTCAGAAGGCTGGGAACCACACTTACGGAAGGTATTTCGGAATGAGACCGGAAATTTCAGTGCAGATTCCCGTAAAGGATGGAGGAGAGAATTTCCGGATCACTCTGGAAAGTCTCAGGAACCAGGAATCAGGAGGAATTCCGTGGGAATTAATTGTAATTGATGATTGCAGCACCATTCCCGTCAAGCAGCAGTTTGACCTTGCCTTTCCGAACGAAGTCAGTGTAAAAGTTATCCGGCTTGAAACCGGCGGGAACAGACCTGCCGCCCGCAACAGAGGCTGGCAGGAGGCATCCGCTCCTTTATCATTCATTTCGGATGGCGATATCCGGTTTCCTTCTGACATATTGAGAAAGCACATAGAGATGCATCAAGAAGGACATGGAGATGTTATCATGGGAGCCAGGGTCAACGCCTGGAATAAAGATTCCTCGCCATGGCAGAAATGGTTCGATACAAGGGCAATGGGAAAAAGAGAGGCCGGCAGATTCCCCCCGCAGTATTTCATTACCGGTAATATAAGCCTTCCGACAAAACTTCTGGAGACTGCAGGAGGCTTTGATTTAAGCATTGACCGGTATGGGGGAGAGGATACTGAATTAGGTTTCCGACTTGCCGGACAGGGAGTCACGTTTTACTGGAATCCGGATCTCAGAGTTGAGCATCTCGATACCGTGACAGTACGAGAGCATTCGTGGAAAATGATCGAGTATGGTAGCTCAGGGTTGAAATACACATTAATTAAAATCCCTGAATCTGCAGGCATGCTTGGCAGTAACTGGATCAAACCGCTTTTTGATGCTCCCGTTTACCCAGGTACCGTTTTGATGAGACTTGTAACAAAAATTGCGCTTCTTCCTCCCGTTTACAGATGCGTACTTGCATGGATGGAAAAAGCAGGGGCGCCGAGATTTCTGTTCACTTATCTTTCTGTGGGAGCCTGTCTCATGGGGCTGACCGGAAAGGATTTTGAGTAACAGTGAATAAAATTGCTGCCGATCTCCTTAAGGAGCGCTATCCTGACGCTGTCCGGTCAATCAGGCTGAGCGAATGGACAACCTGGCAGGTTGGAGGTTCTGCAATCTCAATTGTTGTATCTTCCACAGGGATGCTGTCTGATCTGCTCGGTGTTCTGCGGCAGGAAGGTATTCAATGGTTTCTTATAGGGCGCGGATCGAACATACTTGCTTCGGACGATGGCTGCAGTTCCATTATTATCAGGCTTGCGGGTGATCTTGCTTCTGTCAGATGGGAGCATTCAGGCAGCAGATGGAAACTCTCATGTGGAGGAGGAACCAGATTTCCCTCTCTCTCAGGTGTTGCCTGCAGCAAAGGAGCATCAGGGCTTGCTTTCGCGATTGGAATACCGGGAACCGTCGGAGGGGCGGTGTTTATGAACGCCGGTGCTTATGGCAGTTCTGTCTCGGATATGCTGACAGAAGTTGATGTTGTAGATTCTGATGGAAACGAGAGGGTTATCAGAAAAGCGGAATGCGGCTTCTCCTATAGATCAAGCCGGTTTCAGAAGGAACCGTTGATCGTGACGGGTGCCATGTTCCAGCTGAATGAGGCAGACCCGGCAGCACTCAGATCGGAAGCCAGACGGATACTGCAAATGCGAAGAGAAAAATTTCCTCTTGAGTTTCCAAATGCGGGGAGCGTATTTCGCAGACCCTTCGAAGGCCCCCCTCCGGGGAAACTTATTGAAGATTCAGGTCTGAAAGGAAGAGCAGTCGGAGGCGCTATGGTTTCAGAAAAGCATGCGAATTTTATAGTGAATACGGGAAATGCTTCATCGGCTGATATATTAAGTCTTGTTAATGTGGTTCGGGAAGAGGTTTTTTCGATGAGTGGGATATTGCTGAAAGAGGAAATCCGTTACCTCGGACGGAGGGGTTAAAATATGACGGCCAAGGAGAGCTACGGTGAAAACAGGCTTGAGTCCGGTGCAGTTCTGGTCACCGGAGCAGGCGGGTTTGTAGGCAGTCACCTCATGAGTGAACTTGAAATGGGTAAGGGAGATATAGCAGTTGATGTCTCGACTGATTTTCAGGCTCCAGCCTTCGTCAAGAAAATTGCATGGAATCTCCCCTCTGAAGCTCCAGAAGAGCTGGGAGAAGTCCGGTATATTATTCATCTGGCGGCAATGAGTTCTGTATCACGCTCTTTGAAGGAAGTGCATGAAGCATACGAAATCAATCTCATGGGAACTATTTCAATTCTCGAGTACATGGTTTCACATTGCCCGAAAGCAAGACTTCTTATGATCAGCTCCGCCGAGGTTTATAAACCATCTGACGATCTGATTACTGAAAACAGTGAGATTGGCCCAAGAAATCCTTACGGTACTACAAAAGCCGCAGCGGAAATAGCGGCATTTCAATTTGCAGGGAATTACAATCTGGATATAGTGCTTGCCCGTTCATTTCCTCATTATGGTCCAGGACAATCCGAAGATTTCGCATTTCCGGCATTTTGCAGACGTATTATCGAGGCAGCCAGAAGTGGATCAAAGCGGATACGGGTAGGAAACCTCAGACCAGTGCGTGACTATCTTTATGTATCGGATGTGGCAAGAGCATACAGGTATATCCTTAACAGAGGGCAGTCCGGCAGTATTTATAATGTTTGTTCAGGAACAGGAAACAGTATTGGAGATATGGTTAATATGCTTATTGAAATTTCCGGACATGATATTGAACTTGAAGTTGACCTTGAACTGTTCCGTCCGGTTGATGTGGAATTTCAGGTTGGCGATCCATCCAGGTTGAACTCTTTGCTCGGCTGGAAACCGGAGGTCAACAGAAACACTGGCTTGAGCAGACTGTTTTCATGGTGGGAGGAGAGAATATGACCCTTCTGATGATCTTCAGCGTATTGGTTACAGGTAGAATATCCGATTGGGAGCACTTTACGCATTTAGGCGGAGTCAGTGAAATACTTGTTGAAGATACTCAATTTGCGGGAGCAACAAGCGGTGGAGTAATTTTCGGAACGCTCGGGGCCGATACAGTATTCTGGGACTCAACATGGACCTGCCCGGGGGAACTTTCTATAAGTGATGTAAGATGTCTTGCCAGAGATGAATCAGGGAATCTTTGGATTGGGACTAATGGCGGAGGAATTGATGTGCAGCTCTCATCTGGAGGATTTCAGCATTACGGACAGCTTGAAGGGTTGCCGATTTCTCTGAAGATTACCTGTATTCTCCCGGATACGACGATCTGGGTCGGTACAAGCGAAGGGCTCTGCAGCAAGGATCTTGGCTACTTCAATGTCTGGACAATATTTTCAACTGGCGGCGGACTTCCCTCAGATATCATTAACTGTATCGCCTCTGTGGATTCCGGACTTATTGTGGGCACGTCTAACGGTATCGTAATGCTCAGAAAAGATCTTTACCCAGGGAGTTCGGGTTCATGGCTCAGTTTTCCATCCGCTTCGGAAATTGGAGCTTTCGATCTTCTCGTTACAGGTGACACTGTCTGGGCCGCTTCCCCAACAGGCCTGCATTTCTTGGTTGCCGGTCAGGACTGGCAGACTGATGAGACGTATCCTGGAAATTATCCGGTCTCGCTTTCCTATAATGAGGGTAAACTGGCAGTTGGGGGTCAGGGTGATGTCTGTATTTTCGATGGTTCCCAATGGAACAGAGGAACGTACGGACTGGTAGGACAGATGATTCAGGACATATGCTGGTTATCCACTGACAGCCTCATAATTGCACAGGTGTCAGGATTCTCTGAGAACAGAGCATCAGGTAACGGGGTCGCAATCGGCCTTCTTGATTCATGGTACAATACCCGGCCTGCAGGAATACTGTCCAATGACCTGCTGGCGGTGGATATTGATTCCAGAGAGGATATCTGGGTAACAAGTAATCACAGGGGAGCCGGAGTTCTCAGCCAGTATGGATGGACAGAGTTCGGATCTCAATTACCGAGCAAGGATCAGGTGTTCGTTTGTCTGGCGGATCATTCCGGAGGAGTGTTTATTGCTTCCTGGCACTATGGTGTAACCTGGCTGGACTGGAATGGGACACCAGAGAGAGATGATGATGTTTTTGTCAATTGGGATACTGAGAACAGCGGTCTTCTGAACAATCAGATCAGAAGCGCAGCGATTTCATCATCCGGAGAGGTGTGGTTCGCTCAGGAACCGTACTGGGAAACGCCATCCGAACCCAGCGGAGTAGTAAGACTCTCCTGGACACCCGGAGAGGAGACTACTGCGTCATGGAAAGCCTTCGAACCATCTGACGGTCTTCCATCAGGTTATGTACGGGATGTTGCGGCGACGCCCTCATCTACAATAGCATGGATGGGAACCGAACTGGGACTGGTTGAAGGAAACATTCTTACAGGTCAGGTCCTGTATTCCGCAGGCACGCCGCAGGGATTACCATCAGGGGATGTGCAATCGATAGCCCTTTCAAGAAATGCAGATCTCTATGTGGGAACAACCGGCGGTCTCGCTGTGCTGAAATCAGGAGAAGAAACATTCATAGATGTAGAAGGCATCTCCGGTAATATATATATGCTCTGTTTTGACAATTTATCCTGTCTCTGGGTTGCTTCTTCAGAAGGGTTCTACAGGATTTATCCCGATGGAACCCTTGAAGAGTACAATACACTGAACTCACCATTACAATCCATTGATATCAGGAACGCTGTCTGCGATGTGGATAATGGATTGCTCTACATTGTTACAGATCATGGTCTCTGGAAACTTTATCTCGAACAGGGAATGACCGGCAACATAGAAACAGCAACGGTATATCCCAATCCGTTTGTCCCTGGAGCAGGAGAAGTACTGGGAATTGCAGGGCTTCCGAATACATCTCTGGATTTCCATCTGTTTGACCTCAGGGGAGAGCTTGTTTATGAGTCCGTGTCACAGAACAGGGACATGTTCTCATGGGATGGTTATGACGACAGTGGTGAACCTGTGGCGTCGGGAACGTATATTGTACGGATTTCACAGGATGGTGAAAGCAGATTCTTCAAACTTGCGATTGTTCGATAAAAACCGGAAGAGGTTGATTCCATGAAAGGTGTTGTTCTTGCCGGGGGACTTGGAACACGGCTCAGGCCGCTGACCAGTATAACAAACAAGCATCTGCTGCCTGTTTATGATCAGCCGATGATTTTCTACCCTCTTCAGAAGCTTGCTGAGGCGGGGATCAGTGATGTAATGCTGGTTACAGGCGGGAACAGCGCAGGAGATTTTCTCCGGCTCCTTGGTGATGGATCAGATTTCGGACTCAACACTCTTAATTATGCCTATCAGACTAAAGAAGGCGGCATAGCGGAAGCGATAGGTCTGACAAAAGCATTTGTCGGCGGTGATAAATTCGTTGTTATCCTGGGTGACAATATTCTTGAGGATTCGCTTGAGCAATATGTGGAAACGTTCCGGAAGCAGGAGAATGGAGCGAGAATACTTCTGAAGGAAGTGAGTAATCCAAGAGATTACGGAGTAGCTGAGATCGAGGGAGACAGGATCATATCAATAGTTGAAAAACCTGAATGCCCCGTAAGCAACTATGCCGTCATTGGTGTATACATGTACGATGATTATGCATTTGAAGTTATTGATGCGCTTAAGCCTTCCGCGAGGGGAGAACTAGAGGTCACCGATATCAACAACGCTTATCTGAGCGCCGGTAAACTCATGGCGGATATTATTGGAGGCTGGTGGGCGGATTCCGGAAGCAGCATTGACGGTCTTCTGCAGGCCGGGATCAGAGCAAGGGAACTGAGGGTCGGGAGAAAGATATGAAACTTCTCATCACAGGCGGCGCGGGTTTCATAGGAAGCAATTTTACAAGAATGGTAATTAATCAGAATCCTTCATGGAAGGTTACTGTTCTTGATAAGCTGACATATGCCGGCAGAAGGGAAAATCTCTCTGACCTGGAAGACAACTCCCGCTACACATTTATCAGGGGAGATATCTGCGATCCGGATGCGGTATCCGAAGCGATGAATGGATGCGACACAGTTGTCAATTTCGCAGCTGAAACTCATGTGGACAGATCCATTGATGATTCCTCCTCTTTTGTCAGGACAGACATTGAAGGTGTCAGGGTTCTTCTTGAGGAATTCAGGAAAGAAAAACGGAATCTATTCCTTCAGATATCTACTGATGAAGTGTACGGCAGCGTTGAATCAGGAAAATCTCGAGAAGGTGATACGCTTGCCCCGAGAAGTCCGTATGCGGCATCCAAGGCCGGCGGAGAACTGCTGGCCATGAGCTACTGGACGACCTATAAAACACCCGTTGTGGTAACGAGGGCATCGAATAATTACGGCCCATGGCAGTATCCCGAAAAGCTCTTCCCCCTTTTCATTACAAACGCATTGGACGGAGAACCTCTTCCATTGTACGGAGACGGTCTGAACCGTCGAGACTGGATGTATGTGGAAGATCACTGCCGGGCACTGATGCTCATACTTGATAATCCTGTTCCGGGCTCCATCTACAACATCGGAGCAGGGGAAGAGCATACCAACAGGGAAGTGACCGATGGCATACTCGCGGCAACAGATGCTGATCGGGGTCTTGTTAGGTATATTGATGACCGCCCCGGACATGACAGACGGTACGCTCTTGACGTCAGTTCCATAGAAGAGAAGCTTGGCTGGAAGGTTGAGATTTCCTTTGAAGAGGGGCTTGAACTTACAGTCGCATGGTATATTAGTAATCGTGCCTGGTGGGAAGAGATTAAATCAGGCAGATTCAGGGAATATTACAAAGTTATGTATTCTGAGAGATTGGGCAATTCCCGGGAGAATAGATGAGAATACTTGTAACAGGCGGTGCCGGCTTCATTGGCAGCCACCTTTGTGAAAGACTGCTTTCTGAAGGACACGAAGTGGTGGCGATGGATAACCTTATTACAGGGTCGACAGATAACATCGCGCATCTGGCCGGTAACGGCAGTTTCTCGTTCATTCATCATGATGTGACAAACTATATTTTTGTACAGGGAAAGCTTGATTTCATTTTTCACCTTGCTTCTCCCGCAAGTCCGGCTGACTATCTTGCCTTTCCGATTCAAACGCTGAAAGTCGGATCGCTGGGAACTCATAAAACCCTGGGTCTCGCAAAGGAAAAGAATGCCGGTTTCATGCTGGCATCAACCAGTGAAGTCTATGGAGACCCTCTTATTCATCCTCAGACGGAGGATTACTGGGGAAATGTGAATCCAGTAGGCCCAAGGGGAGTTTATGACGAGGCAAAACGGTTCGCGGAGGCCCTTACGTTCGCGTACAGACGCTTTCATGGAACAAATACGAAAATCGCCAGAATCTTCAATACTTACGGACCCAGAATGAGAGCTGATGACGGAAGAGTTGTACCCGCTTTCATTTCACAGGCATTGTCCGACCATGACCTTACAGTCTTTGGTGATGGCAGCCAGACTCGGAGTTTCTGCTTTGTTTCAGATACGGTTGACGGACTGGTGCGTTTAATGATGAGTAATTTCGAGGGACCGGTGAACATAGGCAATCCTGAAGAGATGACTATCCGGGAGTTTGCCGGTTTTGTACTGGAGAGAATCAAAACACAGAGTACAATCGTTTACAGGGATTTACCGATGGATGATCCCAAGATCAGAAAGCCGGACATATCCCTGGCGAACGAAAAACTTGGCTGGAAACCAGTCGTCTGCCTGGAAACTGGTCTGGATACCACAATCGAGTACTTCAGGAAGACCGGGTATCAAACCGGGACTTCCAGACAGGATTAAATGTAATGTATTACTGTACTTTGTTTTACGGGGACTGGTAAATTTATGTTCTTTACAATACTCATGATACTTTTGCAAAGTGTTTCTCCGCCTGTTTCAAGCGGTTCAGGCATCAGCATTTCTGTTCTCGAACAGGTGGACAGAAATTCATATATCCTTGGTCCGGGTGATGTCGTATCAGTTGTAATAGAGGGTGGCTGCACAGAAGCGTTACTGGTAGCGGGAGTTCTTCCATGGGCTGAAAGCCGCATCGGCTCCGATGGTTATCTGTCCGTATCAGGTATAGGAGCCGTTGATGTGGATGGCCTTACGATCGAGCAGTCACAGTATGCTCTGCAAAGGACAGTTTCAAGATTCTATCCGTCATTGAATATTACACTCTCACTTTCTGAACCTCGCATGTTGAGAGCAAGTATTCGAGGCATGGTTAATGAACCCGGAACATATATCATGACATCACTCGACAAAGTTTCTGACCTGGTTTTGAGGGCAGGAGGCATTTCCGCTTACGGTTCCAGGATCGGGAAACTGTATACGGCTGTCGGCGATACTCTCGAAGTCGATCTGCATATTTCCGGAGAAACCGGGTTCCATACTGTGGATCCTTTTTTGACCAATAATGCGAGTGTTCTTTTTGATGTATGTACAAATCCTGTATTCCTTCTTCGCTCAGATTTGACTTATCCGGCAACACCTGATGAGATTCCTGAAAGGATTCACTCATTTGAAACCTGGGAACTCGCGCCATACGATAATTTCGAGTCTCTTGTTGTTCGTATGGGAGGTTTGCCGGGGAATGTGAATCTGTCCGAGACCAGGATCGTCAGAAACAGTGGTCATTTTCCTGTCTGGGCTGACAGCATTGGTATTCTTCAACAGCTGATTCTCCCCGGAGATACAATACTGCTTGTAATGATGAGCGATTCAATAGTTGTTGCTGGAGCTGTAAGTATTCCTGGATCGGTAGTATACAGACCGGAGAGCACCGTATTCAACTATATTATTGCTGCTGGAGGGTTATCGAATGAAGCAGGTTCTAATATCTCCATATTCCGGAACGGAATTGAATTTGAACCGGATAGGTCTATAGAGGATCTGACGCTGCTTCCAGGAGATGGAATCAATGTTGGTTATAACTGGTTCTCAAGAAACAAAGATCTGATTTCTGTTTTCGGGACAATAGTGTCGATTGGTGTAACAGTATATGCAATATCGAAATAGAGTATAGAAGATGCAGAATAATATGAGAAACACTTTTGCAGGGAACTGGTTAAGCTCAATAGCGTTAAATCTTCGCAAAATTATCCTTCTGTGCATCATTGTCGCGATAGCGAGTTCTGTATGGGCTCTGACAAGAGAGAAGCGGTGGAGCGCATCAGCCCTTGCTATGGTTCCTGGAGAATCCGGCTCTCTATCTCAGATGGCGGATCTCGGAGCAATTGCCGGAAACATTTTACCCGGAGGGCTTGGCGGCCTCGGAAGCGCACTGAGCGCAGGGACACCGGGAGGAATGGATATCAATCTTGTCCAGCAGATATTGTCTTCAAGGATAGTGATTGAAAAAATAATGCTGAAGTACGATTTTTTTGAACATTTCAAATCCCCGAATATTGATCTCGCCCTTGACCGAATGCAGAAATGGATATCAGTTGATCTCACTCCTGAAGGCCTGATCGTTGTATCTGCAGAAGGCAGGAGCAGAGAAGAAGCAGCAGCTATGGTGAACGATATTATCGCGTTCGCGAACGACGAACTCTCCGTCATTATAACCAGCAGAGCCAGGCGAAGCAGAATTCTCGCAGAGGAATCCGTGGAAACAGCGGAAGAGTCACTTCTTGTAGCGCAGAACAGAATGGAGCGGTTCCGGGAGGAAACAGGGCTCATTTTTCCAGAAGAGCAGGGTTCGCAGACAATCGGATTACTTGGTGCACTCGAGACAGAACTTCTTCTTGCCGAGGCGGAACTGTCAGGTGTAAGCGGAACCATGTCGCACTCCAGTTCCGCTTATTCGGAGATAGCGCGAGAAGTCGCATTCCTCAGGAGTACTCTGAATACCAGAATGACATCCGGAGACAGTCTCAGTCTCTTTCCAGGTCTGGACAGCATTCCATCGATGCTGAAGGAGTATGAAAATATCTCAATCAACCTTGAAACACGTCGCATAATATATCTGATGCTGCGGCAGGAGCTGGAATCACTGAGGCTTGAGGAAGCAAAGGAAAGCCCCACTCTTGAAGTTCTGGTTCCCGCAGTACCAATGGCTCTCCGGTCATATCCGAAACGCGCTATGCTTGTCATAACAAATACTTTTATTGCCCTTATTCTCTCACTTCTCTGGCTTACTGTAGTTACCTATGCAAAGCAGCTTCTCGAAAGTGAATCAACAGGGGATTTCTGGAGAGGTATTCTGAAAACTACTGGTAAGCAGCTATTTTTAATCAAAGATAAAAAGCGCGGTTCAGGGGAAATCCGCTGATCATCCAATCAGCCCGAATCCATCACAAATACTCTACTGCAGCGATGTATATACCAGTGTCTACTTCGTTATACTCAAGCATCCGTCCTCGACGTACTTTTCGGGGACACGCAGCAGAGCCTGCATGTCCCCGAGCCTCCGGAGTCTGCTTTCGAAAGCCTCGTATCCACAGGAATCTTCACCGCTTCGCCACGAGTACTTGTAACGGATCCGGGCTAGATAACAATGTTCAATGAAATTCTGAAATTTAAAAAGCAGATAGTTGAACTCGGAGTTCCAGCTCTGGTCAGCAGAGGAACCCTTGTATTGTGGGGACTGGTAGCAATACTCATTGTCCGGGTTCTTCCGGAGGAAACCTTTGCTGCTTACGCCCTGGCAAGGAGTGTTCAGCTGTTCGGTGTCCTTTTCGGCGGAGGGTTTGTTCTTCAGGCGATTATCAAATTTGCTGCAGAGGGTGATACCGAAAGAGAGCAGAAACTGGCTAATGCGGGGATAGTCCTTGCCTCCGGTATGGCAATAATTACAGCGGCGCTTCTTGTTTTCGGCAGCGGGCTTCTTCAATCCTTTTACAGTGATATTGATATTGCAGGGATTCCTGAAGTTCTTGCTCTTTTTGTTATAGTCAGTACAGCATCTCAGCTTCCAAGAAGCCTTCTTGTGGCAAAGCACAGGATGAAAGATGTCATGATAGTTGACATTGCTTCATTCGCGGTCAGAACCGGTGCTGTCGGGTGGATGATCCTGAACGGTTCTCTCAACAGTCCCCTTCAGATATTTGGAGCGATGATAGCCGGTAACGTCGCGGCTCTTCTGATAAACGTCTGGCTGGCACGAGACCTTGTATCTCCCGCCCTGGGTATATCACCCGGTTCAATGAGGATCGTATTGGGTTTTGCCGTTGTTTCTCTCGGCACAGGACTCGCTAATTTCGTCTATACCAGAACTGATATTCTGGTTCTCGGGAAACTAGCTCTTCCATCTGAAGTGGCAGGATATGGAGCATGCCGAACCCTGACCGCTTTTGTGATGAATCTTTCTATTGCAGCTAATATGATTCTTCTGCCTCTTGTATCAAGAATGTGGAGACAGGGGAACAGGGATGGAATCCTCAAGCGGGTGCTCAGTGGAATTCTTATTATCGAATTGATTCAGCTTCCTGTTGTAATATTGTATACTGTCTTTTCAAAACCGTTACTGCACTTCCTTTATCAGGGCAAATACACATTTGCCTGGCCTGTTTTGATTGTACTGGGTTCATTGTCTGTGATCCGTCCATTTGGAAGCCTTTTCTCTGTGATGTCTCTTGGAATGGGAAAACCTTCTTATTCAATGTACAGCGTTATGGTCTCTGCAGGTATGAACCTTTTACTGAATTTTCTGCTCATTCCAAAATACGGAGCGCTTGGTGCTGCAATCGCAACCGCAGCAGCTGTTATCTGTGGAGCATCCGCTGTGATTGTTCCAACAGTGCGTTACTGGAACCGTAATAAGAACGCATAAACAGATCATTTCAGTCAACGATTTCAATCTGCCATCTGTATATGTGAAGTTGTCAGAGTTTCCGGTTTTTCATTAAATTCATAATGATGGATATGGTTGTTTAGACATGCTGGTTAAAGGAACAGAATGATACACAGATTATATGACAGCGAACGGGATCAGAAGGATTGCCACAGGATATGGCGTGAGGTTGGATGGATCGATAAGGATCAGGGAAAAATCATGGACACCTTTCTCGCCGGTTGCCGTGCGCTTGTGGGTGATCTGAACGGCAGACCGGAATCGCTTGTAGTTTCCTCCCCCGGTTCCCTCCGTTATCTTGAACAGGATCTTTCGTTCTGCGCGGTATGCGGTGTTACCACGGGATATGCCGGCAGGAGGCAGGGATTAGCGGGACGACTTACAGCTGAGCTTATCGCGCTCGATGCTGCTGAAGGGGCTTTGGTTGCGGGACTGGGCATGTTTGAACAGGGATATTACGACAGGCTCGGATTCGGTACCGGAACGTATGAATCCTGGATCGGGCTCGACCCGTCAAGCCTTAAAATCGATATTCACCCGCCTGCTCCCATCAGGCTGACAAAGGATGACTATGCGCTGGTCCACAGATCACGCCTGAGGAGGCTTCAGGCTCACGGCAACACAACGCTATTCAGGGAGGAACTTACTCGAGCTGAAATGGAGTGGAGCAAGAATGGTTTCGGGCTTGGTTACATGGATTATGAAGGGGAAAACCTCTCTCATCATTTCTGGTGCGGTCACGTAGAAGGAGAGAATGGACCTTACTCGGTGTCATGGATGTCCTACAAAGACTATTTTCAGTTTCTTGAACTGCTTGCCCTTATCAGGAACCTTGGTGACCAGGTCTCTCTCATCCGGCTGAACGAACCTGTTGCCATCCAGATACAGGATCTGATACGAACTCCTTTCAGACACATGAGAAAAACGAGGAAGTCAAAATTCGAAACAAGTCATCGGGCTCTTGCGTACTGGCAGATTCGGATATGCGACCTGGAAAAGTGCATGGCTAAGACATTTCTCCCAGGGGGTAGTGTTTCTTTCAATCTCGAATTGAAAGATCCAATTGAAGGATATCTTGCAGAGGACGCTCCCTGGCGGGGGATATCAGGCAGTTATACCGTTACTCTAGGACCGGAATCAAGAGCAGAGAAGGGCCATCAGAGCGGTCTTCCTGTGCTGGAAGCTTCGGTAGGCGCATTTACCAGGATGTGGTTCGGCGTCCGACCGGCTTCAGGGCTTGCGGTAACAGATGATCTTGCCGGATCGGAGGATTTTCTGAAACAGCTGGATGAAGTACTCCGCCTGCCGAAACCAAGCAACGACTGGGAATATTGATAAGGAGAAGAGGATGAAAGTTGTAGCATTTGTTGGAAGTCCAAGAACCGAGGGTACAACCGATGCTCTGGTCAGGCAGGTACTCAACGGAGCTGAGGATAAGGGGGCTGATACGTCCATTTTCCACATCGGTTTACTTGATATCAACGGGTGCCACGCGTGCATGAAATGCAGGAAAACAGGTATATGTGTTCAGGATGATGATATGAAACCGCTTTTTGATGAGATCCGCAACTCTGACTGCATAGTGCTCGGCACGCCTATCTATTTCTATTACATGACCGCTCAGATGAAGGCTTTTACGGACAGGTTGTTCAGTTTCATCGGAGACAACTTTGAAAAGAGACTTGGAAGCAGAAAAACTGTCTTCGTTGTAACTCAGGGAGCGGATGATCCGGAACTCTTCCGGGCACAGATCGATAGTATGATCAGCGCCTGGGGTATGGTCGGATTGAATGTCACGGAAACGATACAGGCTTGCGCCACCTCGGACAAAGAGCAGATAGAAGAGGATGAGGAACTGATGGAAAAGGCTTTTGCCGCCGGACAGAATCTGGCTGATTACTGAATGTTCTTATGACTGATTGACCGGGCAGCTTTCAAGGTAAGAAGCCACAATTCCAGCCAGAACGAGCGAGCACAGTTTGGATTCCGCCGAGTCTGCACGGGATGTAAGCGTTACAGGATGTGTTGCGCCCATTATCACGGCAGCACCTTCAGCGTTTGACAGGAAAAGCAGCGTCTTATATAGGATGTTTGCGGACTCTATGTCCGGCAGCAGTACAATATCTGCCTGACCCGCCACAGAACTTTTTATCTTTTTGATTCTTACCGCTTCCGGAGAAACTGCAAGATCCATGGCAAGCGGACCATCAAAATCGGTACCTGTAATTTCACCATCTTCAACCATTTTTTTAATCTTTGCAGCTTCCATCGTGCGGGGCATTTTCTCATAGGGTATTTCTTTTGCGCATAAATAGGTTGATTTCGGAAGATCAATTCCGAGAGCATTTACGACTGTAATGGCGTTTTTCAGGATCAGGACTTTCTGATCAAGTTTCGGTTTGATATTCATACCTGCGTCGGTTACAGTAAGTAATTTTGGATATGTTGGGATATCAAAAACCGCTACATGGCTAAGAAGACCAGGACCTCGAATGCCTTTCTCGTTATCCAGTATTGCTTTCAGAAAGATAGAACTTGCAACAAGCCCCTTCATTATAACATGGGCCTCATCGTTTCGGATAAGCTCAACCGCTTTTTCCGCAGCAGGTTTGTCTTCTGCAGCTTCGATGATATCCATGCCGCTTATATCAACTCCAGCCTCGTCAGCTGAACGTTTGATTGCATCAGATCCGCCTATCAGAACGGCATCGATCATATTTCCCTCTACTGCTGTCATAACGGCGGTCAGGGTTTCAGTTTCATCAGCCCTTACCACTGCTACTCTTCTGGAAGGTAATACCGTGGCCATTTTTTTCATCTCTGAAAAACTTTTAACCGGCTGCATTGCTTCTCCTTAAGAAAATCAAATGAATAAACTGATAATGATATGTGAGAAATGAATATATCTGCGTTGATGCTGACAGTGCAAGTACCGGATGGTTCGTTGATATTGCAGACTATATAGAAAGTCTTGCACTTCGCCGGACGACACATATTATATGACGCTATAATTATAAAAATAGATATTAATATTACTATTATGTAATGGCATGTTTTTTGCATGTATGTTGTTTACTTAATACTCAAACTGAACAAATATTTATATTAACCATTGTTTAGTGAAGTATTAAGCATATTTCAGGTACCGGCAGGTATGAAGGACGAATTATTCTGGGGAATTTGTTCTGGGATGTGGGTCTGCCTGCCGGTACTGAAGCATCCTTCAGAGTAAGAGGTTCATTTGATACCTGACTATGATACTATTCCCGGACTATACCATTTATTCGGTCAGCTTCCATCTGAATGAGTTCACGGAATTTCATAGCCAGCTCCGGGTCGAACTCAGGAAATTCATCAGATCCTACTCGTGGAGTCCAGTAGCCTTCCATCTCCAGCCACTCAGGATGAGTGAACCCGTTCTCTTCGATAACTATCATATGATCAAGCTTTTTGTATGGATCATCGGGATCCTTCCGGTGGATCATTTCGGCATGTACCCTGGCATACATCTCAAGACTGCCGGGTTCACCACCACCCCGGATACGGGCCTGAGCAGCCTGGAAAAGCGGCATGAAAGCCATGGCAGTTTTTCCCATATCTGAGGGATCCTGCATTATAGCAGTATAGTGTTCCTTAGCTTCCTTCCAGTCCCCAGGATTGACTCCCTTAGCAAGTGCTATCTGGTTCTCCTTTTCAATATTACCACCTGTGTCAGCCATAAGGGCGCAGAGTTCAGCGTACATTTCCAGAGTCACATTTCCATCAGCCATTTGAATTCCTCCATAATGAAAGGGTTTTCGTAATCAGTTAAACTTTGAAAGTATATGTGCATTCTGCCAAACCTGCATAAGTATGTGCAAGTTCGATTTCAGAGATGGACACTCATCTCATTCCATCTCTATTACGCGGGTTATCTCAGTTATTAAAGTCCTTATCTTAAACGGTTTAACAAGCTTGCCCTTGAATCCGTATTCGTCGAAATCAGCCATAACAGGATCCTTTGCATAACCGCTGCAAACAATAGATTTTGCTTCGGGGTAAATAGAAAGAAGTTTCCTGACCGCTTCCTTACCGCCCATACCACCTGGAATAGTCAAATCCATAATAACGATATCAAATGGTCGGCCTTTTTTTTCAGCAGATGTGTATTTCTTTATTGCTTCTTTTCCATCAGAGGCAAAATCTACTGTATATCCGCATTCTTCAAGCATTACTTTTGATATTTTCCTGATTATTTCTTCGTCATCCATCACAAGTATCCTGGCTGTTTGCTCCGGTGTTGAGGGTTTTGCTCCGGATTGCTTCATTTCCGGCAGCTGCCGTGATTCAGAGGCACGGAGGTATAGCGTAAAAGCTGTTCCCGTACCGGGCTTCGAATCAACTCCTATATATCCTTTGTGCTTGCTTATTATTGAATAAACCGTAGCCAGCCCCAGACCGCTGCCAGTCTGCTTGGTGCTGAAGTAAGGATCGAATATCCGGTCAAGATGCTTCCGGTCTATACCTGTTCCTTCGTCACGTATTGTGGCTTTGATATATTTGCCTGGGCTGAGATTCGGCAATTCATTCATCAAGACCTCAGCATTCTCCAGTGTGATATACAGATGTCCGCCATCGGGCATTGCCTGGTCAGCATTTATTATCAGGTTGGAGAATACCTGCTGCATCTGTCCTTTGTCCGCTTTAGTTATCCAAAGGTCTTCCGCTCGCTTGAAAACAGGCTTTACATTACTGCCTGACAGGTCAAATCCAGAGACCCCCCGAATTAATTCGTAAAGGCCGATATCCTCTCTGACAAATTCACCGCCGCTTGCAAAGGTCAGTAGCTGTCTGGTTAAATGAATAGCCCTGTTCATGGAGTTTTCTGCTTCTTCAAGAGATTTGAATCCGGGATGATCTTTGGAAAGCTTAATTTTCGCCATTGAGATATTACCGAATAACCCGGTGAGGATATTGTTGAAATCGTGTGCTATGCCACCTGACAGAGTAGCGATACTCTCGATCTTCTGTAGTTTCCGGAGTTCTTCCTCCGCTTTTGCTTTCTCGGTAATGTTTCGTACTGTTGCCAGGATCTTATCTTCCCCGAACGGAACGATACGGGCATCAAAAGTATTATCGGAACCGTTAATGTTAAGTTCATACTCGAAACTGTGCGTAGTTCCCGTTTTCAGAGTGTTTTCAATCTGATCAAGGATGAATTTAACTGCATCCTCTGAAAATCCGGCATCCGATAGATTCTTTCCGATGATTTCCTCTGGCGGAATGGAAAGATCGTCTTCAGTTTCTACTTTGAAATCCATGTAAGTTCCGTTTCTTGAAAGAACGAACATCATCTCGGGCATGGCGGCAAGAAGTGCTTCATTTCTGGTGTTACTCTCACGCAGTGCGTCCTCTGCCCGTTTCCGTTCGGTGATGTCCTCGACGGTCCCTTCATAATACAGGACATTTCCTGATTCATCCCGAACAGTTCTTGAGCTTTCGCGGATGAAGAGGGAAGTGCCATCCCTTCTGAACCAGAGCGATTCTAATCCGAGCACAACTTCCTTATCTTTAAGATGCTCACTGAGACCGAGATGCAAATGCTCAGAGTCATACCTCACATCATGAAGATTATGCTGTGCTAACTCATCAAATGATGAATATCCCAGCATGCTTACCAGCGCCGAATTGGCCATAAGTATGCTTCCCGAGGGAGTAATTCTGTACATTCCTATGACGGTGTTTGTAAAAATGCCTCGATAGATCTCTGCTTCCTTTTCCTTTTTCGAGGTCTCATATCTAACCTGCATCTGCGCGATCTTTTCAGCAGTAGTATCGCTGAAGATCTTCTCTCTCAATTCGCTGTATTTGCTTTGGAAATCCAGGGCCTGTTTGAAATTACCCTGTGCCTGACATAGTTCGAAAAGGTACTTATAACTGTTTGTTTCCCAGTCCATTATCCCTGATTTCTTAGCAAGCTCCAAACCCTTTTGCAGATAGACCAGCGCTGAATCGTAGTGCTCAAGTCGAGTGTGAAGACGACCGATTTGGTTGTTAGAATCCGCAATGCCTCGTTTATCCCCGATCTTCATGTAAATGTCCAGAGCCTTTAGATAGTATTCCAATGCCGGTTCGGAATCTTTATGATTCTCGAAATGGTTCCCAATGTTCATGTAGGAGCCGGCGATACCCTTTTCATCTCCGATCTTTTCCTTGATTCCCAATGACTTTTGATAATGTTCGAGCGCACGAGCGGAATCTCCCTGCGTTTCATAAACTGTTCCGATGTTGTTGTAAGAAATAGCAATGCCTTGCTCATCTCCGAGGTCCTCAAAGAATCGCAGAGCCTTTAAGTAGTAATCAAGAGCCTGATCATATTCCTTCCACTCATCGTAAATTATACCGATATTATTATAACTCTTT
>JAUVEU010000150.1 GCA_030594645.1 Candidatus Aegiribacteria sp.
AGACGATGGTGCTACAGCTGTTATCGGTGGAATAATGAGAAGCAAGCAGACAACTGTAAGAAGAGCCATACCGATACTTGGAAGTATTCCACTGCTCGGTGATCTGCTCTTCTCCTACAATTCGGAACGCGAAGAAAGTACTGAGCTTGTAATATTCGTTACTCCACACATTATCAGGCCTTACTAAAACAAGGCCACTGTGATCAGACTGGGGCGGGGAAAGTGGAAAGGCCACATTCTCCGCCCCTCGTCTAATCTCTGCAGACCGACTTCCTCACTGCTAAGGGGAGCCTTTCTGGATATTGCGGGTAGAACTCTCGTTGATTCTGCAGTTGTATGGGACCTGTGTGCAGGAACGGGGGCAGTAGGTCTTGAAGCTCTAAGCTGGGGGGCATCCTATTGTGTATTCGTTGATAAGAATCATAGATCAACATCGTTCATAAGAAAATTTCTGAGAGAGCATAACGCTAAGGATGACGCGGCAGTTATTACAAGCAGCGTAAGAGAGTATATTCAAAACACGGATTCCGTACCTGATATCGTATATATAGATCCACCATACAGGTACAGCAGGCTCTACGAATGGATAGACGGTTTTGAGTGGAATGCTGTTATAAAGACTGATGGAGCGGTATTCGTAGAATGCGGAGAGGCAGGTTTGCTGAAGGAATGCTGGACAGAAAGAAAATACGGGGACAGCTACTTATGCTGGAAAACAGTTAAGGAAGTACGATGAGAATTATCTATCCCGGCACGTTCGACCCTTTAACCCTCGGACACCTGGACATTATTAGAAGAGCATCCGGTATTTTCAGTGAAATTGAAGTTGCAGTTGTGACACGGTCTATTAAATCTCTCTGTTTCCCGGTTGAAGAGAGAGTAGAGCTTCTCAGGGAATCTCTCGAGGAGATGAATCTTTCTGAAATTGAAGTATCTTCATTCGATTCCCTGCTGGTTGAGTATATGAGCAGGAAGAATTATCATACTTTCATAAGAGGACTGCGTGCCAATTCTGATTTTGAGTACGAATTTCAGATGCAGTTGATGAATAGAAGACTGGCACCAGAGATAACAGGTCTTTATCTTATGCCATCGGAAGACAGAATGTATCTCTCTTCCACGCTTGTGAAAGAGATTGCGAAGTATGGTGGAGATCTTTCAACCATGGTTACGAAATGCGTGAAGATAGCACTAGAAAAACAATTCGGGTATGCTGTAGGAAACGGATGACTTATGAAATACTCCAGAACTATCATGTCACTATCACCTTCTGCGACACTTCAGTTAAGTGCAAAAGCAAAGGAACTGAAAAAAGCGGGAAGAGATATTGTATCCCTGACCGCAGGCCAGCCTGATTTCCCTACACCTGCACCTATAGCTGAAGCAGGGATAAAGGCGATACTGGATGGGAAAACCGGTTACACTCCAAGTACCGGTATACTTGAGTTGAAAGAAGCTGTAGCAGAAAGTTATTCAATAAGAAGGAATATCGAATGGAACTCTTCAAATGTAGTAGTAAGCTGCGGCGCGAAGCACGATCTTGCCAATCTCATCAGAGCGGCAGTGAATCCAGGGGACAAAGTGCTTCTTCCAAGGCCATACTGGGTCAGTTATCCCGAAATGGTCAAGGCTTCTGGAGGAATCCCCGTTGTCCCGGAAATAAGCATTGATCCTGAAGAAATAAATAAAGCAGCGGACAAGGGTGCTGTCGGACTGCTTCTGAACTACCCATCCAACCCATCCGGGTACGTTCCATCCGCTGATGAGATGAAAAGCATTGCAGATGCCATTGCCGATACTGATATGTGGGTTATCTCAGATGATATTTATGAAGATCTCGTTTATACAGAAGGTGCTGTGCCCCACATTCTTGATTACAGACCGGAACTGAGCTCCAGAACTGCAGTTGTTTCAGGTGTATCGAAAACCTATGCCATGACGGGATGGAGGATCGGCTACTCACTTGCAAATACCGAATGGTCAAAACTCTCCGGTATACTGCAGGCGCATTCCACGTCAAACCCCTGTTCGATTTCTCAGTGGGCAGCCCTTGCAGCCGTTGAAGGAAAGGCTGATAAGGAGAAAAGCGAAATGTACCGCTCCTTCAGGGATAGAAGGGATATGATATGTTCGAAACTTTCTGACGTCGAAGGAATACACTTCGAAAGACCGGAGGGAGCATTTTATGTATTTCCCCGATTGTCCGCTGTACATGACACTGCAGGATTCTGCAGTGAACTTCTCGAAGAAGAGGGACTGGCGGTAATACCCGGTTCTGCATTTGGAGCTGAAGGATACATCAGACTGTCTTTTGCAGCGTCGGATGATGATATTCGGGAAGGCGTGAACAGATTGAACAGATTTTTGCGCAGGAGGTACACATTATGATTGTCAACTGTCCTAATTGCGATAGTAAGTATAATATTCCGGAAAATAAAATAGGAAACTCCCCCAAGCGTTTTCGATGCAGGAAATGTTCTGAGATATTTATTATCAATCCCCCAAAAGGTAAAATACCAGAAGCATCAGACGTATCTATCGCTGAAGACAGTGAAGAGCAGAGAGCAGCCAGATTTGCAAGGGTCCTGGCAAGTGACATGCTTATCTATAACCGGGAATTGATAGATGAAGCCAGGAGAGAGGGCAATATTCCCGAGGTGATGAGTGGGGAGATCCAGAAATCCTGGGAT
>JAUVEU010000085.1 GCA_030594645.1 Candidatus Aegiribacteria sp.
AGGGATGACAGCCGAATTGATTTTTCGATGTATCTGTCAGGAATATCTGTTGCAGGACACCTGTTTGCTTTGGAATTATCAGATTCAAATTGAAGTATATATGAAAAAGAACCCAACAAGCCGGATGCAGATAGCGGGTCAGCGTTTGTATCCAATTTTCTTCAGGAGTTGGAGACGATTTTCTATGTCCTCCTCTATCTCAACAGCAAATGGAGGTTCACCGTCGATAACTCCCATTACTCCGCCACCCTGATCTGATCTGGCGACTATCACCTGAACGGGGTTTCCGGTTGCGCAGAAGATTCTGCAGACCTCCGGAACGTTCTTTATCTGATTGAGAATCTGTATCGGGAATACCTTCGACAGCACGATCATGAAAGTATGTCCGCAGCCAAGCCTGAGAAGATTCTTCTCAGCAATGGATTTCAGTTCAAGGTTTGTTCCATCACTCCTGACAAGTCTTAGACCTGAGGCTTCGGAAAAGGCAAGTCCAAACTCTGATCCCGGAACAGTTCCGATGATTGCTTCATACAGGTCTTCAACTGTTTTAATGAAATGAGACTGCCCCAGAATGATGTTGCATCCTTCAGGATATTCCAGCTGAAGTATTTCCATTGAAAAATCATTCACAATTTCCTCCCTCGTCAGTCTGTCAGTATCGCTTTCTCTGTCTCGCAGATGGGATATTCAAATCCAGCCGGTAATTGGCCACTGTCCGTCTTTTGACTTCCATACCCAGAGCCTCCAGCGCCAGGGCAAGTTTTGCGTCCGAAAGAGGTTTACTCTTATCCTCCTGTTTAATCAGCCTCCTCAGTTCATCCTTCACGGATCTGCTGGATACATCTCCATCCTCACCGGGGAGCGCCCTGCTGAAAAAGAAACGAATTTCGTAAATGCCTCTGGGCGACTGAAGGTATTTGCCATTGATAGCCCTGCTGATAGTTGACTGATTGTACCCCAGAGAATCCGCTACTATCTGCAGGGTGAGCGGCCGGAGACCCTCAATCCCGTGCTCAAAGAAATTGCTTTGATACTCCGCGAGAAAATTGCCGATTCTTGTGACGGTCTCCTGACGCTGCGCGATTGCCTTAATGAACCAGGATGCTTTCTGAAATTTTTTAACCACATACTCCTTCTCCTTCGGAGGAGTGTTAGGTGATTCAAGAATCTGCCTGTTTCTGACGGATATCATCAATCTCGGAAATCTGTTGTCATTCAGAACAGCTTCAAAATGATCTTTTACTCTGATGATTATGATATCAGGTATGACAGCAGCATTGGCGCTGGATGAGAACTCGTTTCCAGGCCAGGGATTCAGAATGGATATTCTGTCAATTGCTTCCTGTACTTCATGCGGTGAAACGTTTTCCGCGCCGGCAATCTGTTTTATCCTTCTCTCCGTCATCTCATCAAAATGAGTGGTTACTATTCGATATTCAAGACTGTCGGTTGTGTAACCCATTTCTATCAGCTGCATCTCCAGTGCTTCAACTTCATCTTCGGCGCCAACACCTGTAGGGTCAAGAGATCTGACGATCTCAATTGCCCTGACCAGTAATTCAGGCTTGCCGTCCCAGCCTGCTTCGAGTTCCTGTTCAGTGAGAAAAAGCAGTCCATGCCTGTTCAGAGAATAGACAATGTAAACTACTGCATCTTCCAGATCTCCTGGAAGCATGAGTGCGTAAACCTGCTGAAGAAGATATTCGGAGAGAGTTAACTCACTTGGCGGTTCAGGCATCCACGAATCATCATCAGTCTGTCTGGAGCTGTGTGTGTACTCGCCGGTGTGCTCTTCAATGCGCTTGAGAATATCCAGAGGATCGGATTCCGCACTGTCACTTCTGGATGGCTCTTCATCCCATGAATCAACCTCGGATGTCTGAGATTCGCTTTCAGCCGTTTTCTCCGGTTCTTTCTGTTGGTTAAGTTCCTTTTCCAGGAGTGGATTCTCCTGAAGTTCTTTCCTTATGAGGTTTTCAAGATCAGTTGATGGTAATTGAAGAATCTCCAGGGCCTGTCTTATCTTCTGTGTCAGCACAAGCTTCTGGGTTTGAGACAGTCTCAGGCTCTGATTCATTCTGAGTTCAACCATATTAGAGCTTGAACCTTTCACCAAGATATATTTTTCTTGCTTCTGGATCCTGCGCAAGTTCCGCTGCTGAACCGGAAATAAGAATTTTCCCATCGTACATGATGTATGCTCTATCAGTGATTTCAAGCGTTTCTCTTACATTATGATCCGTTATAAGAACACCAAGACCTTTTGTTCTGAGGTTTCTCACTATGCTCTGGATATCATCAACAGCTATAGGATCAATCCCCGCAAAAGGTTCATCAAGAAGAAGAAATGCGGGCTCTGTTACAAGAGCGCGTGCAATTTCAACACGTCTTCTCTCTCCTCCTGACAATGTAAAGGCTTTCTGATCCGCAACCTTTTCCAGACCCAGATCGGAAAGGAGAATGGAAAGTCTTCGTTTCCGTTCACTTTTTCCCAGTTTCATCGTTTCAAGAATACTCATCAGATTATCAGATACTGTCATTTTCCTGAACACACTGGATTCCTGCGGCAGATAACCGATTCCAAGTCTGCACCTTTTGTACATCGGCAGATGTGTGATAACGATTTTATCCATGTAGACTTCACCGGAGTCAGGTCGAATGAAACCGACAATCTGATTGAAAGTGGTGGTCTTCCCCGCTCCGTTCGGACCAAGAAGGCCAACTATTTCTCCCCTTTCAACAGTAAGAGATACACCGTTCACAACCGGTCGTTTCCTGTATTTCTTAACAAGATCCTCAGTTCTCAGGATCTTTATGTCGCTTATGATTTCCCGGCGTGCAGTCACTGATTACCTCCGCGGTAGCTGTATGTTCCGGTTACTGAACCGGACACTATTACTTCGGTTGCATTGCCGTCTTCAAATTTAATGATAAAAGTATTCCCCCGAACAGTATTCATCTCATCTCTTGAAGCCGCTTCTCCTCCTGATTTCATCTGTAGAGATGCAAAACCGGTCAGCATCACTGAGTCAGGTTCACTCTCCTCAAAAGAAAAAAACGCTCTCTCCGAGGAAAACCAGGTTTCAGCCGGAGGATCAACACCGGAATCGAGAAAATACCCTGAAGCGTCTCCTTCAATCCTTACTGATTCCGGATCTCCGGAAGATTCCAGAAGGATCTCCATCCAGTCTCCTGACATATCTCCCTTTTCAAAGAGTAGAACCGGAGAACCAAACAGTTCAAAACGATCTTCATCACCAAAATACCTGAGATACTCAGACGTAGAAGTGAAGTCCATTTCAGGCATTGTAACAAAAACGTTTCCCTGGGCCTCAGCGCTGTTATCATCCGGGAAGAATTCGAGTCTATCAGCAGTAACTATAAGACTGTCTCCATCTTCAGCCCTTCTGAGAACAGGATCGACCGTTACAAATAAACTGCCCCTATCTCTGTCATACAGTGCGTACTGTCCTTCTACCCTTCCAAACCATGGGCCGGTCATTATTACATTCTCCCTTGCAGTTGCCTTGGCTGAGCCGCGAAAATAAACTACCTCTTCAGCTTCAACAACTGTCTCTCCGTCAGTAAGAATGACATCACCGGTCATGGTTACCATTCCAGCGTCCTTAAGATATTCCAGATATTCACAAGTTCCGGTAAGAGTATCCATTAAAACGATTACATTGCCGAGAAACAGAGCATTTCCGGCATCCTGCCAGATTGTTGCACTGTCTGAATTGACTGTTACCTCTCCGTCAGTTACAACTACATTCTGTGCCAGATCAAGGACTACTTCACCGGAATCAAGTTCCCTGGCAACTGCCCGATCAGCGGTTGCAGTGAATACTCCCGCACCCACTGCAGATACGGATAACAGCAGCGTAAGGCTATTCAAGTTCAATCTCGCCTGTATAAACCGCAGTGAAACTTTCTTCAATATCAACTCCTTCTGCCACACCAAGACTGATATCCAGATCAACTCCCATCCCTGATAGAACTGTTTCTCCGGTCGAATCAGGAATAGTCAGCACCACGAGGCAGTCACTATGGAAAACCCCCATCTCGTCATTCCAGAAAATCTCTTCAGTTGAAAGGTGCCTGTCATCGTTTGTACGAGCATTCACATGACCCCATATTCTCATCAGACCAGATTGCAGTTCAACACGTCCTGAGTCACCGGTCAGAATGGTAGCGGGGATATCCTCTTCGAAAAATGTAAGATTAACACCGTTGATCAGAAGAAGGCTGTCTCCCTCCGTATAAACAGCGTCATCACTCACCAGACGCCAAGAACGATTTCCCTCCAACGATTGAACAAGGGTGAAATCCTCCACATTCTGGATTGGCTCCCTATCAGGATCCATTTCCACCGGAGCGGGATTACCGCAAGCCAGGAGCCCAGCCAGGGCGACGAGCCCAGCGTTCATGAATCCAGATCCACTGCTGAGGGTCTTCACGTATCCACTCCTCAATCCTTCCGGTAAGATCAGCTGTCAATTCAAGATACCCATTATCTCCGGAGTACTCTGAAAGAACTATTGGCTCGTCGATAGTAAGGATATATCCTCCGTTGCTCTTCCTGGCAATGTGAAGGGTCAGGACAGGAATTCCGAATCTTATTGCCAGCTGTGCCGGACCAACCGGTGTTCTCGCCGGAAGTCCAAGGAAATCAACAAACTCACTTTCAACGCCCATTGTATCCTGATCTATCAAAATACCTACTGCGGTATTCCCGCGCAATACATGCATTAGCTTCCTGATACCGCTGCCTCTGTCGACAAGTGCGACATCATGCTTCTTCCTGAGACTGTCGAAGTATTCTGATGTCTCCTGGTGAGCCAGCTTTCGTGAGACAACACCAACTCGATGACCCAGCAGCTTTATAGCTCTAGGTATCAATTCCCATGCCGAATAGTGAGCTGTTATCGCTATGGCTCCTTTACCGGAGGATAATGCAGCTTCCATATTCCCTGCGCCGTGTACTTCCACTGTTTTCATGAATTCATCATCGGATTTCCCAGACAGATGGAAAAAATCAAGCATTCCGGCAATAAGATTTCTGTACACAGTGCTCAGATGCACATTCAAATCGCAGGGTTTCATAATGTGCCGTCTGTTGATTCTGAATATACGTGCAGACCTTCCCGGAATCAGCGACGCGAGAAACCCGAGCAAGCCTGCTGTGATCCATATCAGCTTCCTCGGCAGAACTGAAGCAATGAAAACAATCAGCTTTGCGAGGGGCAGTTCAAGGGAATGCCGAATATGACGGAAAGGAAGTCGTGATTTCATTGAATGAGTTATTTCACGCCGGCCTGAAGAGCATCATGCAGGTAAATTATTCCAATGGGTCTGCCTTCAGGATTTATGGCAACAAGACTTGTGATTCCATGTTCTTCCATTCTGGAAACCGCAATTGAAGCAAGTTCATTTTCATTACATATGACCGGTTTCCTTATCAGTACATCACCAAGCTGAAGGTCCAGAATGTTCTCACGGTTCTTCATCAGTCTTCCAAGGTCGCCGTAAACGAATATACCGCTCAGTTTACCATCATTATCCGTTGAATAGCACACTCCTCTGTGAGCTGTCATCAATGCAACTGCTTCAGTGAGCGGGACTGACTCGGAAATCACGGGAAGAGAATCGCAGTCCATAAGATCCCTGACGCGAGTGAGCAGTTTTCTGCCAAGTGTTCCTCCGGGATGAACCTTGGCAAAATCATCCGGTGAAAATTTCTTTTGACGAAGAAGTGCCATTGCTAGAGCATCACCCAGGGCCATTGTAGCAGTAGTACTTGCTGTTGGGGCCAGATTGTAGGGACAGGCTTCCTGAAGCTCAGGAAGCGGAAGAACAACTTTCGCTGCGCGGTGGAGTAAGGAGTCAGTGGCAGAAGTAATCGCGACGACCGGGATATTCAAATGTCTGAAACATGGCAGGAGAAGAGCTATTTCCTCTGTCTCTCCACTTTTAGAGAGTACAAGAGCGACGTCACCCTTCTGAAGAATACCAAGATCACCATGAACCCCTTCTGACGGATGAAGAAAATAGGCAGGACTTCCGGTACTCGTCATTGTTGCTGCGATTTTCTTTCCAACATGCCCGGATTTACCCATACCGCAGATTACTATTTTGCCTTTTGCGGAGGCAAGTGTTAAAACTGCTTCTGAAAAAGCCTCTCTTATAAGAGTGCCTGTAGCTTCAAGCCACTCAATTTCTATTTGAAGCACTCTTAAAGCTTCTTTGTACAGGTCAGACATTATTCAGGCTCTCCAGCAGCATATCTACAATCTCCCTCACAGCTCCTTCACCCCCTGCATTCGATGTCACGATATCACATCCAGCTTTTACGGATGGATGCGCATCAGCCGGACATGCTCCTATGCCGGCTATCCGAATTGCCGGCAGATCCAGAAGCCCGTCCCCCATAAACAGAACTTCTGAAGAATCAATCGAAAGCAGCTCGGCTAATTTTCTTATAGCTGAGGCTTTGTCGGAGCAGCCCAGACATAGGAGCTGTATGCCCAGATCTCCGGCCCTGCGTCTGGTTGCCGGAAAATCCCTGAAAGAAACCAGGGCAACGGGAAAATCTCTCCGCCTCAATTCGACTATTCCAGCTCCATCTCTTGAATCAAACCTCTGTATTACTCCGTCAGGTCCATAATACAAACCACCATCTGTAAGTACACCATCAACATCGAGAGCCAGCAATCTGATCGTTCCCAGGGACTTCATCTCCCCTCCCAATGTCTCAGAGCCTCTATAAGTATGATTTCAAGCGTACTGAAATCAACCATCGTGGCTGAGTCACTCAGAGCTGATTGCGGATCAGGGTGTGTTTCAATGAAAAGTCCGTCGACACCCCAGGCAGCGCCCGCACGTGCGAGAGCTGGAGCGAACTCGCTGCACCCACCGCTCTGACCATCTGCGGCACCTGGACGCTGAAGAGAATGAGTAACATCAAGAATCACTTTATCCGCGAACTCTCTCATTATGGAAAGAGACCGGAAATCTACAACCAGATCGCCATAGCCGAAAAAGGTACCTCTCTCTGTGAGCCAGACCTCATCACACCCGGATGAACGGGCTTTGTTTACCGAACCCCTCATATTCAGAGGGTTCATAAACTGACCCTTCTTGATATTCACAGGTTTTCCGGAACCGCCGACAGCCTCCAGAATAGATGTCTGCCTGCATAGAAAAGCCGGAACCTGAAGTACAGAAGCAACTTGAGCAACTGGAGCGATCTGCTGATGGTTATGTATGTCAGTCAATGTTCGAACACCGAATGTATCGGAGATTTCTTCAAGAATGCGTAATCCTTTTTCAAGTCCTGGTCCTCTGTAGGAATCGTGACTTGTTCTGTTATCCTTAAGAAACGAGCCTTTGAAAACCCATTCAGACCGGGGATGTACTGAATCAATCAATTTCTGAACAAACTCGGCCACATTCAGCGAGATGTCTCTTGATTCAAGACTGCATGGACCAATAATAAAAAAAGGAGTTTTATCTGTTAGTGAAATATTCCACCGCCCTTTCCAGATCATCCGGTGTATCCACACCTAATCCCTCAAAATCTCCATCAATAACCCTAACTCTGATTCCGTTCTCAAGCCAGGCCAGTTGCTCAAGGCGCTCTGTTCTGGACAGGGGGGTACTTCCAGCTGCTGCACAATGCCTGAGTGAGACGGGGCTGAAACAGTAGACCCCAATGTGCTCCAGCAGTTCTTCAGCTCCGTGTGGAACAGAATACCGTGAGAAATACATTGCATCACCATTACAATCGGTTACAACCTTTACAGAATCAGGGGATTGAGCCTGAACGGCCGGCACTCTCCTGGCAAGCGTGGTTACTCGATCATCCCCGGGATGACAGGAAGTAAGTGAATTGATCCAGCTGGAATTCACGAGAGGCTCATCTCCCTGAACATTAATAATCCATTCCCCCGGACAGCCCAGTGATTCCCATGCCATGAATACTCTCTGTGTGCCGGTATCGGCATCTCCAGTCAGAATTGCTTCAAATCCGCTCTTTCTGACAGAATCCATAATGCGGATATCATCAGTGGCTACAACGATTCTGTCTACAGAACCATTAATCCCCTGAAGAACTCTATTGATAAGCGAAACCCCGGCAATGTCGGCAAGAGGTTTTCCGGGAAGCCTTACAGAACAGTACCTCGCCGGTACTATTGCAATTACTCTGTCAGACGAACCTATTCTCCCAGCCATTTCTCAGTAGCCCATAATGAAATGAATAATATTGTTTCCTTCTGGAGCTCATCCTGAATATCTCTCCAGAACTGGAATCCTGTGGATATATCTATTCCTGCTTTACCATCTCCGAATACCAATCCAGCACCAGCGGTAAACCTGTCCGCGCCGTCTCTCCATAATCCATTCATATGGCTGTAACCGGTTCGCGCGAATACTCCGTTTCCAATGTATACCTCAGATCCAGCTGAGATAATGGTACCCGAATCGGTGATGGAACCCAGTACATCGAGTGATTTTCTGGAGTAAATATCAAGTCCGATAAGTAATCTCTCTAATGGTCTGTAGGAGATCCCGGCGCTTAATTCACCTGGAATTGTATACATCTGACTCGAGCTGTCGGGATCGTAGTATTCATAATCACGATTAATATCAAGAATACCTTTTCTGTCAGTTGAAATTGAGAATCCCAGTCCAAAACGATCTGAATTAACCATAAGGCCGAATACTCCGCCCCAGGCCTGTCTGAAACTCACATCATCTCTGTAGACGACCTCTTTCGTCGGGTAATGTGCGGGATTATAGGGAATCAGTATTACATCCGAAACAATACTTCCGAAAGTACAACGTCCACCAAAAGAAAATGCAAGCCAGTCTGTCGCTCTGACTGACAGTCCGGTATAAGACTCCACGAGCCCGCCTGACCAGGACAGGTCTCCTGAAAATTCGTCGAAGATCATCTCCTCTTCAGCGTTAACTCTGCTTTTACCATCAATAGCCGCTGTGACTACAATCCTTCCGGGAAGAGGAATTACGGCTGATATGAGTGGAAAACCGAAGCTGTTGTCCCAGGCCTGCTCATCACCTTCACTGTATCTTCCACCAAAACAGATGCCACTGTTCGAAGTCCATGCTGACGCAGCAGGATTGAGCATTGAAAAGCCGGTTGAACCTGGAATACCCGCACAGATCCCGCCCATTCCAAAGGACCTGGTATTCAAAGGCAGTATCTCAGCTCCTGTTCCTGAAGGCGGGGGCACAAACCCCGGAAAGCTTCCCGAGAGAATAAGGAAAATGCATGTAAATACGGTCATTATATCTCCTGTTTTCTATTCATGACTAACAACCGATGTATTCTGACACAGTGTATATTGTTCCAGGCAATACGCATGTTACTGGATTTCAAAAGTTTCTCCCATCGAGGGAATAACAGGTTCAATGTCAATTCTTTCGAATATCCGTCTGGCAAGAACCTCGCTCTGGTCAAGTTCACCATGAACAAGAAATATGTTCTTCGCGTCTTTACCGACTTTTTCGGCATAGTCAACCAGTGCGTCGGAATCAGCATGAGCAGAAAAACCGTTAATCACTTCAATACCAGCTTTCACGGTGTACTCTTCACCGTAGATCTTAACTTCTTCACATCCATCCAGAAGTCTTCGTCCCAGAGTATGCTGGGCCATGAATCCGACAATCAGCACGGTGTTTTTACTACTCTCGATATTGTTCTTCAGATGATGCAGGATCCTTCCATTTTCGCACATTCCGGAGGCCGATATTATTACCATTGGTCTCAAATCCATATTGAGCGCTTTTGATTCCCCTACGCTCTGTATGAAACGGAGACCCTCGAACTGAAATGGGCTTTCTCTACTGTGAAGGTAGTCGCGCATTTGGGAATCGAAACACTCCTGATGGATCTTGTATATTTCTGTTGCGTCGAATGAAAGAGGCGAATCAACAAATACCGGCATATCCGGCATTTCATGCCTTGTTACCAATTCATGAATATAGTAAAGCACTTCCTGTGTCCTGCCGACACTGAAAGATGGAATGATCACTTTTCCGCCGAGTTTATATGTTTTATTCACTATATTCCGGAATCGAATCAGAGCTTCTTCATTATCTTCATGATTCCTTCCCCCGTAGGTACTCTCCATCAGCAGAATATCAGCTTTCGCATTCATATCCGGATCTTTGAGTATAGGTCTGCCGGGTCGACCCAGATCTCCTGAGAACAGAAGAACCTG
>JAUVEU010000035.1 GCA_030594645.1 Candidatus Aegiribacteria sp.
CGGGTATGGATATACCGCTTGAGTATCTAACCTCGTTGATCAGATCTCTTCCAACTCCCGCTACAACTGATAATCAGGGAGCATGTCTTGAAATGGCGGATATGCTCAGGGAAAGAAGCAGTGAGATCGGTCTGGATCTTCAGACAGTGGGGGGATTGGTTAGAACCGGGACCGACAGTATCCTGTTTCATGCCTGGAATCTGGTTTCCAGTAATGGTCTGCCGATTGACGCTCTCCTTTTTCTGACTGATTCTCTCAGAGGAATCGGACATTGTCCAACGGATCTGATCCCTCTGTGGAATTATGATTGCACGAACGGACATGAAGTTTCTGTTTTTTACAGGAATCCGGATGCCGAACTCAGTGTATCCATGATAGCGATATTTGCCAGTCCTGAGTCAGTCATGTGGATACTGGAAATTATTAATACGCACATTACACCAGGGTTACTACTGCAACGCAACCTGGTGGATAATGCGAATTGACTGTTTTTCCATGTTGGCAGTTCAATGAACAGAAGAGCTTTCCTGAAAACTGCAGCGGTCGTTACCGCAGGGGGAGCAGCAGGAGGTTTCTGGTCCGCCTTAATTGAACCCCACTGGCTTGATACCACATATACACAGGTACCCATGACTAATCTGCCGCTGAAATTCAGGGGCTTCCGAATCGCGCTGCTCACCGATATCCATCTTGGACCGTTTGTCACCCGATCGTGGGTTGAAAACGCTGTAACTCTGATCAATTCAATGAAGATCGATCTGGTGGTGCTTGGCGGCGACTTCGTGATACACAGCGCAAGTTACATCGAACCGTGCATGAGAATTCTTGCCGGTCTCACCCCTCCATCGTGCGCAGTTCTTGGTAATCATGATCACTGGGAGGACGCGGAACTCACAGAGACACTTCTACATGACCTGGTGGGTTCAGAAGTTCTCAGAAACAGGGGAACTTGGATCACCAGAGGAGATGCTTCAATCAGAATATGGGGAGTTGGAGATCTATGGGAAGATGAACAGCTGCTTGATGGCTGCCGACCCGACCGATACAACGGGCCTGTTATCCTGATAACACACAATCCTGATTTCGCTGAGGAGATACCGGATGGCACGGCTGATCTTGTTCTCGCGGGGCATACACATGGCGGACAGGTTGTACTTCCCATCATTGGCGCTCCGATTCTACCCTCATATTACGGACAGAAATACCGCTCCGGTACTGTCTGGAACGGGAAAACAATGGTTTACGTATCAAGGGGCATCGGTGTAGGAAGCCCGCCCGTAAGGCTGAATTGCAGGCCGGAACTCGCTGTACTGGAATTATGTTCCGCAAACCAGGCTGGAGGTTAACATGAGACGATTGATATTTACAACTGCTCTGATAGTACTCGGATGCGGAAATATAGATGCTCAAACAGACCCGCTTTCTGAAGTGCTTCAAAACTGTATAGAAGCATCAGGCGGACGGGATGCACTTCATAATCTTCAGGTTATTCATACTATTGACAGTCTTTCGATGGCAGGATTATCAGGGACAACGGAATCATGGTGGGTAAAAGAACCATTCATGGGTTTCTCCATTACCGAGATTGGCCCGGTCAAACAGGAAATATTGATCCTTGGCGACAGTGTCTGGACGATCGACAGAAATGGACACCTGTCATCAGGAGGAGCAGAAGCCCGTGATGAAATGGCCCTTTCAAAAAGAACGGTATTCTACAGCTACCTTTTCGATTCATCCATGGTCTCTATTGATGATGACACTTTGATAGACAACATCCTTGCAGTGCCACTGCATCTTGAATTCCACCAGGAGATAGTCTTCTATATATCGAAGGAAACATGGCTCCCCGTACTTATGACTGCTGAAGTCATGGGTCTTGAAGTAAGGAGCTATCCTGATAATTACGAATCGGTGCAGGGAGTCGTATCCCCCATGTACAGCAGGAGTGTAATACCAGCATTCGGTCAGGAAATAGTAACAGAGAATATCCTTACGGAATACAATATTCCGATTCCGGAATCACTGTTTACTCTAACCTCCCGTAGCGGGGACTGGGAACTTGAAGATCCCGGTACACCGACGACATTCTATCTCAGAGGAGAACATATCTATCTTGAGGGAGAGGTTAACGGCACATCGGTCAATGTACTTCTCGACAGCGGTGCTGGAGCAACCGTTCTTGACAGTACTCTAGCTTCTGATCTGGAGCTTGAAGGATCCGGCAGACTCCCTGTAATGGGAATAGGCGGAACCAGAGAATTCTCGTTTGTCAAAGTTCCATCCTACTCCGTGGCGGGAGCCCTTCTGAATGATCAGTATCTTGCTGTCATACCGCTCGCTGAGGAATTCTACCCATCAACCGGAGAAAGAATCGATCTGATACTGGGATACGATTTCCTGAGCCGTTTTGTTACCAGGATAGATTACGGATCAGAAACAATAACACTGTTTGATCCTGACAGTTTCCTTATTCCCCCGGATATAACAGTAGTTCCAGCTGTGAGAACAATGAGCCTGCTCTCGGTAAAAGCCCTGCTTGAAGATTCGATTCCGATAAACCTTCTGCTTGACACTGGCGCAGGCGGCTGCATTCATCTCACACCGGGTTTCTTCGAGAAGCATCCTGACTTCCTTCAGGACAGACCTTCATTTGAAACTGAAATCCAGGGTATCGGGGGCGAAGAATCTATTATTGGGTTCCGTGTCTCAAGTGTAACACTTGGAGACTTCACTGTTCCAGGTGGAATATGCTCAAGTTTTGATGGTGGTGATATCTTCAATCAGTTTGATGGTATACTCGGTGCTGGAATTCTCTCCAGGTTCATTGTTTATCTGAATTACAATTCCTCTTCGGTATTTCTTGAACCCTCAGTCCTCTTCCATGAAGGACTTCCTGAAACACTTACCGGAATTGGACTGGAAATCGCGGAGAATGAGCTTGTTGTCAGAATGATTGTAGAAGGATCACCAGCGGATAATGCCGGGGTTATTGAAGGAGATGTTCTTCTGGAGATCGACGGTCATCAGGTCAGCTTCGAGCAATTGAATGAAATACATGATCTGCTGCCGGATACGGAAAATATTCCGGTAATTCTGAAGGTTCTTCGAGAAGGCTGCGAGATTGAACTGGAGCTGATCACGGGAAAATTGATTCCTTAACCCTGGTTCGTCAGATATCAAGCACCAGGAGATCATCTCCGGAATTAACTGTAGCACCCGATTTCACTGAAACATTAAGTATTATTCCCGAGGCGGGAGCGGCTATTTCGTTCTGCATTTTCATTGCTTCAAGAACAAGCAGAGTATCCCCCGCTTGCACCTGATCACCTTCGCTGACAAAAATTTCAACAACGAGACCCGGCATGGGAGCTTTAATAACCTTCTCCCCACTGTCCGACTGTTCGGAAGAGGTCGTTACTTCCCGCTCATCAACTACACTGAAGTTGTATACCTCTCCCCTCGTGGAAACCTGATAATCCTTCTCGAAATGCTCCACTTCCACATTGAAGGATTTACCATCGATGATGATGGAAAGATGGGCAGGAGATATTCTCGAAATACTGATGATCTTCTTTTTCCCATCGATTTCCATTTGAAACAGTTCATCATGCGGGCGAACTTCAAGTCGGGAAGCTTCCACTCTCAGAGTATGATTACCATCCGATACTACGTATGCCACCATAAATCCTTCCCGACAGTTTCCATGCCTCAGTCTTCTGCGCATTAGAAGTGAATTTTACCTGTTCATCTGTCATTGCGACAATGGCAGCAGCAATCGCTGCAATTTCAAGATGGTCTTCCGTTTCCGTATGTTCAATTTGTGAGACAATTCCTGTGTCATAATTCCCGCTGACAAAAGCCTTGTTCACAAGAACTCTTCTATGGAAGGGAATTGTGGTTTTAACCCCCTTGATCTTGTACTCGTTCAGTGCTCGAAGCATTCGAGCGATTGCCTCTTCCCTGTCCTTCCCCCATGCGATGACCTTGGAGAGAAGGGGATCATAATAAACTGAAACATCGTATTCTTCAGCTATGCCTGATTCAACTCTTATTCCGGGTCCGGAGGGTTCAATAAGCTCTCTGATAAGCCCCACAGACGGGAGAAACGTTTCAGGATCCTCAGCGGATATTCTACATTCTATTGCTGCTCCGTTAATCCCTATATCCTTCTGTTTCAAGGAAAGACGTTCTCCGGACGCAATTTTTATCTGTTCCTTTACAAGGTCCACACCAGTTATGAGTTCGGTTACAGGATGTTCAACCTGAAGCCGTGCGTTTACTTCAAGGAAAAAGAATTTTCTGTCGGAATCAACCAGAAATTCAACAGTTCCCGCATTGGTATAACCTGATACTCTGATAGCTTCAATTGCAGCTACGCCCATTCTTCTTCTCAGATCTTCATCAACAATGCAACTGGGAGACTCCTCCACCAGTTTCTGATAACGTCTCTGGACGGAACATTCACGCTCATTAAGATGAATTATGTTTCCGTGTTCATCAGCAAGTATCTGCATTTCTATATGTCTGGGTTTCACCAGAAATTTCTCAAGATAGATATCGGAGTTACCGAATGCGGAAAGAGCCTCAGCCTGAGCCCGCTCAAAAGCAGATTTCAGTTTCTCCGGGGATTCAACTACCCTGACGCCTTTTCCTCCACCACCCGCAGTAGCTTTCAAAAGAACAGGGTAGCCAATTGTTTCAGCAGCAGAGGCAGCTTCATCTGCGGTTGCCAGCGGTTCCATAACCCCTGGTATAATTGGAATGCCAGCCTTCTTCATCAGTTTTCTGGCTTCAGTCTTGTTTCCGAGCAATGCCATAGCCTGGTGAGACGGTCCTATAAAAATAAGTCCGGCTTTGGAACAGGCTTCGGGCAGCAGCGGATTCTCGGCCAGAAATCCGTATCCAGGATGAATTGCCTGACAGTTTGACTTAACCGCGATCTCTATGATCTTCTCAATAACAAGGTAACTCTGTCCGGAAGGAGGAGGGCCGATCTCGTACGCTTCGTCAGCGTATCGAACATGCTTTGCCGATCTATCAGCCTCTGAAAAAACAGCTACGGAAGTGATATCCATCTCGTAGCAGGCACGGGCAATTCGAACAGCAATTTCACCCCTGTTAGCGATAAGAATTCTATTGATTTCCATTATATAGGCCCGTTACAGTGCTTTTTGGGTGGATTACTCACACGTTTGCCGGAGAGTGTTCTTAGAGCTGCGATAAGCCTGGATCTTGTTTCATGCGGTTTTATCACTTCGTCAATAAATCCCATTTCCGCGGAAACAAAGGGATTGCTGAATTTCTCGTTGTACTCGTCTATGAGCAATTGACGTTTTGAATCAGGATCCTCATCCTTTGCGATATCCCTTTTGAACAGAATTTTCACTGCTCCTTTAGCTCCCATCACAGCGATCTGTCCCGAGGGCCAGGCAAAGTTGATATCCGCCCCGATATTCTTGGAATTCATGGCTATGTAAGCGCCTCCAAATGCCTTTCTTGTAACCACCGTTATCCGTGGAACTGTGGCTTCGCAGAAAGCAAACAGCAGTTTAGCACCTTCTCTGATAACTCCTGCATGCTCCTGATCCACTCCCGGAAGGAATCCAGGCGCGTCTTCAAATACTAATAGAGGTATGTTGAAGCAGTCGCAGAACCGGATAAATCGAGCGGCTTTAGATGAAGACAGGGTATCGAGCACTCCCGCAAGAACAGCAGGCTGGTTGGCAACAAGACCAACCGGTTTACCATCCATTCTGGCCAGGCCAATAATCATGTTTGGAGCAAATCCGGATTGAATCTCAAATATTGTGCCATCGTCCACTATTGATGAAAGCACTGTCATCATATCGTATGGCCTGGAAGAATCTGACGGTATTATTGAATCAAGCGATTCATCACTTCTGTCGACAGAATCGACGCACTCAATCTGAGGGGGATCATCGATATTATTCTGCGGCAGGTATGTCAGAAGCTCCCTGATCATTGCCAGGCATTTCTCCTCGGACTCCACGGAAAAATGAGAAATCCCGCTTTTAGTACTATGGGCAGCTGCGCCGCCCAGTTCTTCAAAAGTCACGTCTTCGTGTGTAACCTCACGAATAACATCAGGCCCTGTCAGAAACATGTAGCCTGAATGATCAACCATGAAAACGAAATCTGTAAGCGCAGGGGAATAGACTGCTCCTCCCGCACATGGTCCCATAATCGCTGATATCTGGGGAATAACACCTGAGGCTTTAACATTGTTGAAAAATATGTCCCCGTACCCGGCCAGGGAATTGACTCCTTCCTGGATACGCGCTCCTCCAGAATCTTTTATAGCGATAACAGGCGAACCACTCTTCAGAGCAAGATCCTGAATACGGGATATCTTATCTGCGACAGCTTTTGACAAGGATCCACCGAAAATCGTGAAATCCTCAGCGTACGCATACACGTTGCGGCCATGAATAGTACCATACCCGGTAACAACACCATCGCCGGGAATCCTTTTTCCATCCATACCGAAATCGTAGCAGTTATGAGTAACCAGCATACCAATTTCATGAAATGTATCAGGGTCCAGAAGAAGATGAAGTCGTTCCCGTGCAGTGAGTTTACCTGATTCACGACGTTTCTGGTTCTTCTTCTCTCCGCCACCTTCAAGCGCTTCTGTTCTTAAATCGTCAAGTCTGGACACTCGAATCCCCCATTCAGTAATAATCTGGTACAGAATAGTAAAATCTTTGAGCTATGACAATTCCGGGTCATTAACCTTTCGAATGAGAAGGATTTTACCACTGGTGTCCTCACTCACATAAATCCTGCCCGAACTGTCTACCACAATATCCTCAAGATTCCGAAAACCGGAGGCAAATACGGAGGCAACACCGTCCTCATCAACAACGTTGATCCTTCCAGAACCTCCTCCTGCATCCTCCTCAACAACATACATCGGAAACGCTCCGTCAGCATCGAAACATATACCTTCGCATGCATGAAGCCCTCTGCAGAAAACACTCCATGATCCATCGGAGGGGTTAATTCGAATGATGGATGCCGATATGAAACCATAACCCGACAGCTCATTACACACATATACTATCCCGGAGCTGTCTACAGCAATATCCGATAAGCTCCAGAGATAAAGCGATGAGTAAACAGAGCGGATACCTCCGGAATCCACCTGCTTGACCTCTGAGAGAATTGGGAACAACACTCCCGATTCGATTGAGGATTCGGTAATCAGAATACTGCCGTCCTTTGTAACCGCAACTCCTTCCGGGAAGGAGAAACCTTCACTAATAACCTCCATATCACCGGATGGAGTTATTCCAATCAAACGGCCTTCTTCGATGTCCTCGACAACATAAATCATACCGGATCCGCTTACTGCTATTCCTTCAGGATTCCTGAATCCCGCAGCGATTGTTTCTTTATCACCATTCTCATCAATTCTGTAGATACAGCCATCAGCTTCAGAAACTGCATAAATATTTCCTGAAGGGGATAATGCAAGCCCATCCGCACCATCAACATCCATACAGAATACTGAAACAGAATACCCGGCAGGCAACTGTATTCCGGAAAGAGAATCGTCCTGCGTCTGTTCAAAATCCGATGACAACTGATTTGAAGGAACAAATGACAGTGCAGTCATAATTGCGAGAACTGATAATATGTGCATTGTTCAACCACTATCGAAAAATACATCCAGGATTTCATACCTCTGAATTTGAACAGTCGATTACATCAGAATAGGATTGTATGATACTAAGTTGAAGTCAAGTCGATCAGAGACGGAAGTATGTTAATAGTCTTCTTGACTACACGAGGTATCTGTTCTCTATTATATACTGGTGTCATGTCAGGCATCAAATGATTTACCCTGCTTGATTTTTGGATAGTGCAAATAATATACGTTTTAGTATAAAATAGGTTCATTAATTATAGAATGTGAAGGTAGCACAATAGATCCTTCATTGAATCTACTGCTGATTGAAGACCATCTCGAGGATGCCAGATTCATCCGGAAGATACTGAATAACATTACTTCGACTCAATTCCACATCGAAAGAGCAGAATCTCTTGACGCCGCTTTGAAAAGAATATCAAGTGATTCATTCGATGTAATCATCTCTTCGCTCAATCTACCGGACAGTTCCTGTGATGAAATAACCTTCGAAATATGTAGAAATGCCACAAAGATTCCTCTAATAGTCCTCGCCGGAATTGATGATCAAAAGCTTGAACTGAATTGTATTAAAGCAGGCGCGCAGGATTTTCTCGTAAAAAGCAAACTCGATCCGGAAAGTCTTTCTCGAGCCATTCGACACTCCATAGAACGAAAACATCTTGATTGGCAACTGCGTCATGCCAGACGCAGACTGAGAATACTTCATGATACTGCTTCAAAACTTGAATCATGTACAATGAAATTGAAAGCGTTCAAGATTACGATAAAAGCAGCGGAATTACTCTTGAATACTGCCCTGTACCAGATATTCCATGAGCAGGATGGCATTCTTATCACGGCAGCGACTTCTTCTGAGCTGAGTGACAGAATTGGAAGCGAGACAGATCTCGATTTTGGTCTTACAGGAATGACCTTCGCTGAAAAACGAACCTTTCAGTTTGAAAGCCATGATGACAACATACCCGGCAGTATTACTGAGAGTAACGTGTTCAGATCCGGTATTACAATTCCGATAGCGTCAGAAGCAGTATTCCAGATACTCTCAAGGGAACCTAATGCGTTCACCAGTGACGACACAGATATGCTTGAGATGCTTGCAGGTCATCTTACAGGAACCATTGAGAGAATCACTCTTGAACGGCAGCTGAGAAACCTGGCTATTCATGATTCTCTTACAGGAGCATTCAACAGGAATTTCTTCCAGATAGCTATAAGCCGTGAAAAACTGCGTGCTGAAAGATACAACAGCAGGATTGGATTCCTGATTGTTGACATAGACAATTTCAAACAGATAAATGATCTCTATGGACATCAGACAGGCGACAGAATTTTGAAAGAGGTTGCGATCTTTCTGGGTAACTGCATCAGAGAAACTGATTTCCTGATTCGTTACGGAGGAGACGAATTTCTTCTGATTCTTATAGAAACAGGACAGACAGCAGTAGTAGTACGGGAGAGAATTCTGGATAGTTTACAGCTTGCGGAGGCAACTACAAATATAATCGGCACTCCCGTTACACTCTCTATCGGGAATGCTCACTGGGATCCAAACACAGGGATATCAATCCGTGAAACACTGGTTAAAGCAGATAAGCAGATGTATATCCACAAAAGAAGCAAACGAACGGAATAAATAATTACAGCAGTTTAGCTTTCTGCCATGCGTTTTCCATCATATCAATATCAGACTCAGCCAGGGAGCAGCCTGATTCTGCCAGAATTTTCTCCATTTGGGTAAACCTTTTTATGAATTTTGTATTGCTCGCTCTTAGAACAGCTTCCGGCTCAAAACCAAGCAGTCTGCAATAGTTTACTATGCTGAATAGAATATCTCCGAACTCGTTTTTCTGAGCATTTGTATCTTCGTTTTCCACTGCAGCTTCAAATTCTTTGAGTTCCTCGAAGATCTTGCTTTTAGCTCCGGATGCATCAGGCCAGTCAAAACCAATTTCTGATGCTCTCTGCTGTATTCTCCAGGCTGTCTGAAGGGCAGGCATACCTGATGGAATAGAACTGAAGAAACCTTCTTCCTTCTTTTCTGACTCCTTAATTGCCTCCCACTGTTTTTCAACTTCCTCGGGGGAAAGATCATCTCTGTTTTTACCAAATACGTGAGGATGTCTTCGCACAAGTTTCGTGGAAATGCCCTTCACAACATCCTCCAGAGAGAACTTGCCGCCTTCCTCACATATCATCGCCGACATGATTACGTGAAGCAGCAGATCTCCAAGTTCTCCTCTGAGAAGATCCATATCATTCTTTTCAATTGCGTCAGCAACCTCATATGCTTCTTCAAGCATGTAGGGGCAGAGAGATTCCACTGTCTGTTTTCGATCCCAGTTGCACCCTCCCGGGCTTCTGAGCGTCCTGACGATATCAATAAGCCCGGTTATCGCATTCATGTTATCATCAGCCATGAAACGCTCCCTCACCAAAAGCCTCTCCGGCTTCCATGAACAGCTCAGTGAGAGTAGGGTGAGGATGAATCATCATGCCCAGAGATGACGCATTCACACCAAGATTAACAGCCATAACCGCTTCACCGACAAGGCTGCTGGCATCAGCCCCCACAATCTGGATGCCTACAACAGTATCGTCAGACTCAAGGGCAATAACCTTTAAGAAACCATCTGTTTCATTCATACTGACTGCCTTGCCGCTGGCTATGTATCTGGATATTCTGGTCTTCACAGAAATTCCTCTTCTTTCCCATTCTTCCTGCGAAGGTCCTACTACGGCGATCTCCGGATTAGTGAAAATACAGCCAGGCATCATATCCGGATTGACAGTACGTTCTCCGCTGCCAAAAAAGTGTTCAACCGCTGTTAAACCTTGAGCAGTCCCCGCATGAGCAAGCTGCCATTTACCCGTAACATCTCCGGCAGCGTATACTCCCGGAAGATTTGTCATCTGTTTCTCATCCGTTACAATTCCCGATGAAGTGAATTCGATTCCCGTTTCGGAAAGCCCCAGCCCTTCAAGCTTTGGTTTTCTCCCGATGGACACCAGAAGGCGTTCCGCCGACAATTCAGTGTTATCCGAGAGAGTAGCAGCTATTTTGTATTCATCCACTTCAATCCCTTTGACCGGATTCCCTGTCAGTATTTTCACTCCTGAGCGCTGCAGGGATTTAAATACGACCTGTGTCACATCTTCATCAATACCAGGCAGAATGGAGGGCAGCATTTCAATAATCGCGATCTTTACGCCAAGACTGGAAAAGATAGACGCAAACTCACAACCGATTACGCCTCCTCCGACGATTATCATACTCTCCGGAAGTGAATCCCATGCAAGAACATCCCGGCTGGTTTGAACCCCATCTATCGCAAAAGGACCAGGTTGAATCGGAGCTGATCCGGGAGAGAGCAGAATGCCGGAAGTCCTGAGAAGAGTATTTCCAGCAAGAACCTCATTCGGTCCTTTGATAGTACCGTGCTCTCTGATGATATCAATCCCCAGGTTGCTGAAATGCGCTTCAATTCCTTTTCTAAGTCGCTTTACTACGAGGTCTTTCCTCCTGACAAGTTTATCCCACGAGAATGAAAGCTCTCCCTCAAGTCCATACCGCTTTGCTGAAGCTGCATGACGAAGCAAAGATGTACTTGCCACAAGAGTCTTCGTTGGTATGCATCCCCTGTTAAGGCATGTTCCACCAATATCTTCTTCTTCAACAACTGCTACTCGCCGCTTTAACTGTGCTGCCCTGATTGCCGGCACATAGCCTGCGGGTCCACCACCAATAATTACAAGATCGTAGGTACTCATAGAATTTCCTTCTTAATGTTGATAATGTCTGACGTGACTATTCACACAGCTGGAAATATGATAAGGTATATTTACTGGAAAGGGTAGGCTGAATATGTACATTATTCTGATTCTGAGTCTGTTCTCTCAATCCATGAATATCGATGAACTGTCTGCTCAGCTTCACCTTGAAACAGGCAATGCTTATCTCAGTCAGGGATTGATCGAACAGGCTGAAGAGGAATTCCTTCTGGTACTTGAGCTCAGCGGAAATTGTTATCCGGCTCTTCTGGGTCTCGGGAAGGTTCATCTCATACGATCCTCATGGAACAGATCAGAAGAATATTACAGGCAATACATTGAACTCTGTCCTGAGGATTACCGAGGTTATTATGAACTTTCAAACCTTTTACTCATCATCAACACTCCCGAACGCGCTTTGATTATGGCTGACAGCGCATTTCTCAGGGCACCAACCAATCCTGAGATCTGGTTGCTCAGCGGAAAGGCAGAACTCGCTGCAGGAGACACAGCATCTGCGGAAATGTGGTTCATTAAGAATCTGCAGACTCCAGGATCAATCGGAATAGAGTCACTTGTCCTGCTGGCGTCCGTCTACAGATGCACTTCACGAGGAGCTGAGGCCAGAGAACTCCTTCTCCCTTTGGCAGGTTCAGGATATGCTCCAGCCTACTGGGGTCTGGCTCAGGTATATCTGACCTGGAATGATTACATGCGAGCAGTAGATGCAATAAATAATTACCTGATTCTGTCACCGGCTGGACCGTATGCTGATTCAGCATTTATGGTCCTTGATGAACTGGGGAAATCCGGCGCCTATATGCACTGACAGATGAATGTCATATAAATGTGTGTAAGTGTAATACATCTCTGACAGGAAAGGAACAGCAATGGAAGACAAAGGCTTTTTCGGCTCTTTATTCGATTTCTCTTTCGAGAGTTTCGTTTTTCCAAAAGTTATAAGCTTTATCTACGGGATTATTGTTGTGCTTCTGGCAATCAGTTATCTGGGCTTAATCGTCTTCGCTTTTACCCAGGGATCAACAGCAGGTGTAGGTGCTATCATTCTGGGTCCTGTCGTCCTGATCCTTTATCTGATCATGGTTCGCGCATGGATGGAAATCGCTATTGTCATGTTCAGAATCTACGATAATACAGGTAAGATCGTGGAGATGAAGAAGCAGGGTAACTAACCCGCAGAAGGCTTCTTTATCTGTCTGTTGCCGCCCCACCAGATCAAGGCTGCCACGAATGCCAGAGCTTCACCAAGTGTGATCCATAATCTGGCTGCAATAGATACGAGGGATGCCTGTCCGGGCTCTCCGGATGTGACAACGATTCCGATAAGCCAGACCAGGGATATTTCCCGGATACCAAGCCCCCCCGGAGAAAACACCGCAAGAAATCCTATCCCGACAGCGGTGGGCAGGAGGAAAGCTCCGGGAAAAATGGGCAGATCCATCCCAAAACTTCTTGCCAGGAAAACAAATGCAATCCCCTGGAGCAGGAAAACAAGCAGATATACAGGCAGAAGTTTCAGAACGCTGGAAAATCCCGGATCCTGGATGTCAATATCCTTCCCGGTAAGAGATGTGATTATTGAAAGCAATCTTCTGAATGCGCCGGGATGCGCTGTAAATATGACCACCCCCGCTACTCCCAGAACAATCAGGACACTGAGTGTTGTTCCCATCCCGATCCTGGATGCAGCGCGCGGAATAACAGGAAGAGATACAAGCAGGCAGCCCGCTATGATGAAGAGACTCTCGAGAATTAGCGCATGACTTGTTCGGGCGGCGGGTATACCTATTTTTTTTGATAATCCGATCTTTCCAACGGCACCCCAGACCTTTCCTGGAATGTATTTCCCGACCTGTGCGAGAAAATGAATGTTGAATGCCTGTCTGAACGAAATTCTGGCTCCTGCCACACCGCAGACAAGCATCCATGACCAGGCAGCAGCCAGCAGATGAAGTATCATCAGCATAAATGAGAGAATGAACAGTATCGGATTGAAGGAGAGAAGATTCTCGAATCCTCCAGCCTCAGCGGCTCCCTTAAGGAAAGAATCTACAAGGTAATAAAGAGCAGCAGCCGTAAGGATAAGCCCGACAATATTAAAGATGATTTTCTTCAATGACCTCTCCTTTTTCCACTCAGATAAAAAAATCCTGAACCGGCCACCAGTAAAACAGTGATTGTCGGAATAAGAACAGGAGCAGCGATACGGGCTGCCTCTGACATATTACAATCGTATACGAACAGCATTGCCATGAACATCCTGTTCTGTGAGTTCAATTCATCAGATGGTATTCCCCGCATAATCTCCAATGCAGGTTTATCTCTTCTCAGAGCATGCAGTGTTTCTGCAAGTTCTACTGCTACTGCCCAATCCGTAGAATCAGTCTGATAACTGAGTTCAAGCATACGCAGATTCTCAAGGTGAATCCTGTCATCAGAATTCATCACGTCTTTCTGAAAGAATGCAAGAATAAGCAGGATAATCAAGTGTGTCATTAACTCTTCAGTCAAGTACGCTCAATTTGGCTCCCAATTTATTGCTGGATGCCTTGCTGTCTCGAGAAAATACGCTTGATTCGAAATGTGGAAGACATGCGGTATCCAGCAGCATTTCAAGAAGGTCATCGGAAGAAACATCGGGTTGAAGAAAAATATCAATCAATCTCTCCTTGAAAATATCGAGCCTTTCCTCTTCCGGACTGGATGAATCTTCAATCCAGCGTTTGGGATGCTCAAGCATGGCCAGCATTCTTCTTGCTGTAAGATCCTGCTTCATGGTCGAATCCCAGAAAGATTTTGCCTCCTTCGTGGTAATCAGTTCAAGAAGCTGACTCGAAAGCGTACTCCTTGATATCAGATTACTTGAGTAAAGACTATGGAGACTCTCTAATCTGTTCTGAAGACTGCTTTTCAGTTTATCCGGATCTATGCCTGCAACCATGTTCCCCTCACTCTTTCCCTGAAATTCTCTTAATCTGGCGGCGGCGCAAGTCGAGAAAAGCTTCGGAGCTTCTTAGATCTCTTCAGCTTGCCAACGATTGAACTATACCCCCTCAGGGTTCCGCCAAGAACATTTGCTGAACCGTCGGAACCTTCAATAACATTTCTCACAACACAGTTATTGTAAAGCCAGTGCATGATACTATCATGATACTTTTCAAGAACAAGCTCAAACCAATCCAGTGATTGATCTCTATGTTTGACAATACTCTGAAGAAGATCATTGAATCCTTCATTTTCAAATGCGGATACTGCTACTCCTGTTTCTGGTTTTCTGTAATCATCTACAGCATCACATTTTGTCCATACAGTCAATCTCGGTACTGAAATATCAACTCCAATTCGATCAAGAGTTTCCCTGACCGTTTCAAAATGTCTGATTCTGAAATTGCTGGACCTGTCAATTGCTACAAGCAGCAGATCAGCTTTCCTTGCCACATCCAGTGTTGTATGAAAACTGGCCACAAGAGTTTCGGGAAGCCTTTCTATGAAACCAACGGTGTCAGAGATAAGTACATCTGATCCATCAGGCAGTTTAAGCCGTCTGGATGTAGTATCGAGAGTAGCGAAAGGTCTATCAGCAGTGTACACACCTGAATCGCAGAGTGTATTGAGCAGCGTACTCTTTCCAGCGTTCGTATAACCGACGATGGTGATATTGAACATCTTCCGTCGTCTTGCCGAGACGACTTTCCAGCGGGATTCCACTTCTGAAATCCTCTCCTCCAGAAAGGATATTCTGGATCTGGCTCTTCTACGATCTATCTCAAGCTGTGTTTCTCCAGGACCTCTGGTTCCTATCCCTGCTCCGAGTCTGGAGAAATGGTGCCACATGCCTGTAAGTCTCGGAAGGGCATACTTCAGCTGAGCAAGTTCTATCTGAAGCTTCGCTTCCTTTGAACGAGCCTGCCCTGCAAAAATGGCGAGAATCAGTTCAGTGCGATCAATTACCTTGCAATTGGTTGTCTCCTCAAGGCGAGATACCTGGCCTGGAGTGAGATTATGATCAAATACAATTGTAGAGATACCTTCACGCTCGGATACTTCTTTGATCTCTGCGGCTTTCCCTTTGCCAAAGAACAGTTTCGGATCGGGAGAACTCCTCCTCTGTGATATCTCCTCTACAACCGTGCCACCCGCTGAATTAACCAGAGAGATCATTTCCTGAGAAGAACCGATCTCTTTGGACTCGCTCCCTGTATACAAACGAGCTAAAAGAACTCTTTCAAGGCTGGTTCTATGCATTCTAACTGATATTATCCTTTGTTGAGATAAGGATACTTTTTCTTCCCGGCTGTTTACCGTGGATTTCCCCAGAAAACGCAAATGTAGTTTCAGGTAGTTTGCCTGCCTGCTTCTGGCTTCTGTGGTTTCTGAGGATTTCCTCAGGACCGCAATGCTTCTGGCTTTTGTGGTTTCTGTGGATTTCCTCAGGACCGCAATGCTTTTGGCTTCTGTGGTTTCTGTGGCGATTTTGTTTTGCTCTTAGCAGATTCCTTCGGTGTTTCTGCTTTATCAGATGTGCTGATTTCAACACTTTCCCTTTTTTTCATTGCTTCTATGTTTTTTTGAACACCATCCCTTGCGTGCTTCCGGATGATTTCCTTTGCAGAATTGCTTTCAATGTCTTTCACCAGAGCGACTTCACCTGCAAACACATTGACGGCCTCATTAAGCACGCGCTTTTCTGAGGGATTCATCTTATTCAGAATTGATCTTGAAATGATGTCTCTGATAGCCTTCGCGACTTCTTTGGGTTCCCCGGAATGGACTCTTTCCTTCAATCTCTCGATTCTTCTACGCCAGTCTTTCGGAAGTTCGTCCGGTTCTCTTGATAGTTCCTCAAGAGCATCATCAAGTTCTGCTTTTGATACCACAGGTCGTAGTTCTGCGTCATCCAGGCTCTCCGTTGGCACAAGTACCCTTTTCTTTCCAACAACGATCTCAATAACAACACACTCGTGCATTACGCCTGAGATATTCTGTTCTGAAATCTCTGTTATTACACCCGCTCCATGAATAGGATCAACAACCCTGGCATCAATCGCAAATTTCATTAGACCTCCTGTAGCATAAAATTACCAGCATAATAATATCTTATATTTAGTGGGAAAGTCAATATGAAAATTGCAAATATTGAAGATGTTGAAGGGGTTATTCAGATCCGAGAAGAACCCAGATATCCGGAATTGGAAGTGAAAGATCGTCAGATTCATCAATAGTAGAATCCTCAAGAATTATATGTCTTATAATCGCTTCAGCGGACTTACAGACAGGAATTTCTCTCTGGTAAAGAAATAGCGTTGAATCCAGCTCAGTTTCTATTCCCAGTTCAACGTTCATTAAATCTCCATTGCGGAAATCCACTACTTCGATGAACCATTCCTCCCCCTCAATCAAAATACTTCTTCCTTTAAGAACGGATCTTGCCCATGTTGCGGCACCAGCCCCGCCAAATACTCCTCCAACTCCATGATTTGCTATATCAACATAAAGAGTGCCTGCTGGAGCTATGGGAAATGTTGTTACACCCGAAGGAATTACATCATTAACAAGATCTTTCCCAAGCAGTATGTTAATATCAACTGGTTTGATCGAGAGTAAAGGATTACTTGAAACAAGTTCTAATGCAAGCTCATAATTCCTTCCCTGCTCTGAAACCGGAAAGTGCGGATCATTCCTTCTTACAAGGAGAATCGAACTTCTGCGTAAGCTTCCTGTGCAGGAGTAAACCCCTGATATTTCTGAAGCGGGCCCTTCTCGAAAATCGCTCGCCAGTCCAGGTTGACCGGTTCCATTGGTAATCCAGAGAATCGGTTCGTACTCCGCTGTCGAATCAATGTTCTCTGCAGGTATTCCTGACATATCATCATGCAATAACGGTGCCTCAGATATCAAAGCCGTGGAATCGCCAGGGATAGCGTTATTCTCATCTATTTCAACATGACCGGATTTGCCGAATGCAAGGAAATAGACGATAGCAACTGCTGCCACCACAACTGGAATCCAGAAAACTTTCTTCTGAAGTATCCCCTTCCGGTTTTCCTGGAGTTCCTCGGCAGTATCCAACTGCATATCTGATTTTAGATTGCGAAGCTGACTAAAGAGAACTGTGAGGTTCGGAAACCTTTCGTTCTCTTTCAGGGAAACCATATTTTCAAGAAGCACAAGCATCTTGCTGGAAAGCATATTCCAGGCGTTTATCTGTACATCGCGATTATCGCTCCCTGCCATGATCCTGAACATCAGCAGACCCAGCGCAAAAACATCACTTCGCGGATCATCCGGTCTCTTTCCAACAGCTTCAGGCGGGGAAAATGGAGTGTCCGGTATACCTCTTGCGCCACAAAGGATGAAATGCTCTCCCTCATCTGTTATCAAAACATTTTCCGGACCGAGATAACCGACCCTGTGACCTGCGTCGTGAATCGAACGGAGTATCTCAAGCACTTTCAATCCCGTCGAAACCGCCTCTATCTCTGATACTCTCCCCCTACTTATGATTCGCTCCATAAGGAGGAAAGCGTTATCCGGCACCGAAAACAGGAGTATTTTCGCGTTACTGTCATCCTCGGGATGTATTTCAGAATCGGGAAGGATGAGCCCGTCTATGTCAGAACATTCTCCGGGAGGCAGTCCGCCGGATGAGCCTCTGCTCACCTCTGCAAGCATAACCTTCTCGTGAATTCTAACACGTGCCAGGAGGTAGTCCTCTTCATCAATGAGGATTTTTCCGCCCTCTGCAACGGAGGAGAGGAGTTTAGTAAGCATTTCCATCTATAGTGTAATTTGGTGATTCTTTAGTGATCATTACATCATGCGCATGGCTTTCTCTTAGTCCTGCTGCAGTAATTTTGACAAATAATGATTTACCTGGAAGTTCAGCCACAGTAGAAGACCCTATGTAACCCATGCCCTGTCTCAAACCACCGGTAAGCTGGTTCAGGTAATCGATCAGGGGACCTTTGAAAGGAACCATTCCTTCAATTCCTTCGGGAACAAGCTTTTTCAAGGGTCTTTCGTTCTGAAAATACCTGTCAGCACTCCCCTGCTTCATGGCTCCGATAGAACCCATACCACGATAGATCTTGAACTTCCTGCCTTTGTAGATTGTAGTTTCACCAGGGCTTTCCGAAATACCGGCAAGAAGGCTTCCAATCATCACAGACGATGCTCCAACAGCAAGAGCCTTAACAATATCCCCTGAATATTTAATGCCTCCATCAGCTATAACAGGCGCATTATATTCTGCAGCAGCTGAAGCGCATTCAAACACGGCTGATGCCTGTGGACATCCCACACCGGCAATAACTCTGGTAGTGCATATCGATCCGGGACCAACGCCAACCTTGACCCCGTCCGCTCCCGCTTCAAGAAGGTCTTTCGTTGCATCAGACGTAACAACATTACCGGCAACAATCGAGACTTCCGGAAATTCCTTTCTAAGCAATGAAACCGAATCAACCACCAGGATTGAATGACCATGAGCTGTATCAATAAACAGGCAGTCAGCACCTGCTTCTACCAATATTTCTGCCCGTTTGATTGCATCTATACCAACACCAATGGCCGCACCAACTCTGAGACGGCCAGAAGAATCCTTACAGGCATTCGGAAAAGTGATAGCATTGTGAATATCTCTAACTGTAATAAGACCCATTAGATGCAATTCGCCGTCCACCAGGGGCAGTTTCTCAAGCCTGTGTTTTCTCAGTAGATCCAGGGCTTCATCCAGATTCGTATCAGGGGGAGCAGTTATCAGTTCATCCATCTTTGTCATCAGTTTGATTACAGGAGTAGAAGAATCTGATTCAAACTGGTAATCACGGTTAGTCAGCATTCCCGCAAGTCTGTCACCGTTCATAATAGGAAAACCTGATACTCCGTGTATACGTGACAGTTCGAGAGCATCACCAATAACCGAGTTTATTTCAAGTGTTACTGGATCACTAATAACACCACTTTCTGCTCTCTTCACTCGTCTTACGTGTTCTGCCTGCCTGTGAGGTGGCAGGTTTTTATGAATAACGCCCATGCCTCCCTCCTGTGCAAGAGCAATGGCCATATCTGCTTCAGTTACAGTATCCATTGCAGCACTGAGAATGGGAATATTCAAGGTAATATTCCGAGTAAGTTCTGTTGCCAGGTTTACTTCGGAAGGGAGTATAGTCGATCGACCTGGCAGAATCAGAATATCATCGTATGTAAGTGCTTCCCTGATATTGGATAAATTCATATTTCTCTCCATCCGGACGTTTATCCGGATCAGTCACACCAGTAGATGAACCTGCCGCAGGCAGGACATGTTTCAACCTGTTTGTTTCTGTCAGGAGAAGCAACAAAAGCAGTGGGCAACTGTGTAAAACATCCGCTGCATCGTTCATTTATAACGGGAACTACAGCGTTGCCGTAATGACTGGCAAGTTGATCGTACATATCGCGGTTTCTCCGTGTTATCAATAAAGCAAGTTCACACCGCATCTTTTTGAGTTCCGTTACTGCTGCTGCCGGTGACAGCCCAAGTTTTTTTTCCTGTTTCCGGATATCCTTGTTCTGGAGATCTGATATCATGACATCAAGATCGTGAAGGCTGATCAGTCTTTCAAGGTCATTATTCATTCTGCTTACTTTCCTGGAGTGTAAATTTTAATATCGACGCCGCTTCAATCGGTGAATCGGCTGATAGCAGTTTCTCTGCTCCGTCCGACTGAAGCAGTTTGGCAAGATGCTTGATTAACTTCATGTGTTCTTCCGGTCCGGACGGTTTGACGGGAGTTATAAAGAGTATGATTACCTTTACTTTTTTTACGGGCCAGGGGATGCCCTTCTTTGATTTCCCGATAGCAATCATGAAATCGTCTACGAGTATGCTCCTGCAATGAGGCATCGCAATACCCTTATGAACAATTGTCGGTTCAGCCTGTTCTCTTGTTTCAAGCGCAGTTAAAAGAAGACCCTCAGAAGTCTTCTGGAACGGGAATAGTTTTAGTAACTCCGAAATCGCGGCTTTTCTGTTAACGGATGTAATACTCCAATTGCTAAAAATCGGTCTTTTCAAATGCCCTCCTTGTCCGACTTGGTCTTTAATATAGAATTTGTTTATCGTCCTGCAAGTAGCATATTGGATTCAAGTGGGGTGAATAATGTCCGCAGACAAAAAAATAGTTGAATTTGCTTTCCCGGAGGATTCCCTGGTTGTTTCATTTTTAAGAAATATTTTACATAACATATCACCATTAATGTCTAAATTACTTGATAAACTTACTATGGACAGAAATGTGATACTGAACCTTCTTTCGCTTCAGGAAGATGGGGCACTTCCAATACTCCTTGACGGACAGATCTGGCTATCCATCTCTATAAGTACGGGAGATTCCCGGATCACATTGCTGAAGAGCGCTTCAAGGCTTGAACTGGAGGAATGGCTGGAGATATTTCATGGTGGCAGGCCGGGTATTCTTACCGATGAATCGGGACATGTTTTCGCCATGACGGAAACCGCTAATGAGATTTTTGCCGGATACAGAGGCACTTCTCTTCGAGATTTTCTCGATCAGGTTTCAATGACGGCGTTTATTTCCGCAAGCTCTAAAAGCCTTTCAGGGAAATCGGTCAGGGAATTCTCGGTTCTGACTAAAACAGGTCACATGAATAAAAGATCTTTAGTCGCATCTCTTCAGAAAATTGGCGTCGGCAACAAATTGCTGATTGTATCCTTTTCTTCACCCTCAATGGCGATGACAACATTTGAGCAGGATGATTCGAAGTTTGCTAAAACTCTTTTCTCCGTGATTCCCATTCCTGCTGTAAGGATCAATAGGAAAGGAACTGTAGTTGCAGTAAACAGCCATGCAGCCTACATCGTCTCCGGTTCAGGAGGAAAGGATCTGCTTTCCACACAGTTCAATGATTGGATAATAAAAGAAGATAAGACAAGAGTATCCGCTCTGTTTGACAGCAAAGTCGACACTATGGTTGCTCCTTTTCAGTTCAGAGCGGGACTGATTGTGACAGAAAACCTTGTTAAGCACTTTGAAATGACCAGTTTACTCATGCCTGACGGAGAAAACCTTATTGTCTTTTTCATGCCTGTCGATATGATTAGAGGCCCTGATACCGAAACCTATCCCGAACAGATTATTCTTGAGCTTATAGACGTACTCAATGAGTTCAACAGAGAGAAAGATTCAGTTCGTTCTCTTCTGGAATTCCTCAGAGCAGGCACGGGAGCCAGAGGGGCCGCGTACATTTCCAGATCGAGAAAAGTCGCTGTTGGAGATACTCCCCTGACTGAAAGTGAACAGGCTCAACTTGATAATAGTAAGAGTGCCTGGACTGAAGATATTCTTGGATTCAATCTGACAATTCCAGTTCAGCAGAAACAAGATCAGGCTCTTCTAAAAATCACAGGAACACCATCCCGCAACCTTGACCCCCTCGGAAGACTGGTTCTTCAGCTTGTTCCAATACTGATGCAGTATTCACAATCCCATCAGTATCAAAGAAACACGTTGAAATTATTGAATTCAATTTCAGAATTCATGGATCTTCTTAAGGGTCGTGAGCGAAACGTGCGAACGCTGCTTGATGAAATTGGATCAATCATCGAAGCTGAATATATGGTAATACACAAGGTAAGCTCCAGAGAACCGGTTCTCAGACCTCTTGTATCATCCGGAACTTCAACAGATCCAGGGATTCTTTCTCTCGAAATTCCATCAATTGCATCGTGGGCTTACACGCATACTGAAACATGCTACGTCCCTGACACAGCCATCGATCAAAGATTCTCATCTATTTTTCCATCCTCCAGAAGTGAATTGTCTGTTCCGCTTATCTCCGAAGGCAGAGCGATAGGAACTCTCACAGCGGGGAGCAGTCACAGAGACACTTTCAAGAGCCCGCTTCCAGGGCTTCTTCGCACTCTGTGTGTGGGTTTATCACTGTGGCTACTCAGAAACACTCAGGAGGATAAGCAGAATAATGTAATGCACCAGGAAAGTAAGCCAAGCGAACATATAGGGTTGGAAGATCTTCTTCTGAGTCTTTCTCACAGAATGAGAGCCCCGATAACCACTCTCAGAGGACATACAGATTTACTGATCTCAGAGAAACTTGGCAATCTCACATCTGATCAGAAGAATTCCTTAAAATCTATGAATACCGCACTTATCGATCTTGTTGAATACGCAGAGCGAATGCTGACTTTCATGAAGATAGAACTGAGTAATGAAACCCTGAAAATTGTCTGGGCTCGACCGGCGGATGTTGTTTCTTCACTGTTGCCTATTTTCTCGGAAATGGGAAAGAATCAGAGAGTCTCTGTAAGAGCGGAACTCCCTTCGGAACCCTTCACCGCAAGTTTCGACAGATCACGCCTTGAGCAGATAATTGGAAATCTTGTACACAACGCTATTCAGTACAATGAATCTGACGGATCAGTAAATATCAACGTAAAACTGGACAACAGCACTCACTGGATTCTTGAAGTCTTCAATACCGGCAGCGGTATCCCTCCAGAGGATCTGCCAAACGTATTTGACAGGTTCTACACAGGCAGTAATAACATAGAGGTTACTCGAGGCCTGGGAATTGGATTGACAATCGTAAAGAGTTTTACACAACAGATGGGCGGTACTGTCAGTGTGCGAAGCAGAACCGGATACGGAACCTGGTTTACCGTCCGACTTCCTCTCTCATGATAGATAAGAGAAACCTGCTCAAAGAGAATTTCCAGTATTTTCTCCCGAAGAACCTGATTGCACAGATGCCTCTTTCCGGTCGAACAGAAAGCAGACTTCTGATTTCGAACATCGCCAGGAAAGAATTATCCGAAAACGTATTCAGCGATCTCCCTGATCTGCTTTCTCCAGGGGATCTTCTGGTCTTGAACAATACAAAGGTATTCAGGGCACGACTTCAAGGAAACAGGGCGGATACGGGCGGTAAGGTTGAAGTATTTCTTCTTCGGGAACTCGAGCATGGAATCTGGAAAGCTCTGGTCCGTCCCGGCAGAGCAGCAAGATCAGGAATAATCCTTGAATTTTCAAATGATCTTTCATGTGCCGTACGACACAGGCTTGAGCAGGGAAGAGCAATTATTGAATTCAATTCCTGCAAGAATACCGGTGACGCTCTCAGCAGAACTGCGCAGGTACCATTACCTCCGTACATAAAACGTACACCCGACGAACTGGATGATGAAAGATACCAGACGGTCTATGCATCGGAGAAAGGAGCAGTTGCCGCTCCGACCGCCGGTCTTCATTTCGATCGGGAACTACTGATACAACTCGCAAGAAATGGAATAGAGCATACTTACGTAACTCTTCATGTCGGACCGGGAACATTCGAACCCCTTCGTTCAAGTATTCTCGGAGATAATACTCTTGATCCGGAGGAGTATTATGTTTCAGCTGAAGCTCTTTCAGCCATCAGAAACGCAAGAGAGGAAGGAAGAAGAGTCATCGCTGTGGGAACAACGACAACAAGAGTTCTGGAAACAATAGATGTTAATTCAGAGACAAGTTTATCAGGAGAGACTGAAATCTTTATATTTCCACCATACGATTTCCGGAATGTGGATGTCCTTATTACAAACTTTCACCTTCCTGAGAGTTCATTGTTATGCCTTGTAGCGGCATTCATGGGTTATGAATTCATGATGAACGCCTATAGATACGCTGTTGAACATCAGTTCAGATTCTACAGCTATGGTGATGTCATGTTGATAGAACAGGAGTAAACACAGTGACACTGACCGCCAGGAAATACGCCTGGATTAACAGGATTTCTCCGAAATTCAGACAACTCGCAGGATTGTATACTCTGGAAATAACAGTCATCCTTTCCTGGACTTTGCTTCTGGATACACTTCTCTATCAGCTTTCCGGTAACTGGTATCTGCTTCTTCCTTTGAGCTATATCCTCTCTGTCACGATGCTTGCATGGCTGGAAAAGTCGAGAATCAGAAAAATGGAAGAATCTCCTTTTGAAGCTCTGGGTCTCGCCGAGATCAGTATTCACGGACATAACCCTTCGGAATGGCAGACATTACGAAGACTGCTGTTTACGCCGCCATTGATACTTTCCGGTATTGGTTTGATACCTGTTACGCGGAAAAAGATGACCCTGCTTCAGTTGATCTCCTGTACAAAAATAGTCCCCCTGAATGTCGATATGGATCCCAGAACCAATGGAGAGATACAGAGAGTCAGACATCGCGTATTGTGGAAAGTAATTGCGTATACCATTACCTCTCTGATGGTCACCGCTATCATTGTTTTCGCGCCACCTGACAGTGCTGTCAGTACTGGAACTGATCAGCATCATGCAGTTTCGAGACTTCCACAGGAAGAGGAAGAACTCCTGATAGCTTATCTGGAATTGAAATCGCTTTATCCTGACAGCATCGAGTTCCATGTCAGGCTGGCAAGCCTCTATTATCGAAATAGCATGGAGGCTGATCTTGTTCGGGAACTGGAAGAAGTCAGGAGACTTGACCCTGATCATTCCATCCTGCTGCTTGGTGATGATCTCTCAATAAGCATGGAAGATCTGAGGGTGGATGGTGATTCCACTTCAACGGACACCTTAGAAACTTTTGCATATCTTACTCCGATCACGCAGGAAACAGAAGAAGATTCTCTGACAGGTGGTTCAGACAGCCTGCAGGCCGAACCAGTGCCGATAGAACTGAATTTGATAGCATCAGATTCCATAAGAATTCCGGACGATACAGTATTCACGGATTCAACCACTCTCCCTGTTGAAACACTTTCTGATTCCATTATCATTCCCGAAATAGACGATTCCCTGCTGCTTCCTTCACTTCCAGACAGAAGCAGTGTAACGGAATCTCAGGACTCATTAGAACAGGGTGTAGAGATCGATGAATTTCAATTGGATCAGGATGTAGAGATTGATGAATTGCCATTGGATCAGGATGTAGAGATCGATGAATTGCCATTGGAATCTGAACAGGAGGATACCTTGATGACGCTGCCGGAGGTTGAAGTCCCTGAAGTGGAAATTTTGCAGGAATCAGCTCCGGAAGCGGAAATCATAGAACCTGAGGAAACACCGGAGGAAGAGGACGAACCACCTGCCTCAACATCTGATCCTGAAGGGATATAAATACTGAGAAATCTTCCATCATTCACGTTGCTCGGCAAGTCAGGCAGAGCAAGAAGAGGGTTGCTGAATCTTGCTCACGGTCCGGTCGAGACTCCTGCATTCATGCCGGTTGGAACGCAGGGAAGTGTAAAAACCGTCAGAAATTCAGATCTGCTCGACGATGGCTGGCAGATAATTCTGGGAAATACATATCATCTTTACCTGAGACCCGGTTCCAGAGTAATAGAGGAAGCGGGCGGCCTGCATTCATTCATGTCGTGGCAGGGGAATATTCTAACTGACAGCGGTGGTTTTCAACTGTTCAGCCTGTCTCAGCTCAGAAAGCGTTCCGAAGATGGTTATCAGTTTCAATCACATATAGATGGGTCCAGCCATATCCTTACGCCTGAAAAGGTTATCAATTTACAGAAAATCTTCGGAAGTGATATCATGATGATACTGGATGAATGCCTGGAACAACCCAGTGATTACAGTCGAACTGAGGAATCTCTCAATCTGACTCTAAGATGGGCTGAGAGAGCCAGAAATATCCATCAGGAAAAAGAACAGGCAATGTTCTGCATCGTCCAGGGCGGTGCTTTCCCCGATCTACGGAAGAAGGCGGCTCAGGTGCTCTCAGGAATGGAATTCGACGGGTATGCCATTGGCGGTGTATCGGTGGGTGAACCAAGAAAACTTATGATGAGAGCTGTGAAGTCATGTATTGATTTTCTTCCTCTGAATAAACCAAGATATCTCATGGGTGTTGGAAAACCGGAAGATCTCGTGGATTTTGTTGCCGTTGGTGTTGATATGTTCGACTGCGTGGTTCCCACAAGAAACGCTCGTGGAGGAAGCTTCTTTGTGCCCGGCGGTCACATAAACATCACCAATTCGCGGTTTCGAAACGATTATCGCCCTGTCCAGCCTGGATGCAGGTGCTATGCATGCCGCACATATTCACGATCCTATATCAGACACCTCTTTAACGCTAAGGAATGGCTGGCTCCCATCCTTGCCACACTTCATAACCTTCATTACTTCTCTGTACTTATGGGAAAGATCCGTTTTGCGATAGATGAACGGCATTTCACAAGCTGGAGAAAAGAATGGTACCTTATGAGAAAGCACTTTGATTCAGAGGTTTTCTGAAACAGCAACAGCAATCACATCAATGATCAGTATTGCCATACGAATCCCTCAAAGTTAGTATCTGTTAAGAAGCACGAATATCTGATCGGGATTTTTGCTCTGGAATATCTTAAGCTAGAGGTTTATGTGACTGAAATATTCGAAAATACAGATCCTGAAATCCTGCTTAAAGAACTATCTGGAACGACAGGGTTGGATCGAATCAGAATCCTCGCTGACCTGACAGTAGCCTTAAGGGAAATCAAACCGGAAAAAGTAATTGAATTCGGTAAGCAGGGGCTGGAACTGCTGCAGAATAATGAAGACAAGAAACTGGAATCAGTTATTCTGAATGAACTCTGCTGGGCTTATCATTGTATTGGCGAGTATCAGACCGCACTGGAATATGGATTCAAAGAACTCGGCATTACTTTCGAAACAGGTGATGACACTAATAGAGCAACAGCATTGAACCGAATTGGCGCAATTTACTTAAAGACGGCCAGGTTCGATCAGGCTCTTGATTATTTCATGCAGGCTCTTAAAATCCGTGAGAAGACCGGTGACAAACTGGGGATTGCAACATTGTTCAATAATATCGGAGTCATATTCAAGAGAACAGGTAACACCAGAAAAGCTCTGAATTACTACAACCAGGCTATAAAAACACTTGAAGAAATCAATGATAGAAGCAATCTCGCCATTTCATATAACAATGCGGGAGGTATTTACGGGATTTCTGGAGAATTCGAGAAAGCTCTGGAATATCATGAGAAAGCACTTGAAATAAGAAAGCAACTCGGCGAAAAGCGGGGAATCTCCCATTCATTTTTCAATATAGGCTCTGTGCTTGAGGAATTGAAGGAATACGATAAATCGCTGGATTATTACTTCAGAGCTCTTGAGATCGAAAAAGAAACTGGAGACAGGTACGCAACCGCTGAAACGCTTGGCAGAATTGGTATTATTTTTGCATTGACCGATCAATTCTCTGATGCACTTGAATATGTACAACAGGGACTTGCCATAGCAGAAGAGCTTCATATGCCTGATGTAAGAATGAACTGCTTCGAGAGAATGTCAATAATCTTTGAGAAAAAAGGGGATTTCGGAGAAGCTCTGGAATATCACAAACAGTTCAAGAAACTTAATGATGAAATATTCACTGAAGAAAGCAGCAGGAAATACAACGAACTCCAGGTAAGCTATGAAACGGAGAAAAAGGAAAGGGAAAACGAGATTTACAGGCTGAAGAATATTGAGCTTGTAAAGGCAAATGAAAAACTGACGAAAGCTCTCACTGAAGTAAAAACACTCAGCGGACTGCTTCCAATCTGTTCGTCC
>JAUVEU010000074.1 GCA_030594645.1 Candidatus Aegiribacteria sp.
GGCGGACTCCGGTTCAGGATTTACAGGAACCTGACAGCGGAAATCCTGCGATAATCCCATCTACTCCCGAACATGCTCCAGACCTATAGATACAAGTGCTCTGACATGATCATCGGCAAGACTGTAGTATATGTGCCTTCCCTCTCTTCTGCCGGTAACGAGCCTGGCGGTTCGGAGGGATCGAAGCTGGTGCGAAACAGCCGATACACTTACATCCGATTTGTCAGCCAGTTCGCAGACGCATGTTTCCTCACCTTGAAGACTTATAAGAAGTCCGAGCCTTGTAGAGTCAGACATCTGGTGAAAAAGCTCTGCAAGCGACAGAAGTTCCTCGGGATCAGGTTTCCTGATTCCATTACCTGTTGCAGTATCAGACATTGCATTCCTCTCTGACAGTGTATCCCGACTGTTCTACGGCCCTTACAGCCATTTTGGGAATGAAATCCCCGCTCCTGTCAACATTGAGTAATGCATTCCCACCAGACGCGGATACATTCACGCTCAGAACCCCTGGAAGCTCTGAAAGAGCGTTCATCACTTTCATCTCGCAACCAGAGCACCCCATACCCTCTATCTGCATCTGAAACACGGAGCCATCCTTATCATTCCGGGAAGGTTTCGAAAGATACCTGTGAATATCCCTGACAGCGAACCATACAATACCTGTAATGAGCAGAATTCCGGCACCTGCCGTCAGAGATGAAGTTATTGAATTCATTTCATGCCCTGTATGCTGAATTCCTGATATCGAAATATTCAATGAATTCAGGACTCCACCCGCTGCAAGGCTCACTCCGATAACAGTCAGAATGTAGATCATGAAGACCCTTGCTCCAAGTGTTTTCCGAACCGCTCCCATTGTTGCAGCATTTGTTGCCGGCCCGGCCATCAGGAAGACCAGCGCGCTTCCAACGGGAAAACCGGCGTAGATCAAACCCGCTGCAATGGGAACGGACGCAATTGAGCAGACGTAAAGCGGGATGCCTATTGCCAGAGCGGCAAGAAGACCAAGCGGACCTCCCAGGACAGTGTATTCGGAAAGCTGACCCGGCTCGAGAAATGTGGTTATCAGCGCAGAAACGATTATTCCAAGTGCGAGCCATCTGTAAATATCCCTGAATATCGTTCCAAAGAAGTAATTCCATACCCTCTGCGGTATGGAACCGGTTTCGGTTTCAGCACAATCTGTTACGGCTCCCCCGTCCTTGAGTCCATTCCCTGTTTTATCCGCGATCGTTCCGCCAATCACTCCAGCCAGAAAAGCCGCGATAACCTTTGCAAACGCCACCGGCCACCCCAGTACTCCCCATGTAACCGCTATGGAATCAATACCTGTCTGAGGAGTGCTGATAAGGAATGATGTTACCGCTCCCTTTGAAGCTCCGTCCCTCCTGAGACCCAGAGCAGCAGGAAGAACACCGCACGAGCAGAGTGGAAGCGGAACACCGATAAGAGCAGCCTTCATGCTGCTTCTGAAACCCGGCTGGCCCAGATGAGAGGATATCCTGTCCTTCCTGACAAACACATGCAGAATTCCGGCAATCATCAAACCGAATATGAGTGATGGAGCTAGCGCCAGAATCGTGCTCCATACGGCATTTATGAATTCCATCTGTCCGACCTCCGTGTAAGTATAATTGAATATATGAACAATTGCTCAAATGTCAATTAACTTTGGGGTCGGACCTCAAAACTTAGCATTCTTAACATTTGGGGTCAGGCACTGAAACTTGTCTACCTGTCGTCATGCTCCTGCTCAATAATAAGCTCTTCAATGAAGTACTCCGCAGCTTCCTCACCAACCAAAGCTGCTCCGTACTCGCTCAGGTGCATGCAGTCGTAGAAAACATCTCTCGAATGCGGTATCAATGATGCAAGATCAAGATATGCTACACATTCCTTTTCACAGACCTCTATCAGATCATTGTTCAGAGTGTTCAGGATAAGCCAGTAGGAAGCTGCGGAGAACTCGGAGTCGGTTCCACCGAACCAGTAGCTTCCGCCCTTTCTACCTCTCCAGTAATCATTGTCTTCATATAGAAGCGGCTGAGTCATGAATACCGGAGTAATATCCAATTCACGACACTCGTGAATTATAGCTTCTATTCTGTTCCTGTACTCATCCGGCCGTGGAATGAGTTCATGAAGATCATCAGGCAATTCCCTCTCAGGATAAAGCAGCGGTTCTTCAATGAACATGGGATCAATGGCTTCAGACAACACAGGGGCTTTATCAACGTATACTATTTTCAGTTTGTACAGCACCTGCATGAGCATGCAGTGCTTGAATACTGCCTGCCTCAGGCCGGTCTCCGGCAGATTGACATTCAGAGCGGCTTCGCCTCTGAGAAACTGTCCAACATCGTTTATTCCGACCAGGAATAAAGCAATATCCGGCTTTACTTCGGAAAGTACTTCCCTTACCAGTAAAGCATGTTCAGCAGTGGAATGTCTTGGAATGCCGCAGTTACCTACCCACGTTCGCGGATGCACTTCTCTGAGCCTGTCCTGAATTATCCAGGACCATGTGAGTGAATCATCAATGTAATAGTCTGCGGTTGTACTTCCTCCCACGGTAACAATAGTAAACCACTCATCCCAGTTTTCAGGAGGCTCCTCTCCTCTCATACCCCATGCATTCGTAGTCCAGACACCTCCAGGGGTTATGCCTGGAAGATTAACCTCCAATTCCACCCTCTGATAAGGTCGCAGACCGAATCTGGGATTGAAGATACCGGGGGGCATCAGTTTTCTAAGTGCGAATTCCGAGATCAGCAAAGCTATCAAAAGGGAAACCGCCATCAAAACCGTTCCAAGAATTGCTGATCTCCGTCGTTTTTCCGGGTAACTGACAATGATCAGTATAACCGAACTGACGGTTAGAATAACCACTCCGAAGGTAAACGATGTTCTCTGAAGGAGCGGGATAGGAAAAAGAAACCACAACACGAAAAAGAGAGGAAGGGAAACTACGAGCAACAATGATGCCAGGAAATCAGGACATCGGGAAAGCCTGGCATTGCACGATTCAAGAACTTTCTTTGTTCCCACCAGAAATCGGATAACAAGACCACATGCAACAAACATAATAACGGATGCGAACGAAACTGGAATTGACCACCGGCCGAGGACGACTCCATTCCCGCTTATTGAAGTCAGGAAGGTATACAGCATCATCATTAAAGCAGCAAGGATGACTGCAAGGGTAATTCTTGTTATCAGATATTCAGATCTTATGGTTGGCTCCTGCGTATCAAGTGAATATCAATTTTTCTATATTCCAGATCGTTTCAGGGATGCTGCAACACCCCATCCGGGCTTAGTCCGCATACTTCACCAGAGTTACTACTGCAACGGCGCATAAGACACTCTCATACTGCGTTATGCTCAATCGACCTTCCTTGAAGTATATACAATACATCTTCGTCGATCTCATTTGCATGCCTTGTCTGCGAGCGCTTCTACACCATTTCGTTAAGCAACCTGGTGAAATTTGCGGACTTAGTTCCCTGCCTGAAGTAACAATACCGGGGGCAGTTTTGCACTGTCAATGCCTGTAAGACCGGATAAGCAGTTTATTTCCCGGATTCAGTTGATGAAAACCACTCCAGCGCTGCTTCAAGCACCTCATCACGGCCTGATTGCAAACCTTCGATGGTGGGCCTGACCAGTACATCGGGCAGTATACCAATCCTCTGGGTTTCGCTTCTATCGGGGTTGTAGACGCCAATACCTGAAAAACGTGTCCGTACTGCGCCAGGCAGCGACACAAACGCCACATCACCATCTGCTCCCGAGCTTGGGCTGCCGAATACCTGTGCCTGCGGCGCAAGTTTCCAGGCCATAGCAGAAAACTCGGCCAAACTCTGCGAACCTTCATCAATGAGGATTGCGACTTTCCCTTCGTAAGCAAGGGAATCCCCTCCTCCGGCATAACAAGGCTCTGCCCAGATGAAAGATCCGGGATTGCAGTAATCCGGATAAGTAAAGTCAGCGAAAACAGTTTCTTCAGGCAGTATAAAATCAGCCACATCGTATATCACAAACCCGCCAGGGTAATCACGAAGATCCAGAATCAGGTGGTCCGCTTCTCTCAGATCTTCCTTAATCGCATCAAATTCATTCCATTTGAGCATAGCCGCGTACACATAAGCGGTTCCATCATCCATTATTGTGTACACACCTTCACCTACTGCCGGTGTTTCAGACAGTTCCGTGTTCACTTCCTCCCATTCCACGCTCTGTATCGTCACAACCTGAATGTTATCGCCCCTCTGAAGGGTGAGAGCAACGGTCTCCTCATTATCACCCCTGAGCAGATTGCGGCCGAGTCTCTCGTATCGTGATGCCTCAGTTGATCCGGTTGTATATGGATACAGCTGTTCCACCCGTTCTGTGACAGGTCGGCCATCAACGGCAATAATCACATCGCCAAACTCAATTCCGGAGAAAACAACGGACTCATGAGTGTATCCGTCAACAACCCACTGATCTTCAATATAGACCAGACGCAGAGGAATGCAGAAATTGCCGTAAAACTCACGGAGAGGATCAGGTTCATCCACGATAATAGCGTGCGAATCGCAAATGGCTACAATTAGTTTCTGAATGACAAGCTGATAGGAAAGAGGATAATCAGCTGCTATGAAGGCAGGGATATACTCCCGGAGTATATCGTTCCAGTCACCATCAATTGCGTAACGGTACGGGAAGTAGTACTCGATGATTCCCCAGTACCTGTACAGGGCCAGCAACCGGAAACCTGCATCCGGTTCGCCCATATCTTCGTATTCAAACTCGTTGAAGTAAGAAAATGGCTTTCCTCGGACATAGTAGTGTTCCTCCTGATAGCGCCCTTCGTAAACATTCCAGAGTACTGAGGCAAGCTCCTGACCAACTTCAGAACCGTTAATCCAATCCAGATCCGGACTCAGACGGATCTCATCAGACGGGGACACTGAACATTCATGATCTGAGACAGGCTCAAGACCCTCTATAAGATCCAGGAGTGACTGCTGTCTCTCATCTTCTGTGGCAGCCTCCAATACGGAGGGAATAATCCGCATGAGGTCATAATCCCAGTTTACATCCCCCCTGCCTATCTGTGGATGGTGGTATTTCAGGAAGGACCACACCTTTCCAAGAAGGACAAGTGATTCAAGCTGGAAGTCATTAATTTCAGTAAATTCAAGACCCGATCCCATATCGAATTCATGGTCAAGTTCCGCGCCCGGCAGGATACGAGGCACGACTTCGATAACCGGTTTACCATCCAACAGTAGTTCGAGATCATCGACCCATACCGTTCCGGTTCCGTATAGAAACATACCCAGTTCCAATTCGTAACCGAAGCGATTGTTCTCTATACTTACCTCTAATTGGTTCCATTCCGCAGCTCCCTGCAGGTTGTCCAGGTACATGTTACCGTTGGATACCGGATTACCCTGCTTATCGTAAAGAACCAGATACAGACCTGCATAGCAGTCGTCTTCAATATCCAATGCACGAACCCAGCCGCTAAGTGTAATTGTATTTTCCTCAAAAATAAATGGGACGTATCCACAGATAAAACAGTAGTCTTCCACCGGCTCTATGTCTATGTAGTGCATTCTGAAGGAACGTTCTCCGCTGTAGATGATCAAAGAATCACAACTCCCGGAGTAGCCCGAACCTTCAAATATCCAGTTGAGCGGTATCAGGCAGTCATCATCCATCACCTCAAAGCCCATATTGCTCAAAATATTTGGTTGAACCTCTTCAGCGCTGACCCCGGTAACTATCAAAATAGTACTCAGCATTATGAGTACACATGCTTCATGAGATCCAGTAAGCATTAGTTTCCTCTCTGTTTGTAATCAATGGCCGAAACAGGATTTCATCGAATCAAATTCAGTGACAGCATACCCGGATATGACAGTCAGTTCAGCATCTTCACTGATAGAAAAAAGTATAAAGCATCCCTGAAAGACACATAATACTACTGGAAGTAAAATCTGCAAGACCTTCTATTATCAGGCGTATTCTGGAACACCTGGAATTGTAAGTATATTACGGAGTACTGCCTGGCTCCCAGATAGTGGTCATCGAGTTCATTAGCGGACTACGTTCCCTGTGTAGCTCAAGTTCATGAGATAAAAGTAGTTGAGCGATTTCCATCCATGCTTTATGTGTATATTCGCCGTTGACAGGACAGGATTGATCACAGTATTATTAATTAAAGCAGAGATTATGGCTAAATAGCATCTGCCTGGAAGCCATTCAAGACTGCTTTGCCTGTAGGGCGGAAACAGGTTTCTTATCATTCAGCTTTGGAGCAACATGAAAGATCAGAATAAAACCAAGGTTCAACTCATTACTGAATTAAAGGAAATGCGTCAGCGGATTTCTGTATTGGAGAATTTTGAACAACTGAACCGGCTTCTGCACACAATTCGTAATATGAACCAGCTTATTACTAAAGAAAAAGATCGTGACAGGTTATGTAAAAGAGCCTGTGAGATCCTTATCGAAACACGTGATTATCATAGCGCATGGATTGTGCTTTTAGATCTACATGGAGATTATCTTAACTTTGCGGAAGCTGGTTTCAGTAAAAGAATCAATCTGATGAGAAAGTTGCTGGAACAGGGAAAACTACCGAAGTGTGCAAAGATCGCGCAGAAACAAAAAGAATTAATCGTTACAGAAAACCCAATAAACAAATGCACAGACTGTCCCCTTTCTACAAACCATGCCGGACCGGGAGTGTATACTATTTGTCTTACGTGCAGTGACAGAATTTATGGATTTCTTTCAGTATCCATTCCTGAAAAATCTGTTCAGAACAAAAATGAGAAGAAATTTTTCTGTGAAATCGCTGGAGATATTACCCGTGCAATTCATGATATCGAAGTCGATAGCAACCACAGCAAGATGGAGGAGTCACTGAGGGAGAGCGAAAAAACATTTAAAGCAATAATTAATAATATTGGAGAAGGAATTGGCCTGGTTGATAAGAAAGAGAACTTCATCTTTCTGAATCCTGTGGCTAATGAAATATTCGGTGTTCCTGAAGGCGCTCTGCTGGGCAAAAACCTGAAAGATTTTGTCAACGAGAAAACCTTCAAGGATATCCTGACTCAAACAAAGCTTCGTCAATTGGGAAATATGACAAAATACGAAATTGAGATCATGCGCCCTGATGGAAACAAACGGAATTTGCTGGTCACGGGTGCGCCTAAAAAGGACAGTAATGGAAATATCACCGGAACCTATGGTATATTTCACGACATCACAGAACAGAAACAGAGCGAGAAAGAAAAAGCCACACTGGAAACACAGCTCCATCGCTCACAAAAGATGGAAACCATTGGTACACTGGCCGGTGGCATAGCCCATGAGTTCAATAACATTTTAACTCCGATTATGGTGTATACAGATATGGCGATATTGAGCTTATCGCTTACCGATCCATTAGTCAGCGATCTGAAGCAGATAATGGATGGAGCGATTCGAGCTAAGAAGCTTGTCAGGCAGATATTAACTTTCAGCCGCCAGATTGAGCAGGAACGCAAACCGGTAAGACTGAGTATACTTGTAAAAGAAGCAGTTCAATATATGCTATCATTAATACCGGCCAGTATCAAAATTCGTCAACGAATTGACTCTTCCTTTGATACAGTTATGGCTGATGCATCGCAAATGCATCAGGTTATAGTAAATTTATGTACTAATGCATATCATTCAATGGAGGATATGGGCGGGACACTTACTATCGAATTGAAAAAAGTAAAAGTTAACGCTGAAACCGTTGAGCTTCATCCGCACCTTGAAGAGAAAGAATATGTTATGTTGACAGTGAGTGATACCGGGACCGGAATGAGTGACTCCACCATAGAACGCAGTTTCGATCCATTTTTTACGACAAAATCAGTTAATAAAGGCAACGGACTTGGACTTTCGGTGGTTCATGGTATTGTCCGCAGTCATCATGGTGATATCATCGTTAACAGTGATCTTGGAAAGGGTTCGTCATTTCAAGTGTATCTGCCGCTGTATACCGAAACTCATTCTGAAACTGAAATCAGAGAAGTTAAGGCAATTCAATATGGAGAAGAATCCACTTTTACTCGTCTATAATGAAGTATTTACTTCCCCCCCACGATTTACTTTCCCCGCGAAATTACAGTATACTACCGTTTGATGATATTTTTTTGATGCATCGTTGATACTTAATAACGCAAAGAGGTTTATACAATGAAATACCTGCTCGTTCTACTTGTTTTGTCTATCGGAGTGTCAGCGCAGGATTCTGATACGCAGCCAGACGGGGAAACTGCAACAGAGGAAACCGCTTCAGAGGTACTGGCTCCTGATGAGGAAAGCACTTCAGATGTACAGGAATTCAATACAGTACAAGTTTCCTCAGCCAGTATCTCGCCTTTCTTTAGAGTGGGAGCCGGTATAGGTCTTCAGATACATCAGGGAGGAACATGGACCCGCGATTGCTCTCAAACCCAGTGGCGCGGTGGTGAGTGGGAGGGTTTCAACGCAGGTGTAACGAACCTTTCCATGGGAATTCTTGTCAGATCATTAGATTGTGCATTTACACTGGACAATACATCAGCATGGTTCAACACTCAGGGTTTATGGGGCGATGATCCCCTTGCAGCCAGTTCAGTGACAGCCATCATGGCTACATGGTATCCGTCCGAAGTATGGTCGGTTGGTGGAGGATTCGGTCTTCTCCTTCTTGGAACACCCTTCAACGAGTATGGTACTCTTTCAGGTCCAGCAGGTATGGCCAGTTTTGGCAGAAGGATCGCGGAAAATGCTTTTGTTGAGGGAAGGCTGTTCGTTGGTGTAATCAGGCAGGATCATAGTGGAATATCCGATACCGGACTTATTATCGGAGCCAATGTAGTCGTAAATGCAGATATGATATTCTGATATTGGGGTCAGGTCTTGCATTTGAGCATTATGTACCATTTATATATTGTTTAGTTATTATCCTGATTTCGGACAGCCGCGTAGTCGACAATTATTCTGCTTCCCCTTGAAAAGTCTTTCTCTTTGCTCATCTGTACGATTTTCTCAACCTTTTTTATCATATTCTCCAGAATATCGAGCATTTCGTCTGCAGTTTTTTCAGGAAACTCCCGGTTCAGGATATCTTTTTTGAAATCTGAAATCAGTTCAGAGTCTGATTCATCCCGCAAACCCCTGAGAGCATAGTATTTAATATGAAATCTGTAGGTTTCCAGTGCTTGTTTTCTGTGTTCCTCTGTGAGGAAATTCTTTCCAAGTCCTGGAATATCCTTTTTCGTGTATAATTCGCCGCCATCTATTCCGGATAGTCTTTTCTCAGCGTCTATCAGCATTTCGATGATATCAGGCCGGAAGACATCAGTACTTCCATTCCAGTGATTCGCACGGTTTCTCGAAGAGTACTTCGCTTCATTCCGAAACACAGCAAAGAGATTATCGGAAAGAACCCATGCAGGTACAATCTGATTGAAAGCAGGCGGAATACCATCAACTCGCATGAATGGCTCGCATATGAGGGAAAATGGAAACTCTACTCTCTGTGGAAGAGTCGTGACTCCGGTGGCTATTATGCTGAAAGGAGCTCTGGAGAAGTCACATGGGAACTTGATTGAACAGCTGAGTCCGAAGAACATACCCTCTCCAGGTCTGATTTCCTGATCGGGAAGCCTTGAAGTATGGTTGCTTCCAACATTCGCGCCGTACCCGATATTACCTTTTCCCTCAGGCCATCTCGCAGCTATCAGAAGGGATTGATGATGCGCCGCAGTAAAAGGCCCTGCAAGTGAAGCTGTTATCTCACCTTCAGAAAGAACAGAGTTGGGACCAAGGAAAGATGCTGTAAGCTTGCCGTGCTTTTCCACCTTTGAAGCTTCTCCTACTATGGACCGTTCAACGATTGCCATAGAATCAACTACCGCATTCCATTTTAGAATCGAATCACGTACAAGCGCTCCATCCAAGACAGCTGATCCTTCATTCTCTCCGCCCAGAAGCGTGCTGTTCCTTACCGCGCAGGCATTCGCTATGTACACATTCGTACCGATAAAGCAATCCTCTACAACAGGCGTGTCGAGTATTCTGCTTCCTCTTTCAATGATGCCGACAATTCTTGATCTCTGCTTTTTCAGAAATTTATCGAGATGCAAATGATATTCTGCGAGATTCTCGTTTTTATGCTCGCCCCCGGAAAGTTCCCCTGCCAGGTCCGTACTGAGAAATGGGAATGAACTAACATTCCGTTCTCCCGTTTCAACTCCAAGTTCCAGATCTGTGCCGAGACCGCACGTTGATCCGGAATTAAAAGTAACTCGCCCGCAATTCTCTATTGTCACGCCTTCATGTATTCGGAGGTTTTGAAGCAGGCCAACTGATACAATCCGGCATCCGGGCTGAATCTCCACGTCCTGAAGTGTAGAGTCGCGAAGCTGTGGAATCAGTATGGCATTTCCATTCTTCAGCGAATGCAGAGCAAGCCGAATATTTCCTTCAAATCTGCAATCGGAGACAGAAGAAAGTTCAGTTTCAGTAGAAATACGGACTTTTGACCAGTCACTGCTACTGTTGCCATTCTTCAAAAGCAGATTCACCTGTGAATCGTTCAGCTGCATCCAGGTCTTCTGAATTGTGTCAGGTCGAAATAGTTCATCTGAAGCAAGTTTGAATAGCTTACCCAACCTTTCGCTGATTTCCATGGACGAAGGCATACACTTTCCCTTCAATTAAGAAATTCCAGTACAGATTTGAAATAATTCCAGAATCGCTGAAGTGATGAAATACTGACCTTCTCCCCTGGAATATGAACATCTCTTATATCCGGTCCAATGGAAATCATTTCCATTCCGGAAATCCTGTCACCGATAATCCCGCATTCGAGGCCAGCATGAATCGTTTCAATAACCGGTTCATTACCGGTAACTTCCATGTAGATATTTACCATTTTTCTCAGCAGTGCTGAATCGGGTTCTGGCATCCATCCGGGATATGCGGAACCTGCCCTGAAATCACAGGAAGCAAGCTCAGCAATTGCTGCAGCTCTTGCAGCAAGCGCCTGTTTAGCACTATCCACAGGACTTCTTGCTGCGAATTTAAGAATAAACATCTCCTCTTTCATTGAAGCAATAGCCATGTTTACAGAGGTTTCAACAAGTCCTGGAACCACTCCACTCATTTTTTCAACTCCGTGAGGCATCGAAAGAAGCAGGTTTATTATCCTGGTGGAGCTCTCCCGTGAAACCGGTTTTCTATCTGTTGAGGCAGAATGAAGAGAGATTCCAATACCCTCTTCAATACCTTCAAACTCTCTCTTCAGTTCTTTGGCTGCCATTTGAATTAATTCCCTCACAGCATCAACAGACTCTTTTTTAATTGAGATAAGAGCTGCCGCCGTCCTCGGAATAGCATTTCTTTTTGACCCGCCCTCTATATCGGCTATAAGACAATTATGATGACTGCAGATTTTATGAAGAATTCTGCCCAGGAACCGTATTGCATTACCTCTGTTCTTACTGATCTCCATTCCGGAATGACCACCTCTTAGCCCGGTGATTTCCAGTCGATAGTATTCCGCGGTTATGTCCATCCGCTCGAAGTTCATAGATACGGTGAAATCAAGTCCACCGGCACAGCCAATTGTAAAAACTCCTTCGTCTTCAGAATCAAGATTGATAAGGCGCTTTGATGTAATCCATTCGGAATCCAGATGAGCAGCGCCGGTAAGACCTCTTTCCTCATCTGTTGTAAAGAGACACTCCAGAAAAGGATGCGGAATATCATCAGAATCGAGAACTGCCAGCATCAGCGCTACACCAATTCCATTATCAGCACCAAGAGTAGTCTTCTTTGAAGTAACCCAGTCTCCGTCAGTTTCCGGAACAATGGGATCGCTGGTAAAATTATGTGAACTGTCATCAGTTTTCTCAGGGACTATATCCACATGAGCCTGCAGAACGAGTGATGGATGAGAAGCTGCGTTCCCTCTGCCGGGTGAAGTTATCAGAACATTATTAACATCGTCCCGCTTCACAGAAAGATTCCTTTTTCCTGCAAAATCAACAAGAAAATCAGCTATCTCTTTTTCACTGCCTGAAGGTCTGGGGATTCGGGATATTTCCTCAAACCAGAACCATATTTCTCCCGGCTCAATCTTTGATAGTACTCGCATGGGGTAAATCCTCTCCGCTTTTCTGAAAACTACTCATAAAATAGCTGAAAAATATCCTTCCTGCATCTATGTTCGGTCCATCAGCCTGAATAATGTCAAGATCGATACCGTTCTCTTCAAGGAGCATTCTCTCCCTGAAGAAAAGATCATTCCCATCCTTCCTTATGAATTCAGGATGAAACTGCAGGCCGAGAATCCTCCTGGCTCTATCAATGAAACCCTGAATCTCAGAATGCCCGCTGGTCGCAATTGTTTCAGCACCGGACGGCAGGACAGCAACTTCGTCAAAATGAAACTGAAAAACCCTCGAAATCGATCTTACACCCTGGATATCCAATCCGGTTCCTGTTATCTCAACATCTCTCCAACC
>JAUVEU010000071.1 GCA_030594645.1 Candidatus Aegiribacteria sp.
AACAGGTAGAGCAGGATGCCGGGGATACTGGCTACTCAATCACCACGAATCTCTGAGTCGCCATGAACTCACCAGAGATCATTCGGCAGAAGTAGATCCCGGGTGAGAGTTCGTCAAGGAATACGCTGTGATATCCTGCAGGATACTCTTCCGTGGAAATCTGTTCGAGAAGCCTGCCGGATACATCGAAGATTGAAAGTTCGACTGTTGAAGTTTCAGGCAGACCGAATCGCACAGATGGAGCGCTGCAGGCAGGATTGGGATAGAAGGGAAGCAGTTCGAAGGAGTCAGATCCAGTATCTCCGGAAATACCCAGAGGATCCCAGGTAAGCATCACTTCGTCCAGTGCAGGCGTAATACCAGGATCAGAGGTCTCCAGGATTACTTTGTACTGAACGTACTGCTCACTATCGGTAAGGATACCCTCCAGACTGCAGGGCACGTAAAGAGTATCAGACCAGGGCCCCATAGCCCCGGAATCGGGATCGACTGAGGATCTGAGCTGGAAGCTGATTGATGTTTCTGCTGGTTCAAGGGCTGACCAGTCGATAGTACTCCAGAGAGGGCTGCATTCGACATCAAGAACGCTCGATACCAGTGAGCCTTCAGGAGGATAACTCAAGACTTCCCACCAGGTTATATCATCCCAGATCCTGGCAGCACCAAGGATGTCCATGATGCCATCACCGTTGATGTCCTCTGCGTAGATGGAGTTTGGACCTCCAAAGTTCCCGTCAATATGGTGTTCGCTCCACGATGTTCCCAGGCCGTTCAGGTTCTCGAACCAGTCCACTTCACCCTCATAGAAGCAACTTCCCAGGATGTCCATGTCGCCGTCGTTATCCATATCCGCCGAGTAAACGGCATGCGAGCCTTCAAAGAAGTAACCGTGAACAATGTGCTTTACCCACGAAGTGCCGGTGCCGTCGGCGTTCTCCCACCAGCTAATATCGTCGGAAATCCCTAGAGCAGCAGCACCGAGGATATCCATATCGCCATCACCGTCGATATCCTCAGAGTAGACGCACCGGGGATCATCAAAATCACCATCAACTGTGTGTCTAGCCCAAAATATGCCCGATCCGTTCAGGTTCTCCCACCAGTTTACGCTGTTACCACTGTTGCCGATGACGTCCATGTCGCCGTCACCGTCGATGTCCTCCGCGTGAACGCAGTCTGCACCGGGGCAGTGTTCGTCAACAATATGTTCTATCCAGAATATCCCAGATCCATCCTGGTTCTCCCACCAGGTTATTTCGTCGAAACCAGAAGAAGCTCCCAGTATATCCATGTCACCGTCACCGTCGATATCTTCAGAGTAGACCGACTTGGCATAATAGAATTCCTCGTCAACGTAATGATCGATCCATAATGTACCAGCGCCATCGACGTTTTCCCACCAGGCAATTCCGGATTTCCAGGAGGAGGAACCGATTGCATCCATGTCACCATCACCGTCGATGTCCTCGGAATAGACGGACACAACATGATGGAAGTAATCCTCAATTACGTTCTCAGTCCATGATGTCCCTGAACCGTCCAGGTTCTCCCACCAGGTTATTTCGTTTTCACTGTAGGCAGCACCGAGAATATCCATGTCGCCATCACCATCAATGTCCTCAGAGTAGACGGAAGCGGCGCCATCGAAATCCCACGCCACGTTGTGACCAACGACATCATCGATCATTCCAAGCGTGATGTCTCCAGAACCGCTGTAGCATGTTATCCCGGAATCAGAGTAGAACTCGATGCCGAACCTGGTAACCGGCCCCCAGACACCTGGACCTCCCGACCAGTCGGTCTGAGTTGCCGAGTCAGCATACGTGAAGGTGATTGAACCGATAATCAGCAAAGGCAGGATTCTTCTGTACACAGGATACCTCCTGTATCTTATATTTAATAATCATAGTTAGTTGGTAGGATGTCAAACTGTTCGAGTTCAAGAAACTGGAGACAACCTTTCAGAGTGTGCTGAGTTATGGTAAAATCGAAAAATTGAGTAGTGCCTGTCACTATTTAAAGTAATGAAAATATCTTGCCGGGATGCTGCCTGATTACTCCGGCTATCTCCAGCTTCAGAAGCTCTGATTGCAGCAACGGAGTTTCGATTTCTGTAAGCCTGAGTAATTTGTTGAAATGAAGATCCTCTTCTGACAGAAGTTCAAGTATAGAACGGGTTATCCCGCTGTTAATTTCAATTGTCTGTTCACGTTCAGCCTTATTTTTTGCTATTCCAAGAGGTTCCAGAACATCGCCTGCAGTAATCACTACTCCTGCTCCATCGCGAAGGAGCATATTCGTACCCATGGACAGGGCTCTCGTTATTTCACCTGGAACGGCAAACACTTCCCGGCCCTGATCGAGAGCGGTATTAACCGTAATCATCGTCCCGCTTTTCCTGCCTGCCTCAACGACGACGACTCCCCTTGAAAATCCGCTTATCAGTCTGTTCCTCTCCGGAAATCTGAATTTCGCGGGCTGAGTGCCAGGAGGATACTCACTGATCAGGACACCATTTCCGGTTATTTTCTGAGCCAGCCTTTCGTGTTCCGGTGGATAACAGACATCAAGCCCGCTTCCAAGGACAGCCATAGTCTTTCCTCCAGCGTCCAGCGCTCCTCTGTGTGCCTCGGCGTCTATACCGCGAGCAAGGCCGCTGACAACTCCCACCCCGTTGTATACAAAATCCCGCGCAAGCTTCCTGGCCACTCTCCTTCCATAGGTTGTACATCGCCTGGAACCTATTACAGCCACCGAAGGAATACTCAGATACTTCTTAAGATCGCCCCTGTAAAACAGAACAATCGGAGGGTCAGGGATGTTGTTCAGTATTGAAGGATATCCTTCTTCACCGAAGATCACAGCCTGAATGGATTCTGATATTGCCAGAGCTGCCATGCTGTTCATTTCTTCTTCGTCAGGTCTGCCTGAGGGAATTTCTCTTTCGAGTATTTCAAGAGCCTTATCCGGAGCCATCTTCCGAAGGAGTTTTCTCAAATCATCTCTGTGTACTTTGCTCCAGCATGAAAGAGATACTGCATGTTTCATTTCTCTGTTTCTCTCAGCCGTCTTATCGATCCTGATGTTCTGATAAGGAACTCGTCCATTCCCCTTCCGGTAACCGCGCTTATAACAAGCGTGTTCTCCGGAAGAGTCTCGAGTATGCCGGTTACTTCCTCATCAGTGATCAGATCAGCCTTAGACAGTACGACAATCTCATCAAGTTCTTCCAGGTCCGGTTTGTAAGCAAGGATTTCATCTCTGACAGTTCTGTACTGATCTGCAGGAGACAGTTCAAGTCCAGCACCGACTACGTAAATAAGTATTCTGTTTCTCTCCACGTGCCTGAGAAACTGAAGCCCAAGCCCCATCCCTTCGCTTGCGCCCTCAATCAGACCCGGAAGATCCGCAAGAACAAAACTGAATCCCCGTGCCATCTTGATCATGCCCAGAGCCGGATGAATTGTAGTGAAGGGATATCCTGCTATCTTGGGTCTTGCGGCACTTACAGTTGACAGAATCGTGGATTTCCCCGCATTTGGAACTCCAACAAGCCCTGCATCGGCAATCAGACTCAGCTCAAGCCTGATTTTTCGAAACTGACCCGGCTGCCCCTTTGTAGCTTTCCGGGGAGCCTGTACACGGGAAGATGCGAATGAAGAGTTGCCTCTTCCCGGATCTCCCCCGAGCGCCGCAATCAATGTCTGACCATTTTCAGTCAGATCGCAAAGCTGCTCCCGGGTTTCCGCATCAAAAACAACAGTACCGGGAGGGACTTTCAGGAGAGTGTTCTTCCCCCTTCGCCCTGTCTTGTTATTAGAACCACCCGACATGCCCTTCTCAGCCCTGAATATCGCTCCGTTCCTGAAATCAACCAGAGTTGTAAGCTTTGGGTCAACAACAAGCTGAATGCTTCCGCCAGCGCCGCCGTCACCGCCGTTTGGACCGCCTCTCGGCACATACGCCTCCCTGCGAAAGGAAACAATGCCGTCTCCTCCCTTACCGCCGTATACCTCAAAAGTGACCAGATCAATAAAGCGTGTACGCATTTTTTACCGGCATCCTTGCTGCTGAATCTGAAAACAGGTGTTCATAATAACGGCTCATCAATCACAATACTCACACAAAAGAGAACCTGAAACGGATATAACCGGTCTGATACATTTATCGGGACCAATCGCGGAAAATAATTCCACATGATCTTCCAAATTCTCAGGAAGCGGATCATCCATTAAGAAGTAAATATACTGCACGTCCAGTCTGTCCAGTATTTCCAGTTCGTCTTCAAGACTGTTGTCCAGAAACAATTCTATCCCGTCAGGATGGTTTTGAGCGACTATTATTACGTGATCGGAAAAGTACCGCTCGGGTCTCCACATTGAAAGAATTCTTGAACCTTCAGGAAGATTCTCATTCATCCATAACTGAAGAGAAAGAGCTGGTGGATAATCATTCCCTTCAAACTCAAGCGGAGCAGGGTTAGTTGAAAATCCATAAATGAACTCAATCCTGCTGAGAACAGATGATGTAATCACGATGAGAGGGAGCAGTATGATCAGGACAATTTTCATCCTGTCTCTTAAGAAATACAATCCTGTTGCCGCCATAACGGGGAGGAAGAAAATTGCATATTTTGCTCCCCATTGAGTCGGGTTGAATACAATACAACTTATAACTGCGTAAATCATCACAGGGAAAAGAAGAAAGATTGCTTTTCTCCGTTTCCCATGTATTTCATAAACACAACCTGCAATAAACAGCAGCCCCGGAAAGCCCCAGGATTTAAACAGCGAAAACAGATTAACGAAAATCGTTGTATGATTGTATGCTCTTGCCGCGCTTAAGCATGGCACGCATTCAAATGTCCATCTGTCAACTGATGAGAATCCCGGAAAATGAGATGGGTAAAACGGTTCACCGGTAATGAAGTAATTCCTTAATGCGAATATTAAAGGAACAATCACCATGAGGGCAAATCCGGGCAGATAGTAATTCCGCCACCCTTCTTTCCATTTTACCGATGTCAGAATGAATGGTAGAACCGCACATAAGACAAATACCGCTGTGAGCTTTGTGGCTACCGACAGACCGAGTAAGAACCATGTCAGCAGGGATATCCTGCGATCATCGCAGACCAGCCATTTTCTTAATATCTCTGCAAGAGCGGCCGTCATGAGAAACAGTGCCGTCATATCGGTTTTTGCCCATGCTCCCCATTTAACAAGTATTGGAGAAGATACGCAAACAGTCAGAGCCAATAAGTAACCAACATTTTTAAGTCCCGCCATTTTTGATGCAATGATGAAAGATCCTATCAAAAGACTCATCTGGAATAATTGCAGAATACTGAGCTGATCAAGTCTGCCTGCTGATAATGAAGCCGGCCAGACCGCGAGCATTTCTCCCAGAAGTGGGAAAAATGAAAATTCAGTTTCGGACAGAAAATACATTCCGCCTGCATCGAGCCACCTGTCAGGCTGGACAGCGTACGTAATCAGCGGGTCGACCATTCCATGCGGAATAATTGAATGAAATACGCTCGAAAGCAGGAACACTAGAAGCAAAGCAGCTCCAGGTACGGTAATCCAGTATGGCAATTCATGCTTGAGAAAATCGTTACCGGCAGCTCTACGAATTATCAAAGCACCATATATTGCAGGGATGATCACCAGAAAAGGGAGAATATTACGAGTAAGCATATTCAGCAGGGACAATAGAAAAGTAAGAACGATATATGCAAGAATACCGATAACAAGCTTCGGTATTGCATTTTTAATTCTGTCGCGAAAAATATACTTGTGAGTAAACGTACCCATACCGTGAAATGCAAGCCAGACTACAGCTATCCTCACTAGAAGCCATAAGGCCTGCAATATCCGTGGAAGATTATCCAGCGTTTTCCCACCTCTCCGTGCTGTTTGCAATTCAACTGTTACTAATTTATATCAACCTGAGTATTGGATGGAAAGGCGGTCATATGAATATCAGTAAAGAAGCATACTCCAGGAACAATATTCTGATGCTTATACTGCTGGCATGTATCATTATCTCTGTATTCCATCCCTATCCTTACGATAATGCAGTAACAAGATGGGCTCTTTCAAGGCAGCTGATCGATAACGGTTCAATCATCATAGATCCGTATGCTGAATATACAAGCGACAGGGCTTTCTCGAACGGTCACTACTACTGCGATAAGGCGGTACTTACTTCGATTGCTGCAGCAATACCTTACGGAATAGCCAGAACCATAGCAAATGCGGCACGGTTTGAAATACCACCACAAGCTTACAGGTATATCGCAGAACGTCTTTCAGTGGGCATTTCTTTCATCCTTCTTATGCTTTTCATGAAAAAAGAACTGAAGAGATCCGGGAAGCCTCTGTTTCTTCCGCTATTGGCTCTTGGTGCCGGAAGCATTCTTCTACCTTATGCAACTCTTCTGTATGGCCATGTTCCTGCGGCATTTTTTCTCTTTATGAGCTACTGCTGCCAGAAGAAAAATAAGTATCTGCAAGCGGATATATTCGGCGCGCTTGCTGCCGCAACAGAATTCCCTGTAATACTTCCATTCCTGATACTTGCAGCCTATCGCGGTCGGAAATACTGGAGTCCGGGTAAAATTCTCCGCCTCACAGGAATCGTCCTGATTGCGTTCCTGCCTCAGCTTATTCACAACTGGATAGCCTTCGGCAGCCCGTTAACCATGGGTTACTCACTGGAAACAGTTGAAGCTTTTGAGGGAATGAGTCAGGGACTTTTCGGTTTTACGCTCCCTTCCCTCAGGGCAATCTATCTTCTACTTCTGTCTCCTGAAAGAGGCCTCTTCTTCTACATGCCCTGGGCAGCTCTGGGTGTTGCAGGATTTTTCATCGGCAAACATTTCATTTCAGTACTGAAAACGAATCCACTTCCACTGATAACAGTTTCATACATCCTCCTCTTCTCCGCTTACTACATGCCAACAGGAGGCTGGGCTTTCGGCCCAAGGCATCTTATTCCAATTCTGCCGTTTTTCGCTATCGGGCTCGCTGAATTTGTATCCATAAGCAGGAAACATCTATTCATGGCTGTCATCGCAGTGCTTCCATCGATAATCATCGCTCTAACAGGTACATTCGGGGAAATTCATCAACCGGTACATCCTTTTGAAAACCCCCTTCCCCTGCCCCAATGGAATATCGGTATCTCAATGATGCTTGATGGTCATCATTCATTGTGGCTCCTCGGTTCCGTCGGATTTGCATCCACTGCGATAGCTTTACTGGCGCTGTGGGGATTATCTATCAGGGAAAGTAAGTTTTCATGGAAGGGAATCGCTATACTGTTCCTGTGGTTCCTGTTTGCAATTCCAGCGTATTTCCAGGATCTGGATGGAAAAACAGATTACTACAGAGGAGTTCTTGCTGAACACAGACAGGAATGGGAGCTGGCTTCTGAATACTACGGAGCTGCGGCAGAAGATCCATCTGCGCCTGATATTGTTACTGAAAGGTATGAATTCTGCAGATCAATCTACTTGAATGATGACAGTTATTAAATGCACTTACAGACTGGTTATGATCAAGCGCCCTGGTCGTTGAGGTTTGACTCAACAAGGTAATTCATTGTATGATTATTTAAGGATAACAGATAGAACGCCGGAAAAAATCGTAGGTAATGCACAGGATATTAAGGTATTAATGTGGTAAATTTTGCAGTAACGGGGATTGCCGGATATATAGCTCCAAGGCATCTGGATGCCATAACAGCCACCGGAAATCAAATCGTCGCAGCACTGGATCCACACGATTCAGTGGGCATTCTGGACAGTTACTGTCCCGATGCAAGGTTCTTTCCCGAACCGGAAAGATTCGACCGCCATTTAGAAAAACTCAGAAGAATAAGCAATGAGAAGCGTGTTCACTGGATGAGCATCTGTTCTCCTAATTATCTTCACGATGCACATATCAGGATGGCCTTCCGTGTGGGAGCCGATGTTATCTGTGAAAAGCCTGTAGTCCTTAATCCATGGAATCTGGACGCTCTTCAGGAACTCGAGTGTGAAACAGGCTGCCGGGTGTGGTCAGTTCTGCAGCTGAGGCTTCACCCCTCTATAATCGCTCTGAAAAAGCGGATCAGCGAAGACAGGCCGGACAGGAAATATGAAATCGACCTGACTTATATAACACCGCGCGGACCGTGGTATCTGAATTCCTGGAAAGGCAATATAGAGCGCTCTGGCGGGCTCGCTACCAATATAGGTGTGCACTTCTACGATATGCTTATCTGGATATTCGGAGCTGTGGAGAAAAGTGAAATTCATATATCCGAATCAACTCGCTGTTCCGGATTTCTTGAACTCGAAAAAGCGAGGGTCAAGTGGTACCTTTCAATAAACAGAGAGGATTCACTCCTGTTCAGTGAGAATAATGAACCTTCAACCTGTCGAGTTATTTCCATTGACGGTGACGAGCTGGAATTCACAGATGGGTTTACGGGGCTTCACACTCAGCTGTATGAAAACACTCTCGCAGGATCGGGTTTCGGGATCGAGGATGTACGGCCATCCATACAGTTGATACATGACATTCGCGGGTCAGATCCTGTCGGAATAAACAGGAACACGCATAGATTTGCATTAAAGTAAGGATTGAAATGTCTGATTTCTTTGTCCACGAGTCCGCATATGTCGATAAGGGTGCAGTTATCGGCAGGGGAAGCAGTATCTGGCATTTCAGCCATATCATGTCGGGTACAGAGCTGGGCGAGGAATGTACCCTTGGTCAGAATGTCTTCATTCAGAGCAATGTAAAAATCGGTAATTACTGCAAGATACAGAACAACGTCTCAGTTTATGAAGGAGTTATTCTGGAGGATTACGTTTTTTGCGGCCCTTCGATGGTTTTCACCAATATTAAAGACCCCAGATGCAAATACCCGCAGAGGGGTTCGGAGTTCTATGCTGAAACACTGGTAAAGGAAGGAGCATCCATCGGAGCGAATGCCACCATCGTATGCGGCAATACTATCGGCAGACACTCTTTTATCGGTTCCGGAGCCGTTGTAACCAGCGATGTCCCTGATTATGCTCTAATGGTTGGTGTTCCCGCAAAGCGAGTCGGGTGGGCATGCGAATGCGGTGAGATCCTGCCTGAATTTGACAGCGGTATTCAGTGTCCCAGGTGTGGAAAAAAATACAATCTGCATGAAAACGGACGGTTGATTCAAAATGTACAGGAATAAGAAAATTGGTATCGTTGTTCCATCATACAATGAGGAAACACAGATCGAGCGCACCGTCCGCACAATGCCGGATTATGTCGACAGAATAATCGTCGTCGATGACAGAAGCGAAGACCGCACTGTGGAGATCGTCGAACACCTCGCGAAAACTGACAGCCGCATCCTGTTAATCCGCCACGAGAAGAACGGGGGTGTCGGGAAGGCAATAGGAACCGGCTATATCTGGTGCCGAGAAAACGATATTGATATCGCAGTAGTAATGGCCGGTGACGGTCAAATGGATCCTGATGATTTGCCCGCGCTGCTTGACCCCGTAGTGGATAACCATACTGATTATACCAAAGGCAATCGTCTCATTACAGGAGAGGCCTGGAAGAAGATCCCCCGTGTTCGCTACCTCGGCAACTCCGCGCTCACATTCCTGACAAAAATAGCCTCAGGATACTGGCACGTTACCGACTCTCAAACCGGATACACGGCGCTGAATCATAAAGCTCTTCACCTGCTTCCCCTCGAAGACATCTACCCTCGCTACGGCATGCCGAACGACTTCCTCGTAACCTGCAATATCTACAACATGCGTGTGATGGACGTACCCATCAATCCGGTTTACGATATCGGAGAAAAAAGCGGCATCAGAATATCAAAAGTTCTTTTTACTCTGCCTCTGCTTCTCCTGCGGCTTTTTTTCCGCCGAATGGTACAGAAGTACATTATCCGTGATTTTCACCCTCTGATATTTTTCTACGCCTTTGGTGGCTTCCTCTTCCTTATCGATATACCGCTGACCATACGATTGTTCTATTACTGGGTAATGACTTCGAATATTCCGAAGATAAATGCCCTTGCAATACTCTTCTGCACCTTCATCGGCATGCAGTCAATACTTTTTGCGATGCTGTTCGACATGGAGGCTAATCGGGAGTTGAAGGGGTAAAACAGTTTCTTTACTGCTTCGGATTCCTATTCCTGTGAGTACAGATCATTAACACTCCTGTTTGAATGTACTGCAATGACCTCAAAAACAGATATGTACTCAAAACAATCGTTTCGGCTACGCCCATAATTGAAAAGAAATAAATCGCAGAATACTCAACGGTTCCAATACCTCCCACCGAAACCGGAATGTAACCCACCAGTGTTGAAAGAACCGGTATTACACCGATTGCGGGCCATGAGATGAACTGCCCGAAGGAACGAAACGCACAGAAAAAGGAAAGGCACATCACAAGCCATTTTACAACAGTAAGAAATGTATTGAGAATTAGAATGCGCCATTGATAGCGAACGCTTTTCAGTTCACTTAATGTTGATACAGTCCATTGTTTCATCTTCAGGATGTATTTAAAATCAGAAGGAACTTTCTGAATAATCACTATGACAGAAGCAATAGCAGACAAACCTGCAAAAGGCATGACAATAAACCAGATGGGATTGATTTCCGGCAGAAATAAGTGCGCACCGTACCACGCAACACAAAAGAGTACGAACACAGTTATGACCTTATCGATAAGGTAAGCCAGCCCGCTTTTCCGCAAAGGAATTCCCTGTTTTTTCAAAAACAACGCGATGGAAGCATCACCAAGCTGCCCTGGCGCAAAAAGATTTATTGAAAACGCGTATATGTAGCTTCTGGCAAACTCAGTGAATGGTATCGGCTGCATAACCCGCAGCAGTAACCAGATATTGAACGCTCCGAGAAAAAAGAAAACAAGATTAGCAGAGATCGTCAGGACACACCAGTAAAGATTAATTCTTGCGAACGTCCCGATGAGCGCTGTTATTCCTACTGTGTAAATCAAATACACAATCATACCCACAGCCAGAGAGAGGCGGAGAATATAGAATAACGTATTCCTATTTTTCGTTTGCACTTTCCTTTTCTTTCTTCTCGACAAGAACATTTTCATGCAAACGGGATTTGGGGATACCTGAGTACAGGCTGTTGGGAGGAATATCGCTGCGAACCAGAGAACAGGCACCGATCACACTGTTTCTTCCTATTGTAACTCCATGAGTTATCACAACATTAACACTCACCCATACATTTTTTTCAATTGTCACGGAAGCGGTCGGGATATCAGCGTTATTGTGAAAACGTCTGTCAATTGAAATGTGATGAGCCTGCGAATCTACAATATACGCATTCGCAATATTGCACCATTCATCAATAAGAACATGTTTGAAGCATTGAATGACCGTTCCGCTGAAAGCAGCGTTATCTTTAATCTCAATGAAAGCATCCGGTGAAACTGTCATAAAATTAACCGGGCTGAACAATTTCCCCTGAACCATACAGTTGCGACCAATTTTCACCCTGCCGCTGCCCATAATATTCATTCTGCCATACACCCGTAAGCCTTTGCCGATTCTCACATTTTTACAGGTAATAAGAAATCTGAATCTGTGCCACCAGCCATTTATCAGAGCCAGGAATCCCGGAATCATCATGTAGGGTTCCTTTCGTGCTCTACTTATCATACTTTTCCACATATTCATACCTTAAACATATATCAGTTCAACTGTTACACTTTGATTTGAACATACTTACCACAATTCTGTCCTGGATTTTTAAAGGTAGCCTCAATCGCAATTTATCTTCTTTATTCCATCCTGCCGCAAACATTTCATTCACAATGAAAAACTTCAATGGTGTTTTAGCAATCAGCTTATACATCAGCCCGATAACTGGATTTCCAAGCCAGCTGTACAGCCTTCCTCTTTTATCCGAAAGAGGTTGCTTTTTGTGCCATTTTGCCTGCTCCACTATCAGATCCTGAAGCCACACTCTCGATTTGAAACCCCCTTCGCTGAGAATATTCGATAGATGAACAATGCTCATTTCATTCACATGGATTGTCTTTTCAAATTCGCTGCGCGGATTTTTGGGCAGCCAGGGCATGAATAATCTCAGCAGCCTTCGATATGTAATTTCATAAACCCACTTATTCGGAAGAGTATGAATAACGATGCATCCATCGGGCGCCAGAACTTTATGACAATATTCAAATAACTCAAGAAGCTCCCAATCATGAAGATGCTCAACCAGATCCAGCATGAATATTCTGTCGAACTTATCCTGAGTATCAAGATTTTTCACATCATCACATATGAACAGCATGAGTTCCCGTTCTTCCTCTGAATGTGCAGCTCTGGCAGCATCAGCGATTTCGATAATCTCTTTGCTGTAATCAACTCCGACAGAATAGACTCCCATTCTTGCGCAATGCAGAACAACTTCTCCCCTTCCGCAGCCGATGTCCAGAATCCTCATGCCGGGGCTGAGTTCAGCAAGTTCAACAGCTTTCAGCACACGCGGCCTGAGATTCCTGCCCTGCGTTCTTAAAAACTCTTCGGGTGTATCCCACCCCCAGGTATCCTGAATCCACTTATCGTTGTATCTCTGTGCCGGAACTGAGTCTGTGTTTCTTTCCATATTTTCTGTCATTTCAGGAATAATCTCTTTGTCTTTCTTAGAAAGTACCCGGCATTTCGTATACATCCCATAACTGAGAACCTGATATTATCTTCAGCAAAACATGACAGCCAGCAGGATGG
>JAUVEU010000008.1 GCA_030594645.1 Candidatus Aegiribacteria sp.
AACATTTCCTTACGGATGAGGGGCCGACCAGAGCCCTGCATAACAGCTGATGACCGTAGCAGATACCCATCTGAGGTATTCCGGCCTCTACGCAGAAGAGAATCACTCTTTCAGCCTCTGAGTAGAATTCAGCATCAGAACAAATGGACAGGCTCGAGCCGGAATGCATCACATGTGTAAATACACCAGCATCAGGAATATCCTCGCCAGAGTAAACGGATACAGTTGTTGATTCACAATCATCCGGAAGCCAGCGCCTGAAAAGAGGACCTTCAGAACGGTCTACCGAATAATCAAGAATAAGTACATGCGTATGATGAATCATATGAGTTTCATTCTGTAATCAGGTATTCTCAATAACGATTTTATGGTTCATTTGAACACTGCCTCGTAATATGGCTGACACACCACAATATCTGTCCTGAGAAAGAAATACAGCTCTTTCAATTTTCTTCTCCGGTAGTTTATCCCCCTTGAAGAGGTACTCGATATTTATGAATTTGAAAACTTTGGGATGGTCCTCAGTATATTCGCCGCTGGCGCTGACAGTGAGAGTGTAATTCTCAACCTTCATCTTTTTGAGAATGGACACAACATCCATTCCAGTACAGCCTGTCAGCGCTGTTAGAAGAAGATTTTTAGGTCTGGGACCTCTATCTTCTCCACCGAAATTTTCTGAGCCGTCTATAATGAACTGGTGACCGTCCTGTTCAACGGAAAATGCCAGCCCTCCCAGCCACATAGCAGTGCTTACAGCCATTTATTTCTCCCTGGATCAATCCTTGTATTAATAGGAGGTATATAAACTAAGCATGTCTTAAGAGTAAGGGGAATACAAGAAAGATCGGAATGTTCAGTTATTCAAATCAGACTGGATTCATTACAGGATCAGAATATCCGCTTTATCGCAGCTCAGGGAAAGCTGTTGAACCCCATAAAGTTTGACACTTTCCAGGTATTATCCTCCCTGACAAGCTTTACCTCAAAAGGAAGCTCCAGTCCTGTGGAACTGACAAATGTAAGGAGAATATCAAGAGTATTACCATTTAAGGAATATTCTCCTATCTGCATCTCGTACATTGAGTAACGAGCAACTATAATCGGGAGAGATATAGTAAATTCAAGATATTCCTGAGCTGACCAATCTTCTATCTCACTTGCTGTCGAGGTGTATCCAGCTGCAACAAGACGGTTCATAGTTAATTCTTCGTCTCGATCAAGGCTTTCCTTTAATACATCCAGCATAATATCTATATTCCCGAGTGCTTCACTTGAGACAAGGTATGCGACAGATTCACCGTCCCCCGATTGCAGATTCTCAAAAAGCGCCTCAAGAACAGCGGTAGGGTTATCTGGAATCAAATCCGAAGTGTCTTCGTAGTATGAATACTCATTACCCGATTCAGAAGATTCATCCACATCCGGTTGTAATACTTCGTCTTCTGTTGTAAAACCGTCAACAGGTTCCTGGGGAATTTCTTCTTCAGTCACAAACCCGTCAACAAAGTCCGGGAGTGTTTCCTCTTCTGTCATAAACCCATCAATAGAGTCAGGGGGTGTTTCCTCTTCTGTCATAAACCCGTCAGTAGAGTCAGGAGGTGTTTCCTCTTCTGTTATAAACCCGTCAATAGAGTCCGGAAGTGTTTCCTCTTCTGTCATAAACCCGTCAACAGGATCCGGAGGCAATTCATCTTCTGTTTGTGCTAAAGTTACAGAAAACAGTAACCCGGACATCAGTATTACTATTACTGGATATCTCAAAAGCCCCCCCCCTACGTGTTATTCAACACCTAACACATAAAACACATAACACTATTTTTAATAAAAGCAAGGGGGACAAAATAACCGGTAAAACACCCTATCTTTTCCCAGATAATTTACTAAGTCAGCGCGGCTGGAAATCTGCGATTCCTGGAAAAATCCACAACATCTCTGATGAAATTCGGGGTCTAAATCTCTCCCCATATTTTCAGTGTTTCAAGTACAATTCTGAAGGATGCTTCAAGGCCCTCCTCAGCGATCCACTCCTTCCTTGAGTGAAAGAATTCTCCTCCTGTAGGGAGATTCACTGTGGGAATTCCCATGAATGACAATCTAGACCCGTCAGTACCACCTCTAATTGAACCTTCTTCCCCTTCATTGACAGCTCTTTCCATTCCTTTCAGGGCGTAATCAACCGGTCTTCTGTCCTTCAGGAGAATCTCTCCGGGGTTCTGGTACTGCTCTGTGAGTTCCAGTGAGATCTCTGCACGCGGATATTTGATCCTGATCCACTTCTCTATGCTGCGCATTCTGTTAATCCTTGTTTCCATGCCCTCCCTGGTAAAATCACGAAGGATCATCTTCAGTTCACCCACGGCAGTTACGGAAGTGATGGAAAGCGGGTAGTCATAACCCTCCATACCTGAACTGTTCTCAGGCATTTCTTCGGAACTGATCATTGTAACAATTTCCGCCAGAATACGGACAGAGTTGACAAGAATACCCTTTGCGCTTCCAGGATGAACTTCATTCCCCTTTACTTTCCAGTGAGCTGACCATGCATTGAAGGTTTGTGTATCCACCTTTCCAATAACACTTCCATCAACTGTATATGCGAAATCAGCTCCGAATGTGGATGTATTGAAATTGTCCATGCCCCTGCCGACTTCTTCATCTGTTGTAAACGCAATCTTCAGGGGCGGTCTTGGAATATCAGTATCTGCGATCAGACATCTGCATATCTCCATAATGATCGCTACACCGGCTTTGTCATCAGCCCCAAGCAAGGTTGTACCATCAGAAGTGATTATTGTACCCCCAACATACCTGATCATATCCATGGTCTCTTCCGGTTCAATGACGATATTTGATTGTAGAGTAATTGCCTTTCCGTCCCAGTCACTGTGAAGAACAGGAGATACATCCTTGCCGGAGACATCAGGAGAAGTGTCTACGTGAGCAATCAGACCGATGACAGTGTTGCCGCTTCCCTCTCCTGGAAGAGCTGCATACAAAGTTCCCCTCTCATCCAGTTCGATATGCTCCATACCTATTTTTCGTAATTCACTCTCGAGTATTCTTAGGAAATCGACCTGACATGAGGAAGACGGTGAGGCGGTGGAGGTGGGATCGGATGCAGAATTGATTCTAACGTAACTCAAAAATCTTTCTGTTAATTGCTCAGACATATTTCTCCTTTTCATTAACGGATTCGATTTGGTATATATACCGAAGATTTGGATTGAGTACAGACTGAAATCCGTAAGGTACGGACATTTACTTTGAACGAGAGCAGGTGATTCAGTGGTATCCTTCAAGAACAAAAGCGTTATATCCATAAGAGATATGACGATGGATGATCTCATAAAGATCGTTGATACAACCGGTTTCGTGAAGGAATCCAATCCTCCCGACTTCATGAAGGATAAAACTGTGGCAACACTGTTTTTCGAGCCTTCCACAAGAACCAGGCTCTCTTTCGAATCAGCTGTTCTGAAAAGCGGCGGATCTGTTTTCGGCATTGCGAATCCAGGTTCATCTTCACAGAGCAAAGGTGAATCCTTTGCGGATTCGATCAGGACCGTCGCCGGATATTGCAATGTAATGGTTATAAGACATCCAGTAGAGGGAGCATCAAGAATGGCATCTGAACTATCAGATACGCCTGTTATAAATGCGGGTGATGGAGCCAATCAACATCCTACCCAGACCTTCCTGGATCTGTTCACTATTAAGGAAATTCTGGGCACACTCGATGGACTGAAGATTGGAATAGTGGGAGATCTTAAATACGGTAGAACTGTACATTCACTCACACATGCACTTACACTCTTTGGTGCGGAATTGACTTTCATCTCACCGCCCGCTCTGGGAATGCCGGAGCATATGCTCAATGAACTTGATGAAAGGAAGATTCATTACAGGAATATGGAAGATCTGGAAGACGCTGGAAAACGTAATCTTGATATCCTTTATGTGACCAGGATCCAGAAAGAGCGTTTCGGTGACCCGCAGGAATACGAAAAAGTCGCGGGCAGCTACAGAATCACCGGAGAAACCATTGAAACGCTGGGAAAGGATATCAAAATAATGCACCCGCTCCCACGAGTTGATGAGATCGCTGAGGAAGTTGATAGTCTTCCGAACGCATTGTACTTCACTCAGGCTCACAATGGAATACCTACACGACAGGCGCTGCTCGGCCTGGTGACAGGAGGTCTGGACTGATGGATAGAGCATACAAGGTGTATTCAATTCAGAATGGAACTGTCATTGATCATATTCCCACTCCCCTTGCTCTGAAGGTCATCAGCATACTTGGACTCGGAAATGAAGGAATAATGACAATCGGCATCGGTTTCCGATCCAAGAAGTACCCTGCTGGTAAAGATATTGTCAAAGTCGAGAATCACGAATTATCTCATGATGAAACTGATATGATCGCTCTTATAGCACCCGATGCTACAATCAACATTATCAAAGATGGAAAAGTATTTGAAAAACGTCAGATTTCTCTCCCTTCTGAGGTCAAAGGCATCCTTTCGTGCCCCAATCCCAATTGTGCGACCAACAAACTCGGAGCAGAAAAACACTTTTTTCTTGAAGACAAAAAATGTGTTACATACAGATGCAAATACTGTGAACGTGCAACTGTGATAGAAGCTGATCTGCTGAGCTCAAATTAAGAAATGAGTACAGATAAGCTCCAATATCATCCGGATCAAACTCGAACAGACAGATTTGTTTTTCTTGGAATAGCCATCGTCGTTGCGTTACTTTACGTTCTCTTCATGAACCAGCCCCTTTACGGTGACGGATATGGATACGGCTACAATTCCGCAAAGTGGATGGTTGAGAACAACCTTCAGCCAATACCAGCGGGTATGGGAAGAGGAGAGCGCTGCATGGGACATCCGGCAGGCTTCTTCTGGCTCTGGGCGATTATCATGAAAATATTCGGAGACCACATTCACATAGCTCACATACTTCCGGCGATCACTGCTTTCCTTTCTCTCGGAGGAATGTACAAACTTGGCAAAACCCTGGGTGGTACCCTGCTGGGAATTCTTACGTCAGCCGCTCTTCTTGCATCTCCATTGTTTATCACACAGGCCTTCCGTCCGCTTCCTGATGCTGCCATGATAGCTGCTATTTCGTGGTCACTCTATTATTTCATCAATGGTAAAAACATCCATTCAGCTTTTCTCTGTTTTATTGCTGTCATGATGCGGGAACAGGCTGTATTCCTTGCGGCATCGTATTTCATTGCGGAACTTATCAGATCGAGGTTGAAAAAACCCAAGCTCCTGCTTCTCTGGTGTTCTCCCCTTCTGGTTATCCTTTTCACTGCAATCGGAAACCAGTTCGTAAACGGATATTTCTTCTGGAAAAGACTTGTCAGCTCACAGCATGGAGTTCTGCCTGAGGGCTGGATTGCGTTCCGTTTCCGATTGTTTGGCGGGCATCTTCTCGCCGAGAATTACAGATGGATACCTGTTGTTGGATCTCTTGCTTTCCTGCTGTGGAACAGCCGTCTCAAAAAAATTGCAATTCCATTAACACTTGGTCTGATTCTGCTGGCACTGTCAAGAGCAACATGGTTGCCTTATCTTCTGTCAATTGCCCTGATAACACTTCTGGCAATCTTAATCAGGAGAAGGATAAAGGGAGATATCTGGCTTGTTCTTATCATTCTGGTTCTATTCTCTATTCTTTTTCATGTCTTTATTGTGACTGCAGGTGTAATCACCGAGCTTGATCTTCTAAGATATGTAATGTGCGCCTACCCGGCAGTGATAGCCGGTTCTCTGGCAATCATTGCCAGACTTGGGAAAAAGAAAGTTCTGACTGCTGTTTCAGTTCTTTTTATGGCAGCTTCTTTCTCCACGAATTTCTCTGTTCCATACTGGAATCAGGCTGATACGACCCTTGCGGTTCTTCAACAGCAGGAAGTTTATATAAATGCAATAGAAATTGCCGTAGAGTATGGTGATACGATCATTGTACCTGAAAGTGAGATTAAAACGCTGATAAGACCCGGATTAGGCTACGTTGATTCACCATATCCCGCACGAACCCTTGGAAGAACAACATCAACTCTTTCGTATGAAGCGGATTATACTGTTATTATCCCTCATTCTCACAAACTTACCGGTGTTTTTCTGGAAATGGTACAGGCAGCTCTACCATCGTCTTCTGTTCTTGGAGACCAGAACACAATAATAGAAGGTGAATTCAAAGTGGACCTGTATAGAATTACAGCAACACAATAATTATCCGGCCGTACCCCCAGCAGTACTCGAAGACGCCGGGAATACGGTATTACTTGTAGATACAGGTCTCACCGGTCATAGGACGATATCCTGCAAAAGGACTGTTGACTCATTCATGTACTTCAGAGTAGAATCCGTCAACAATAACTTCCGGAGGAAGAAATGATCAGGGGAAAGACTCTGGGGCTTGTCATTCCGGCACATAATGAAGCTGAAGGACTTCCAGCAGTGCTCGAACTTGTTCCGGACGAGATAGACAAAGTATTCGTTGTTGACAACTGCTCCACTGACAACACTGCTGAGGTGGCCAGAAAATTCGGTGCTATTGTCATTGACCAGCCTTTGAAAGGATACGGTAATGCCTATCAGGCGGGTTTCAGCATTGTGGATACGGAAATCGTATCAACTGCTGATGCTGATGGCACTTATCCTGTTGACAGAATTCCGGAACTTGCCGGATACATGCTCGATCATGAAATTGATTTCATATCGGCAAGAAGGATCCCAAGTGATCAGGCCGGAACTTTGAATAATGTCATGCGCTTTTCCGGGAACGTGATACTGACTTTCTTTACCATATTTCTTTTCTGGAAAATTATAAGGGACAGCCAGTCGGGAATGTGGGTATTCAAACGTGAGATCCTGGATGATCTGAAACTGACAAGTGGAGGAATGCCTTTCTCTGAAGAACTGAAGATTGAAGTATGGAGAAATTCACAGATAAAATGCATTGAAATCGGAATCCCTTTCAGCTACTCTCAAAGACTTGGTGAAGCCAAATTGAATCTCTGGCGGGATGGATTCAGAAACCTGCTGTTCCTTTTCGCGAAACGATTCGGCATCCCGATGACGCGCCCATAATATTTTCAGATCATACCAGGTGACTTCATCTTAAGATATCTGTCCCGTTCACTGAAAACGCATCCGCAGTAAGGTTGCCGGTACATGCCGTTCTCTCTGGAAATTCTTACTGAATCCTTGTATAGATTTCTATAATCTCTATATACGAATTCCACTCCTGCCTTGAGCGCTGCCTTCTCTCCAGCTCTTTCTATCTGCTCCTGGTTCTGATAAGGGCTGACAGATAACGTTGTTGAAAATGCATGTATTCCCATTTCATTCGCTTTTTCCGCTGTCGCTGAAAGCCTGTCTTCAAAACAGGCATGACATCTGTTCTCCGCCTCAAGAAGCATTCTTATGTTCTCCTCCAGAGGATATGCTTCGACGGTCACAAGAGGAATTCCCTCTGAACTGGAATATTCAGTCAGAGTCTCCAGTCTTCTCTGTCTTTCCTTCCACGGATGAATATTCGGATTGTAAAAGAAGGCTGTAACTCCGAATCCCTCCAGAGAGAGTGCTTTCAGAACAACAGTCATGCACGGAGCGCAGCACACATGCAACAGTAATGTAACAGGCTTGGTCACAATGGCAATTCTTCCTGACCCCTGTGATCAAGCCCGAGGTGCCTGCATGCTTTGGGTGTAGACATCCTTCCCCTGCTTGTTCTGTTTAAAAAACCTGCTGATAGAAGAAAGGGTTCGACCACATCGATGAGAGTATCCTGCTCCTCGTTCAGGGTTGCAGCAAGAGCAGCAACACCAACCGGACCGCCTGTATACTGATTTATTATTATCTGAAGATATTTCCTGTCCAGACTGTCCAGTCCGGCTTCATCGATACCATGAATATCCATTGCCTCAACTGCGACATCCTCTGTAATGGAATCCTTCTCTTCAACCTGCGCAAAATCGCGAACCCTCTTAAGAAGTCTGTTGGATATTCTGGGTGTTCCACGGGACCGAAGAGCAATTGTCTCCGCTCCTCCATCAGTTATATCAATTTTAAGAATCGTTGACGATCTGCGGACAATTTCAGTAAGCTCACGCGGAGTATAGAATTGCATGTGGAGGGACAGGCCGAATCTGTCTCTCATTGGTCCGGTGATAAGTCCAGCCCTCGTAGTGGCGCCGACGATCGTGAATTCGGCGAGATCAAGTTTTACTGTTCGGGCATGAGGGCCCGGGTCAAGAATAATGTCTATTTCGAAATCCTCCATAGCGGGATACAGGTACTCTTCGACAATTCTTGGTAATCTGTGCATTTCATCGATGAAGAAGATATCACCCTGCTGAAGATTGGTGAGTATTCCTACCAGATCAGCAGCTCTTTCAAGAGCCGGGCCGGACGCAGAGACAAAGCCTGCATTCATCTCGGTTGCTACTATATGAGCAAGAGTTGTCTTTCCAAGCCCGGGAGGACCGTGAAACAGGATATGATCAAGAGGTTCACCTCTTCCGAGAGCAGCCTGAATGGCTATGGATAGTTTCTTTATTACAGCTTCCTGTCCGATGTACCCGTCTAGATTCTTCGGTCGAAGAGAAGTAAGAGTGCTTTCGTCTATACTCTCTGATCCGCCTGAAATAATAGACTCTCTGCTCACTTTCTGCTCCTGATTCTCATAGCGTATTTAATCATATCCGGTGTATCAGCATCATCTCCCAGTTCTTTTACCGTTTCAGCAAGGAGAGTTTCAGCTTCAGATGAGGGTATACCAAGCTGTCGAAGTACAGCTCTGGCTTCACCAAGAGCAGCTGCGTCCAACCTTGATGATGATAAGGAACCATATACTTTCTCCATCTGATCCTGAAGTCTGGCTACAATCTGCCTTGCCCTCTTGTTTCCTATTCCTGGAAGTGCGGTCAGATAAGCATAATCCTCGGAAGCAATTGCGCTTCCTATCTCGAAAGGGGGTCTCGCCAGTGCTTTTACAGCTGCTTTTACACCAACTCCGGATACGGAGATGAACTGCTCGAAAAACTCTCGGTCTTTGATCTCTGGAAATCCCACGATAAGAGGCACTATCCGATTCCCTTCCATTTGGAAATGAAGGTATACAGGTACATCCAGAGTCTGTCCCACTGAAACCCTTCTCAGAAAGAATCCCGGAGCAAGTATCGTCAATACAACTGGACCTGTCCTGAGATATAGGGTGGAATCACCCGTGTCTACTACTGTTCCTCTTATACTTTCTATCATACCGTTCACTTTCATATGCAGCTATTGCAGCAGCAAGAGCGTCTGTGACATCATCAGGCCGTATTTCTTCAGATATACCCAGAAGATGTCTGACCATACCGGCGACCTGTTCCTTGCTTGCCCTCCCTTTTCCGGTCACAAGTTTCTTTATAGTCGTTGAAGGGAGTGGAATGATTCGCAGGTTACTCCTTTGACCGGCAAGACAGAGCACTCCCCTGGCATGCCCCATCTTGATAGCCGTCGCAGGGTGCCTGTAATGCGAGTATATCTGCTCCAGTCCCATGGCTTCGGGGTGAAAGGAGTCGATTACCTCCATAAGACCGGTGTACAGTTCATCAAGCCTTGCAGGAAGCAGATCAGCAGGAGATGATTTGATCGTCCCTGCATCAATCAATACAGTGTTTTCTGACTCAAATCGAAGAACACCGTAACCTGTCGTGCCCAGTCCGGGATCTATACCGATATAAACCGGAGCTCTATCAGAATTCAACTAGTCTTCCCGAATTTCAAAATTCGTATGAACCGCCTGTACATCATCGCACTCTTCAAGTATTTCAAGGAGCTGAAATGCTTTGTCAGCTTCTTTCTCATTAAGTCCGATCCAGTTGTCAGGCTGCTTCGTGATCTCAGCGCTTTCTATCCTGATTCCGGACTTCACAAGGACATCCTTCACATCAAACACATCCGAGGGTGAAGTCATTGCGATTATGATATCATCCTGAGCCTGAACGTCCTCAAGACCTGCGTCAAGACCTGCTTCAAGAATCTGATCCTCAGTGTATTCAGCTCCGTCGATAGTTATCTGTCCCACTCTGCTGAACATATATGCTACACTGTTCCTTGAACCCAGATGGCCACCATGCTTTGAAAGAATATGCCTTATATCCGCTGCGGTTCTGTTCTTGTTATCGGTCAGCACTTCAATAATAATCGCAACTCCGCCGGGACCATAGGCTTCGTATGTAATCTCCTCGTAATTAATACCTTCAAGATCACCAGTTCCCCTTTTTATCGCCCTGTCAATGTTATCTGAAGGCATGTTTTGAGATTTCGCGGTTTCGACAGCCACTCTGAGCCTCGAGTTGGTTTCAATATCTCCTCCGCCTTCCCTTGCGGCAACAGATATCTCCTTTACCAGTCGGCTGAATATCTTACCTCTGGCAGCGTCAGCTTTCTGCTTTTTGTGTTTGATACTGCTCCACTTATTATGTCCTGACATGCACATCTCCCGTCCGCATGAATTTTTATAACTCCATCAAAGCTATTGCAACATTAGATATCTGTCCCGCTCCGGTCAAGAAGTAATCCGACTCACACATTATATCCGCTGCGCCTTAGAATATCATCTGCGTCATTTACTGACGTAAAAGGAATGTTGATATTCGTGCCGTTCATCCTGAAAGTGCTTTCTGACGGTGTACATCCTATCGCAAGTACTTTTGCGGAATGAACATCTATGTCCAGATCAATAAAGGCCAGATAATCGGATTTACAGACTTCAATCCCTACCGCAACACCACTCGCAAGTTTTGAAACATCTTCAAGGCCAATACTTCCACCTGTCATCGGTGGGTATTTGCCTTGCTGCAGAGGCTCCTGCGAGAATTCTTCTTCACTAAGCAAAACCCCGGTTGACAGTACAAGGCTTGTTGAAAAAGCAGGAAATATAATCAGATCTCTTCTTATCGCTTTGAAAGATTCAACAAGATCGAGATTCCCCCCGTGAAAGTCTCTCTGACCTGCAATCGGTACGGTTCTGGATTCGCTTCGAGAAATCCTTCTGAGTATGTCTACGGTCGCATCAACCTTCCAGAAAGGGAGAAGAATTGTCCCGGAATCGTCATAACGGGTGAATTCTATTTCAACAGGAGCGAGTTTATCGCCGGACACCAGGCATCTGCCGCATTCAGTACAGAAAAAGATAACATCTGTTGAAAGCCCATCAAGATCATTTCCACAATCGGGACACCTCAGAACAGTAACACTCAAGGACCTATTCTGCATACTTGAGCTTCTTACGATTATACAATTATTTCGCTCCCTTTTCCTTTAAGATTACTGAGTATCTTCAGCAGATGATAAGTCCCATAGGCAAGTCCTGCCATGATTATAATGATTACAGGCATACAGCTCGATTGGTTTCCAGAAACCGATCTGTAATCCAGTTTACCACTGAACACCAGATTGACGAAAATCGGTAACAGTCCCGCCCAGAAAACCGCCATCGCGATTGTAATTATCCTTTTGTCTTTGTTCGATGAGGGAAAGCGACCCCGCAACACCTCACCGGATCGTCCATCAACAACAACCTGAAAAGTCCTGCCGTCAAATCTGAAATCAGTTACCCACAGCGGGTAATAGACAAGCATTTCGCGATGACCGGAAACAAGAATGTACTCCCACCTTTCCTCAAGGCCAAAACCCGCACCGGATGCAAGTCTGCGAAGGTATTTTACCGTCTGTGCACGCGCTTTGATAAGAGACACTATCGGGTCAACGAAGACACCATCTCTGGACGCTTCATTCTCAAGCACTTCCAGACCATCCGGCAGCATGTCACGCTGAATATCCAGCCCCTGTATAGAAAGCTGAGAGTCCGCTGAAAGTGTGGGTATCCCGAGCGGTTCCAGATCAGCTCCACTGATGTTAACACATCCGGAAATCTGTATCTCCCTCTCAACCGCATTGGAACCGGTTCTTGTCTTGATGTTTTTAACTAAAGATATCGTGTATCCGGATGGTCCCATTCCCACATTACCGCCAACGGGAACCTCAATATCCCGGAACAACGGTTCCACGCCAAGCAGATAACCGTTCACCTGCGCGCTGCAATGCCAGAACGGAACATAGTACAGAATTGGTCTGCTGACCTTCGCACTCTCTGTTCCATGCGTATTGATGCTCTGCAGCTTTCTCCGGATGGATCGCAGTACGTCAATACTCGATTGCTTTGATGGCAGTACAAATTTCCCTGCGGCATTCGAGAGGAGAAGACTGCTTGAACAGCTGGGACAGACAGTGTGCGTATCCCCCTCACATACATTCAGAAGTCCGCTACAGGAAGGACAGGTTAATGCAAATGATATTTTATTCATTTGCTTTTTACCTTATTGACATAAAATACACCTGCGAAAACCAGCAGGATAAGAACATGGAACCAGGTTCGGAAAATCCAGGATACATCCATGTTTTTAAGAAGCAGGAAAGCGGGGATTGATACTGCCAATCCCGCCACAAGAGTAAGAAAGAAGAGTTTTTGCAATTCCATCTCTTTGGAAGCCGTATCATACAAAACAGGAGATTCTCCCAGAAGCTGCCCTGATACGGCATCCACCAGCACTCCCTCACTGAATCCTTCCAGCTTCAGCATGACGATATAGAAGGGATGAAATACAATCCTGACTGATACTTCATCAATCTTACCTCTGTCAAATGGAATAAACTCACATGGTTCAGCTATACTTTTATCAAATACCCTTCTGTCTCCAGCAGGAGGGGTATAGCCCTCCAGCTCCTGCCATGGCTGACTGAAACAGGATATAAGAGTCTTGCCCGTCAATGACTGATCCTCCTCATAGTATGGAAAGTATTTCTTATCCAATGAAATAACCATTCCAGGCGGAAAGAGTCGTTCAACATATTCGGTTGAGACAGAAGCCATGACGATTTTCGGTGTATCAGCAGGTGGATCAACTACTATTCTCGCATCGCAGTAAGGACACCTGAGAAAAAAATCACTCTCGATAACCATATGTTCCGCGCCGCATTGTGTGCAGTTAATCTTCATTTCAGATACTGCCTCCGGATCCTGTTTGTTTCGAAAGATCTCTGGTCCAGACACATTTTCCAACAGCTTCACATATGGTTTCTATTCTGAATGGTTTCTTCAGAAAGACAATGTTGGATCCCGATATCTCAGAAACATCTTCATCACTGCTTGTTATTACAATAACAGCCTTATCTGAAGATATGGAATCAAGTGATATTACTGCTTCGGGTATTAACAGCTTTAAATCAATGACAATTAAATTGAATCTATCGTCAGAACCAACTGCACTCAGGAGTTCCATATCCGAATAGGAAGCAGTCATATCAAAAACTGAACAGCCAAGGCTTTTAAATGTGGCAACCAGGCAATCGGTTTCCATCCCGATGAAACCTGCAATCGCAATCGATGGAATAATATCATTCGCGGTTTCTATTGTAATTCTATCAGCAACAGGCAAATATACCGCAAATGACGAACCTTTATCTATTTGGGAATTCACAGAGTAGTATCCCTGAAAACTGTGTACGATAGAATAGACTGCTGACAACCCCAGTCCCCTACCCTTTCCCTTTGTTGAAAAAAATGGATCAAATATCGGGATCAGGTCACTTTCTGAAATCCCGCATCCATCGTCGACAATAGAAATCATGATATAATTCCCGGCGGGAATCTGTTCCATATCTCCTTCCAGCTCTATCCTGCATGAAGTAAGATTGATCGATCCCTTTCCTCCCGAAGCTTCAGCGGCATTCAGCAGCAGATTCATAATAACCTGTTCCAGAAGATCCGAAGTAACTCCAGCGTAACCGGTTCGGTCAGGATATGCCAGGTTCAGTTCTATATCCGGAAAGAGAGCTGAAAGAGCTCTAACTGTACTCTTCAGCACGTTTTCTACAAGGGTTATTCCCTCTTTCGAATCAGCGCCAAGCTGCCCCGTTGACAGGCAGGAAACCAGTGAGCTTATTCTGTTAATCACTTCCTCCGCGTCTGTGATCGATAAGAGGACTGCGTTTCTGTCATTGTAACTCCTTCTGATCCTTGAAAGCCGGGCGAGCAATACTGTAAGAAGATCGTCCAGGTTATGTGCAACCCCTTCAGCCAGAGCTTTCAGAACCCCGGATCTCTGAGCTCTCAGGGTTGCCTTATCTATTTGCCATCTTGAGCTTACATCTCTGAATACAACACTTCTAACCGTTTTCCGCTGAATTTCATCATTGAGAGACAGATACATGCTCCCTCTGACAAGTCGTTCAGTTCCATCAGCTGAAATCAGAATAGTGGAAATGGGAAATGTGAATGTACCATCTTCTGTGACTCCTTCAGAAATACGCTCAGATACAGGTTCACGGCTTTTTTGAATAAGAAATTTGCAAATCTCCCACAGAGATTTCCCGCATACTTCCTCCTCACTTGAGCCGATCAGGCTGGAAGCTTCCCGATTTACAAAGGTAATCAGTTCATTATCGTCAAGCAGTATTACAGCATCTGAGACAGCTGTCAGCATAGATCTGATATCCGGCTTCAATGGTGCTGTTTTCTTCTTCTTCGCTACCATACGACTATCAATCTTCTTGATACCCGCATATGACGTGAAGCATCAAGAACACAGAAATACAAACCTCCGGGCACCTGATATCCGTTTGAATCAGTGCAGTTCCAGCAAGCAGTATGGGCTCCTGGTGTGTTTATCTGATTTGATATATCCACAATTTTCCTGCCTGAAAGATCGTATATAGCCAGATCGGCACTTCCGGCATCCACCTTCGATATTGTTACCGGAATACAGGCCATGCCGGAAACAGGATTGGGACTGATTTGCCCGAGACTTGTATGACCTGAGGGGTGTACTTCAGGAGAAATTCCAAGATTGATCTGTGCCAGAACGGCATCGGAAGGCCACGAAGGTCCAAAATCGGGATCCATCGTTACAACCCTGTACCAGAACTCTCCGGATTCGTGTCCCGTAAACGTATATGAGTTCACAGGAATATCAAGATCAATAAATTCGTTCTCCTCCCATACTTCCACCATGATATCATCAATATAGAGATAGAGATCGCTTCCGGTTCCGGCTGTTGCCCATCTGAAGCTGAGAGTATCTCCCTGCCATTCGTCCAGTTCATGTATGGAAAGCCGCCAGTTGGGGTCGTTCCTGCCGAATGTCTGGAGATAATACCAGTTATCACCGCCATCGTTTGATACTTCAATACTGCCCTGGGAGAAGCGAGCGGAAATATTGAAATAAGCCCAGAAACTCAGTCTTCCTCCGCCGTTCTCAGGTATGACAGCCGTTTCGGTCCAGATCATCGTACCGGTTCCGCCTGAAAGGTAACTGCTGGGGCCGGAATGGTACTGAGAAGTGGTAGTACTCCAGTTATTCATTGTAAACGGGCCGCCGCTTCCATCATCGTCGAGTAGAACCTCATAACCGGCAAGCTCCTGGAGGGCATACGCTGCGGGCATTGAAGCCATGTTCCAGTTAATCGTGAATGGTATTGAAACCGGTCCGATTTCATCGATCACAACGATATCCGGAACGTGAGGATCAAGAGGGCAACCGGCCAGAAACGCGGTAACAAGATAACTTCTGAGATTTCTCCTTGACAGTTTGAGGCTTTCGGTATCTGAAGGCCAGAAACCGGCAAATTTAGCACCTGTTTCATGATTCCAGCTCATTGCGCCGTATAATCCGTAAGCATGATCACGCGTGTTGCCCGAGGAATAGTAATTGATCTGGGCAGATGGGCCGTGCAGTTCTCCTGTTCCCCACTGGACCATTATCTCACCCTGAGCATCGTACTCTTCGGCATGCGTGGTCGGGTCAATCGTCCATCCCCAGGGATAGATCAGAATATTTCCGTACGTATGGGTTGAATGCATCTGAACGGGTGGATGATCCTGCCAGAAAGCGTCAACATTACCGGCTTCCGGCTCACTCAGAGGACCTGTCCCGTGGTAGGTCTCAGAAGTTGGAATGTCACTCGATCCGGCACCACCCCAGCCGACAGACCAGTTTCTATTAAGGTCGACACCGTAGGAGCCGCCATTATCACGCCGGTTCTTCCTCCACATTCCATAACCATAGTTATATGGTTCATTGTAAACATATCCGTCCACATTGTTGCATGGAAGGCACCACAATTCGCGGTTGTCCAGTACGTATGTGGCCTGGAGGCCGCAGAAACCGTTTCGGCCGTAATTATCGCAGAGCCATTCCATGAAAAACCTGAGATTCCTCATGGAGGACGGTTCTCTTGCATGGATAAGAGCGTCATACCAGCAGTTGGGAAGGGTGGGATCATCATCCCAGAAACTGTTATTCGCGGATAGCTTAACAACTGTCTGCGGTCTGCCTTCGATAGTTTCACCTATTGAAACAGGTGAACTGGTGATAGACGGATATGCAGTGTGCAAATCACTCATCCAGGTAGATATCTCGCTCCAGGTCATGTATATACCGGTGTTTCTCCCTCCGCCGTCGTACCTGTTGTTATAAAAACGTCCGAGATCATCAATCCTGGTGGTGAATGGTATTCCAGCCTGAAGAAGAATATCATATTCATGCTCATTAGCAATGAAGTCGATAGACCCGTCATCGTATACGTGGATGATTTCACAGGATATGGACAGGAAATGGGCCAATTCCCGGTCACTCAAAGGTTTGTAATTGAGAAGCGAATATTGATTGCCAGCACCAATCACGGATACAAAAAGCATCAATATTATATATTTCATAACTGTAATCCTCCAGGTGGGAAAAGAGCGAACAGTTCATTATTATATAAAAACATAATACACTGTTTTTGAATATAAGTCATGGGAGGCTTTCATGTCAGACAGTTTCAGAGAACAGATTCGTCAGGGCATACCGGATTCAATACCGGAAACACCACCGGATCTCGCAGGAGTCGACCATGCCCCCGCAAGGCCTGACATACTCAATCCTACAGAGAAGAAACTCGCGCTTAAGAACGCTCTTCGATACTTCCGTAAAAAGTGGCACTCTCAACTGGCTCCGGAATTCGCGAGAGAGCTGAAGGAGGAAGGTAGAATCTATATGCGAAGATTCCGCCCCTCATACGAAATGAAAGCCCGTTCCATAAGTGATTATCCCTCGAAGACACCACAGGCAGCGGCTATCATGCTGATGATACAGAACAACCTTGATATCGCTGTGGCACAGTATCCTCAGGAGCTTATCACATACGGCGGTAATGGTACTGTATTTCAGAACTGGGCTCAATACCTTCTTACGATGAAATACCTTTCAGAAATGACAGAGAACCAGACCCTTGTACTCTACTCCGGGCATCCCCTGGGGCTTTTTCCCTCCCATCCGGACGCGCCAAGAGTTGTTCTCTCGAATGGCATGGTCATTCCCAACTACAGCTCAAGAACGGATTACGACAGAATGGCTGCTCTGGGAGTGACAATGTACGGACAGATGACAGCCGGCAGTTTCATGTACATAGGCCCTCAAGGAATCGTCCACGGAACGACCATAACGCTTCTGAACGCAGGTAGAAAATACCTCCGCCTGGCCCCTGATGAAAACCTTGCAGGTAAACTGTTCGTTACATCAGGTCTGGGAGGAATGAGCGGTGCTCAGGCAAAGGCCTCCGTCATCGCCGGAGGAATTGGTCTGATTGCCGAAATCAATCCTAAAGCAATCAAAACAAGGTACGATCAGGGCTGGCTTCAGGAAGTTGAAAGCAACCTGGACAAAGTCCTGCTTAGAATCGAAAGAGCCAGGAAAGAAAAGAAACCCCTGTCACTCGGATACGCGGGTAATGTGGTCGATCTCTGGAAAAAACTTGCGGAAGAGGGAATACCGGTTGATCTGGGAAGTGATCAGACCTCCCTTCACAATCCCTATCTCGGAGGATACTATCCCGCCGGTCTATCTTTCGATGAATCAAACAGGATGATGAACGATGATCCGGATACCTTCCATGAAAAGGTTCAGGAATCACTTCGAAGTCAGGTACGAGCTATCAACAAACTTCATGAGAGTGGAATGTACTTCTGGGATTATGGCAACGCGTTCCTTCTCGAAGCCTGCCGCGCGGGTGCGGACGGAATTCGAAAACCGGACGGAACATTCTCATACCCTTCCTACGTTGAGGATATCATGGGCCCCATGTGCTTCGATTACGGTTTCGGACCGTTCAGATGGGTATGCACTTCCTGTGACCATGAAGACCTCAGAAAATCGGATAACATCGCTGCGGAAGTACTTGAGAACATGTCGAAGAAAGCTGATCCCGAAATATCCCGTCAGATGATCGATAACGTTACATGGATAAGACATGCTGAAGAAAACAGAATGGTAGTCGGATCGGAAGCCAGAATTCTATATGCCGACAGACAGGGAAGAATAAATATCGCACTTGCTTTCAATCAGGCCATTTCGAATGGAACGATAACTGCACCAATAATCCTCGGAAGGGATCATCACGATGTTTCAGGCACTGATTCACCATATCGTGAGACAGCTAATATCGCGGACGGAAGCATGTTTACGGCTGATATGGCCATTCAGAATGTAATCGGTGATTCATTCAGAGGAGCAACATGGGTTTCTATCCATAATGGAGGGGGAGTAGGCTGGGGCGAAGTAATGAACGGAGGCTTCGGTCTTCTGCTTGACGGTTCTCCGGAAGCAGGGAACCGTGCCCGCAATATGCTCACCTGGGATGTTTCCAACGGTCTTGCCAGAAGATCCTGGGCCAGGAATAAGGGCGCTATTTATGCAATAAAAAAGGCAATGGATGACGAACCCGATATGAAGATAACAATTCCGGAAATCGCGGACGATGAAATAATCGAGAACTGTTTTTAAATAGATATACTGATTAGCATTTTCTATTAAGAAAGGAATCATCATGAAAAATATTCCCGCACTGCTTCTGGTCCTGTCCGTTACATGTCCATCCCTGGTTCAGGCTTGGGGCTTTCATGACGCGTTGGATTACGGTTCTCCGATTGTGGCTGTAACTCCGAAATCAAGCGCTATGGGGGGAGTATGGTCAATGCCTTCAGCCGGCCCGGCATCAATATTCCTCAATCCGGCTGAATTATCTACACTGGACGGTACGGAGATAACGGTCGGAACAGGAGTTATTCAATGGAGTACTTATACATATGGAGAGCACACATTTTCACAGATTCTCAGCGGCACAATTCTTGGATCGCTTACAGCGGCTGCAGGATTCAGACTGAGTGACAGGATATCATTAGGAGTGGGAGTGGCAAGAGTCTCTGATTTCGGTTTCGAAGGTGAAAACCTGGAGATCATGCTGGAAGGACCTGGAAGGTACAAAGTATATGCGGTGAACAATCTTGACTCCCGGGGCTCTCTCTGGGAAGTAAATACAGGGATGTCCTTCAAATTGAGCGACTGGCTCATCGCCGGAGCGTCGGGAGGGCTCAGGTCCGGCAGCGGATCATGGACACGTGTATACAATTTAGTGTATGAATCAGTCCCGAATGATACTACAAGCTTGGACTGGGATGAATTGGATTTCTGTGCTCATATAGGTTTCCTCATGCCCTTTAAATTCGGAACTTTCGGGATATCAGGCACAAACGCGAGCGGTCGCTACCGTTCCAGAGTAGCAATCGGATATCAGAAGGATCTGGAAATCCTGAATGGAAGCACGCTTGGTCTTGAAGTCGATGTACAATCTATTGAAGAGGATAATCCCGCAGTCTCAGGGAAGTTTTTCGCGGTTTTCTCGGAGATGATCCCGTGTGTCAGATCGATCTACAGCGTCGGCTTTGACAGAGCCTCCGATTACAAACGAACTGGACTCTGCCTTTCAACAGGAGCATGTATTGATCTGGGCAGAATGGATCTTGATATGGCAATTTCATGGAGAAGCAGAAGCACAGCCGGATTCAGCTTCCCGGAACCCCATATCGACAACATTGATGATTCAGGAACTTATTTCAACGCCGGATTGAACTGGAAACTGTACTGATAGAAGCCCAAACATTTCAAAAACCACCCGGAGATCAACGAATGAAAATAGTAACCTTACAACGATAATTCAAAAAATGATTGGAAATACTGATGAAATTACTTTCCGTGCTGCTTGTGTTCATGTCAGTTCTGCTCTCGTCCGGGGTTCAGGCATGGGGTTTCCATGACGCGTTGGAATACGGTACTCCACTGATCTGCGTTACACCAAAATCAACTGCTATGGGCGGCGTCTGGTCTCTACCTTCAAGCGGCCCGGCGTCGGTATTCCTCAACCCCGCTGAGCTGTCCATGCTTGACAGAACCGAAATAACAATGGGAACCGGTCTGGTTCAGTGGCACTCTTATGTACACGGAGAATTAGGTTTTGATCATCATGATTCCGGAATTGCCCTGGGAACCTTCACAGCTGCAGCAGGAACAAGGATATCAGATGCTGTTTCGATCGGAGCAGGTATTTCAAGGATCTCCGATTTCGGGTTTGAAGGAGTTAACAAACTCATAGATAAGATGGGGTATGGCCTTTACGAGATCGTCGCTATAGATATACTCGATTCTCATGGTTCCCTCTGGGAACTTAACGGAGGGGTCTCTGTTGAACTGGCTGACTGGCTCAAAGCCGGAGCATCAGGCGGGCTCAGATTCGGCAGCGGATCCTGGACAATGATACATACCGTAACTAATCAGTCATCTCCAGACGACACGACAAGCGGAGAGTGGGAAGAATCAGACATTTGTGCTCACATAGGTTTTCTCATGCCCTTTGAATTCGGAACTTTCGGGATATCAGGCACGAACTCGAGTGACCGTTACCGATCCAGAGTAGCTGCAGGATTCCAGAAGGATTTTGAGATCCTGTACGGAAGCACGATCGGCATCGAGTTCGATATACAGGACATTGAAAATGAACCTGAGATATCCGGCAGGTTTTTCGGATACATGGCGGAGATGCTCCCTAACACCCGATCGATTTACAGCGTTGGTTTCATCAGGCCATCCAACTTTCACAGAGCCGCGCTTTCCATCTCAACAGGAGCATGTATAGATTTTGACAGATTTGGTATTGACCTTGCCATTTCCTGGAAGGGAAAAAGCAGAGACGGACACAGCTTCCCTGATGAATATATCGCACATATAGACGACTCCGGCACCTATTACAACGTCGGATTAAACTGGAAACTGTAACCCTTCAGGGTCTGATCTGTTCAGCTATGGATTTGGCGTAATCATTCAGTTCATCTTCCATGTTCTGCCAGGATCCGCGTACGAACATCACGAGTTCAGGGGTAATATCCACTCGGAACTCTTCACATCTGACAAATGAAGTATCCCCGGCAACATGGGATACCCGCCTGCCCATTATCTCACAGAAGCGAATATTCAATCCGTGAAATAGATTCGGAAAATCAGCCGCTTCCGATTCAAGTATTTTCCTTACATCTTTACTGACTGACAGATCGCATCTCCTCTCACCAGTGCCGGTTGACAATCTCTTCCTGAAATCGAAATATACATTACTTATGTATTCATAATATCTGAAAGAAAGGGAAAAATGAAAACACTTGCCCTGTCATCCGTAATTCTGCTGGCGGTATTCCTCGCTTGCGGTGGTAACGAAAATCCGGGAGACGCCGTAACAGAAATGTTTGAAGCCATCCAGGCCGGTAACGGCGAAAGAGCAGTATCGTTCATGTCCGGCAGCGCTCTTGAGGAAATGGAGATCCAGCTGGAAACCATCAAACTGAATCCCCAGATGTCTGCTCAGCAGCTCAGCACCATGGGAATAGAAATTGATGCGGACGAAATCCCTGACATGACCGCAAAGGATTTCATGATTGCAATGATTTCTTCTCCAATGATAGCAGGCATGATGCAGTCAGCAGAAATTAGTGTTGGAGAAGTCACAATCGATGGAGATATAGCACGGGTTGAAGTTACATCCTCCATTATGGGCCAGACTGAAACCAACATCATTGATGTAGTGCGCGAAGATGGAAAATGGAAGGTTACCGAATTCGGAATGAATTTGTAGTACTTGTAGGGTCAGGTCTTGCATTCAAGCATTTATTACTGCATTTCGTCCTAGGAAGAATATAAATGCTTGAATGCAAGAGCTGACCCTACTGCAACCCTAGTTTATTACTATATTTCATTATAGGAAGAACATAAATGCTTGAATGCAAGACCTGACCCTATTCTAGAGGTATAGATCCCTTTCGCCATTTCTAACACGTTCAAGCAGTTCAGATACTCTAATTCTCAGATCTTCTCCAGGCAGCCTGCGAAGTTCTTCCTCCAGAAGTATCCAGCCCTTTTCCTTTGTCTGCTCCGACGCGTAGTCATCAAGATACTCGGCAAAGGTGAGAATTGCGTTCGGCATGCAAAGTGTGTGTACCTTCCCGCTTTTCGCTATGTCCATGAAGTAGTGACCGGTTCTGCCGCACCTGTAACCTGCGGTACAGAAGCTGGTGATCATTCCCAGGTCAACCAGATACGATATCACTTCCTCCAGTGTGCGGTTGTCAGCAAGTTCGAACTGCTGCCTGTCTCCCCCGGTCTTACCAGTTGCATAGCACCCTATGCCGATGTTCGATCCCGCGTCAAGCTGGGTAACACCAATTGAAATGATACTGTTACGCACAGACTGAGGTTCTCTTGCTGTCAGGATCATGCCTGTGTAGGGAACTGACAGCCTTATAACCCCAACGAGCTTTCTGAAAGATTCATCGTCGATGAGATGCTCAGGATTCTCAACGAAGGGAGTATTCAGGGCAGGTTCAAGTCTTGGGAAACTGATGGTATGCGGGCCCACTCCGCCGAATTTCTCCTCGAGGTCAATTGTGTGCAGCAGGAGTGACATCACCTCGAAACGGTAATCGACCAGTCCGAAGAGAGCTCCGATTCCCACATCATCCACACCTGCTTCCATTGCTCTGTGAAGAGCGTACAGTCTCCATCTCATGTTTCCTTTAAGGGTATCGGCAGGGTGAAGACTGCGATACGTTGCCGGGTGATATGTCTCCTGGAATACCTGGTATGTTCCAATGCCAACTTCAGACAGTTTTTTGAGGTCAGCAATCGGGAGAGGCGCCGCATTGATATTTGCTCTGCGGATTTCGTCTCCGCTATGCTTTGTTTCGTAGACCACTTTCAGCGTATGAGCAATAAAGTCAGCTCCGGTTGTGGGATGCTCACCGTAAACCATGATCAGCCGCTTGTGCCCTTCGGCAGTAAGCGCTCTTACTTCAGCTCTTATCTGATCATCTGACAGGCAGGTTCTGGTTACAGCTGTGTTCTCCCGTCTGAAAGCGCAGTACGCACAGTTGTTAACGCAGTAATTCGATATGTACAAAGGAGCAAAAAATACAATCCTCCGACCGTACACCTTCCGCTTGATACTGAGCCCGGCTCTGAATATTTCCTCCCACAGTTCATCATTCCGGCAATTCAGAAGCGCTGCTGTTTCGACAGGATTCAGGCGCTCAAGTTCAAGTGATTTCGCGATTATCTCCCGGATATATGAATCGGAAGGATTCTTCTGCTTCTCCAGCTGATTCCAGATCAGCTGTTCGTCAATAAAATCCTTCCCGTTGTTCAGATAACGGTCAATTTCATCCTGCTTTATCAGAGAATCAATCCATTTATTCTCCGCATCCGTGGGCATACTCATTTCCCGGTGCCTTTTCCCGATGAAACTTTTTCAGTGATATCACCCACGATTCTCTCGAAATCCTTCGCGACAAGCGAGTGTCCATTGTGGTATACAAATGGTTTTCCGCTGTCTCCGGAGATTACGATATCCAGTTCAAATGGGATTTTTCCGAGGAAGGGAACACCCATTTCCTCTGCCATCTCCTCTCCCCCGCCGGACCCGAACAATTCGGTCCTCTCTCCGCAATGAGGGCAGACAAAACCGGACATATTCTCAATAACTCCGAGTACGGGAAGATTCAATGCGCTGCAGAACTGAATCGAGCGTCTGACATCCGAAAGCGACAGTTCCTGTGGTGTTGTTACAATAACGGCTCCCGACGGTTCAGGAATCAGCTGAACGACAGAAAGCGGTTCATCACCAGTACCTGGAGGACAGTCGATAACCATGTAATCCAGGTCTCCCCAGTTGACATCCTCGAACAGCTGCTTGATAACGTTCATCTTCATAGGTCCGCGCCAGATGACCGGATCGGTTCGATTTCCCAGCATGAAATCCACCGAGATGACGGAAAGAGCTCCCATCGTAACCGGATTGACCTTTTCTCCATCAGAAGTTAACCTGCTGCCCTCCAGACCAAGCAGTTTAGGGATGCTTGGACCATGAAAATCAGTATCAAGAAGGCCTGTTTTGAATCCCTGAAGTGATAGTGAGATCGCAAGATTTGCCGCAACCGTGCTTTTACCTACTCCGCCTTTTCCTGAAAGAACCAGAATACTTCGCTCCGCGGGTGATTTCGAAAGCTTGTATGGAGCGGGGGCTTTCTGACCGTTACTCATGATTGAAACCTTCCGTATATTGGATATTTGTGATTGACCGGTTAGTATTAAAGATGTGATTAATATACTGGAAAAAAATCATTTCAGCATCTAAGTCAGATCAGCAAATTGGGGTCAATTACTACAGCAAGGATATCATGCAGGATATAAAAAAATACAAAGCAGTCATATTTGATCTTGATGGAACACTTGTTGACTATGATGCCGCTCAGAAATACGCCGCAGCAAAAGCAATTGAACAAATAGGAAAACCGGTCTCTCCGGATCTTGAGAAGAAGGTTCTGGAACTGGTCAGCGGAGATGCTGTTCAGGATATCGAAGCCTGCAGGCCGGGATGGATGCCTGTGGATTCCGCGTATATGCAGGACATCTTCACAGAAGCGGGAGTGAATATACCCTCAGGGCTGTTCCTGAATAACTACTTTGAGGCGATGTCTCAGCACGGGGAACCGTTCCCGGGAGTTATAGACCTCCTCGTCTCACTGAAGAAAGACCATACAATCGGACTTGTTTCAAACGGCCTGGGACCGGTTCAGAGAAAGAGACTGGTGAAGGCGGGCTTGATGGAATATCTGGACCTCCTGGTAATCAGCTGCGAGGTCGGATGCGCCAAACCTGACCCTGCGATACTGCAGCTTGCAATGAGGCTTGCTGATTCAACTCCGGAAACGACACTGTTTGTCGGTGACAGTATTGGAAGCGATATGGGTGCTGCTGAAGCAGCGGGAGTTGATTTCGTATTCATAAAGCCTGACGGTGATTTTTCAGCAGAGGGACCGAGAGTACTGGAACTCAGGAAAACAGCTGATCTTCTGAAAGAGAAATATAGTTGACCATAGCTATCCAGTATTCTAGAATAACATTAATACTCGAAACAGAAAGGTGAAAAATGAAAAATTTGATGATCGTTCTTCTTGTAGTTTCCGTTTCCGCTTTCGCGGGTCTGGTTGAATTCGGCGGTCACGCCGGCTTATTCATACCGGTTGGAGACAATACGGATGGTATCAATACCAGTCCTATCTTCGGTGTGGATATCCTCGCTCATATGCCGATGTTCGCCATCGAAGGCAGCATCAGCTATGCTCCCATCAGTACTGAAGATGCAGGCGGGTTAGTTGATTATTCCATGAGCATGATACCCATACTTGCCGGAATCCGTACTTATGCAGGACCTATCTTCTACGGTGGAGGCCTTGCTCTTCATGTAGTATCGGTGAGTTTCGAAGACGAATCAGGTGTTGAATACGATGATTCGGACAGTGAGTTCGGCGCCTACGGTAACGTGGGGATGATTTTTCCCACGGGAGGCATGGATATCGAAGCAAGTCTGAAATACCACCTTGTGGATTTCGACTTCGACGCGACCTGGATCGGTCTCACAGCCGGTATAAACTTCTAGCACCCACAGTTTCTCAGGGGACACCCACCGAAGAGTGGATGTCCCCTTATGCTATTGCTCCTTCTGCTCTTCTCTTCCTGTACCTTCCAAGGAACAGTATTCCTGCCATGATGAAAATCCCTGTTGAAACAAGAAAAGCCTCGGAGTACCCAAAATAATGAAGGAGAACACTTCCCAGTATAGGGGCGAAACTTGCGCGAAGAGCGGTCAGTGTTACGTGAAGCCCCTGGTATGTGGCTTCCTGCCCATGAGGAGCGAAGTGCATGCTTGAAATACTCCATGATATTCTGACCCCGGCCATTCCCAAGGCGAAAATCACAAAGGCAAAATAGAAGAAGAATGTTCCCATTTCAGGTATCCAGTTCCCGACTGCCATTGAAAGCGGATAGAAAGCAAGAACAAGACAGACTATCCCGGTAAATCTGAATGGGTGAAGCTTCTCAAGGCGGACCCCCAGGATAGGCGACAGGAAGAGTACTCCCATCTGTCCTATAACACCTTTTGCCATCGCGTACTGCTCATAATCAAGACCCAGCCTGTCTGTAGCGAAGAAGGGAATAACAGGCAGTATCATCAGGAATGCTATACCGTACAGGAAAAAGAAGGCTTCGAAGCAGGCGAACTCCTTATCCCTTCTGAAAACAGCCCAGAGACTACCGAGGAAATGAGCCATTCCTTTCCCTGTGGATTTTTCCGACAGCCCCGGCTTCATTCCCCTGGCCATGATAGAGAGGAATACGGCCTGTCCTGCTCCGAAAATGGCTTCCACAACGAAGAGTATTCTGTAATACTGGAAATCAACATCGAGAAGAGCTCCGACGAACATTGCCATCGGAAGACTGAAGAGCGTAAGAATGCTGGACCACCATCCGAATAATCTTGCTCTGTTGCTCGAGCGGTATCGCTGTTTCATTATGGTGTTCTGGGCTGGAATGAGGACGCTGTTCGAAGCAAAGAACAACAGCAATAGAAGTAGAAGCACGTTGACATTCGATGAGAAGAACATCAGGGCGACAGGAAGCCTTGAAAGAACACCGATCAGCAGGACAGCTCTATCGTATCTGCCACGGCTGTCGATCCAGTGATTAATGAATACGGAGAGAAGGTTACTGATCGGCCAGAGCATCGTCAGCGCGGTTATCTGCCACTGGGCAGCGTGCAACCCGTTAACAGCGATATATTCGTGATTGATAATAACACCCACCGATATCCCGCCGAAAATAGCGGATATCAGGTGGAGCTTGAAAGCCTTTTTCTCATCTTCACCCAGAGGACGGAAAAGTTTTCTGTCATTCCTGCCGGAAACGAACGGAAGCCATGAAAATAACTGCATATCAGCTCTCTGAAGATATTATACCCTTTGCTTCAAGCACATTGATGATCTGCTGTGCACACTCCTCCGGAGTTGATTCATGGGTACGAAGAACCAGTTCAGGTGATTCAGGTTCCTCGTACGGAGCGGATATCCCTGTGAATGAGGGGATTTCTCCGCTTCTGGCCTTTTTGTATAACCCCTTTGGATCTCGTTCTTCCGCAACCTCAAGAGGTACATGTACATAGACTTCAATAAAATCATTCTCTCCCTGAATGGATCTTGCGAAATCCCTACCTTCGCGGTAAGGGCTTATGAAAGCGAGAATATTCAAAACACCAAAAGAACTGAAAAGTTTTGCGACTTCCGAAATTCTGCGGATGTTCTCCTTGCGATCCTGAGGTGAAAACCCCAGATCACTGTTAAGACCATGCCTGACATTGTCACCGTCAAGAATTGCGGTAAGAACACCTCTTCCATAAAGCATTTCTGAAAGGATATCCGCGATGGTGGATTTGCCTGAACCGGACAGCCCGGTCAGCCAGACCGTAGCTCCTCTATGTCCGAGAAGTTCTTCCCTGTCACTTATATCAACCCCGTGATGATGCCACGTGATATTCTTATCCTTTGAATGTTCTGAATTCATTATTCTCCAATCAAAAGCCAGGAAGGAAACGGTTCCTGTTTCGTGAAAACTTAACTATCATACGGTCTCCGGAATGGAATTGCTAACTCATTTGCATTAAAAGTATTTGAAAGGATATAACAGTGAATAAAGATATTATCAGAGAAAACCTGTCCAGTTGCCTTACCGACACATCTTCCCTGAAACTCCCAGGCAGAATACGCGGCAAAGTCAGAGACATTTACGATCTGGGAGACAGTATCCTTCTCATCACTACTGACAGACAGAGCGCGTTCGACAGGGTACTGGCTTCAGTCCCGTTCAAAGGTCAGGTGCTTAATCAGGTAAGCGCGTTCTGGTTTGGCAGAACAGAGGATATCATACCCAATCATGTTATCTCCATACCGGATCCGAATGTTACACTTGCGATGAAATGTAAAGTATTCCCTGTGGAGTTCATTATGCGGGGATACCTCACTGGCAGCACAAGTACTTCAGCATGGACACTTTACAATAACGGGGACAGAAATATCTGCGGTAATGTCCTCCCTGACGGCATGGTGAAAAATCAGAAATTCCCTGAACCAATCATCACTCCCACAACAAAGAGCGAAGAGCATGATGAGTCAATCACTCCAGAAGAAATCGTTGATCAGAAACTGATGTCTCAGGATGAATGGGACAAAGCCTCAGATATCGCCATGAAACTTTTCCGCAGAGGAATGGAGATAGCCTCTGAGCACGGCCTCATCCTTGTCGACACAAAATACGAACTCGGCAGGGACGGAAACGGCAATATTATTCTCGTGGATGAAATTCACACTCCCGATTCTTCACGCTACTGGATATCGGACAGTTATCAGCACCTATTCAAAAATGGTGAAGAACCGGAGAATATCGACAAGGAATTTCTGAGACTGTGGTTCAGAGACAACTGTGATCCGTACAACGATGAGGAACTCCCCAAAGCTCCGGATGAACTTGTTGTTGAACTCTCTTCCCGATACATAAAGCTCTACGAAATGATAACAGGTAAAGTATTTAAACCGGAGAACGATGGAGATCCGATTGAGAGGCTGAAGAGGAACCTTTCGTCATTTATTACTTGACTTATAGATCATCTTCAGGATCAATGGGAATGGCTCCGAACAGATCTCCGGAATCATCATCGTCATCCTGAGTCACGATTTCCTCAGCCTGTTTGAGTACTTCTGATACGCGCCTGTGATATTCTTCCGTCTTCTGATCAATCTTTTCAGGAGATACAGGCTTGCTTATCCCTCTGTCCTCAGGAACAATGTCTTCTTCTGAAATTTCTGTTGCTTCTTCTGAAATCTCTGAAATCTCAGTTTCCTCTTCAGGTGACTCAGCTGCAAACTCACCCTCTTCTGCAATTGCATCATCATCAATCGAAGAACCTTTTATACTTGAAATGATCTTCTTTCCGCAGAGCTGTACACCTATCGCGCCTTCACTGGTTACTCGGTATTCTGAGATAAGACAGTCATCTTTTCTCTTTCTCATCCTCTTCGTTCGTTCAAACCAGAAATCCAGTTTCATTTCTTTTTCATGGGTGAAGAAAACAGCAGTCCCCCCTTCGGGAACGAATCGGTATTCCTTATCAAGTATGAAGCTCTCCACACAGAAACGCTTGATGTAAGCGATTCCGGAGTTCTTCTGCTGGTAAACAGATGTGAAGATTAAACTTTTGTCGAGTACTCCGCAATGGAGTATCTCACCATCGATAAAATATTTGTCCTGGACCGGCACAACTTTATAGGTCCCGTTTTTCAGGAAAAACACGAATCTGTCGTACTCGGAAACATTGAATACCTTCTCACCCTTGATGGAAGTACCAAGTAATCCGGTCTCGGAATTGAATCCCGCTTTCAGGTGTCTGATAGCGACTTTCTTGACATCGATATTGCTGAAATCCTCAATGCTGGTCCTGCGGGGATAGCCTTTGCCGTACTTCTGAAGAAGCTGTTCCAGATAGTCTACCGCGAATTCAACGATATTGCGAAGATGAAACCTGGTTTTCTTCATTTTCTTCTTAATATCACTCATCTCTGCCCTGTGACTCTCGATATCAAACCTTGATATTCTCCGAATCTTAAGAGATAGGAGCTTGTCAATATCCTCTTCCGTAACCTCAATCATCTGTTTTTCAATAAAAGGCTGAAGGCTGCCTCTCACCGCGTCACGGACGTTCTCCCAGGATGTGCATTCCTCTATGCTCTTATAGAGCCTGTTCTCAATAAATATCTGCTCGAGATCAAGCCAGTGAAGCCTGTTCCGGAAATCGTCAAGTTCGAGCTTCAATTCAAGCTTCAGAATCTCTATCAATCTGCCGGTACTGTAATGAACGAGTTCTGTAACGTTGGTCTCAACCGGATATCCATCCTGAATAACAATGATATTTGAAGTGTGCGGCTTTTCACAATCAGTATGGGCAAAAAGCAGTTTGAGCCCTTCTTCGGAATCGACACCCCTGGAAAGCCTTACATTGATTTCTACCGAATCAGTCGTGTAGTCATCAATTGATGCTACTTTTATTTTACCCTTGTTTGCGGCCAGTTCAATCGAGCTGATTAACGATTCGGTCGTTGTGCCCCAAGGAAGTTCTCTGATAACAAGATTCTTCTGACCCTGCTTCTCTATCCTGGCTCTGTTTCTTAACCTTCCCCTGCCGTCATCGTAATCTGTTACGTCAATTCTTCCACCCTGAGGAAAATCGGGAAACAGCTCAAATTCCTGATCCCGGAGGCACGCAATCTGAGCCTTCAGAACTTCCTGAAAGTTGTGAGGCAGTATCCGTGTCGACAGACCAACCGCGATACCCTCAGCGCCTAGAAGGAGAACAACAGGAAGTTTCACAGGTAATAAAAGAGGTTCACTGTTTCTGCCGTCATAGCTCGGGGAAAAATCCGTTATCCTCTTGTTGAAGAGAGTTTCTCTTGCAAGATCGGTAAGCCTGCACTCAATGTACCTTGGCGCGGAGGCCCGATCGCCTGTGAAAATGTTCCCGAAGTTCCCCTGCCGTTCGATGAAAAAACCCCTGTTCGCAAGCGAAACCAGCGCGTCTCCTATGGATTGATCACCGTGGGGATGGTATTTCATGCAGTGGCCGATGACATTCGCAACCTTGCTGAACCTTCCATCGTCCATCTCGAACAGGGACCAGAGTATCCTGCGCTGGACCGGCTTGAGTCCGTCAGCATCATCGGGTATGGCTCTCTCCTTTATCACGTAGGAAGCGTACTCAAGGAAATTTCTGTTGAATAGCTTCTTCAGGCTGGTGTCGCTCATATGAGGTTCTCCATAATGAATGCGCGTCTTTCCGGAGTGTTCTTGCCCATGTAAAATCTTAGCATGTCAGGTATTTCTTTCAGGCGGGTTATTCGAACCGGCTCAAGTCTGATATCCCGGCCGATGAACTGACCGAACTCCTTTGGTGATATCTCACCGAGGCCTTTGAATCGTGTGACCTCAGCTTTCTTTCCAATCTTCCCAATCGCTTCATCCCGTTCCTTCTCGCTGTAGCAGTATACCGTTTCCTTCTTGTTCCTGACACGGAATAACGGTGTCGATAGAATGAACAGGTGCTCATCAAAAACAAGACCTTCGAAGAAGTGCAGAAATAAAGTAAGCAACAGATTTCTGATGTGCATTCCATCAATATCGGCGTCGGTAGCAAGAATTATCCTGTTATACCTCAGTCCTTCGATATCATTCTCAATATTCAGGACTCTCATGATGTTGTAAATCTCTTCGTTCTTGTAAACAGTGTCCTGACGGTGTCCGTAACAGTTCAGCGGTTTGCCTTTCAGGGCGAAAACAGCCTGCGTATACACGTCCCGGCTTGCAATAATGCTTCCGGCAGCACTTGCCCCCTCAGTGAGAAATATTGAGCTTTCCTCCGCCCTGGGATCGGAGTCGCCAAGGTGGATTTTGCAATCCCTCAGATTTGGAATTCTCAGGGCGATCTTCCTGGCCTGCTGTCTTGCTTTTTTCTTCACGTTGCTGAGTTCGGTGCGTACCTTCTGATTTGTCTTAACTTTATTGACCAGGATTTCAGCATCTTTCGGGTTCCTGTGAAGATGCTGTTCGAGTTCGGTCTTGACCGTATTTACTATCCATCCCCTGATGTCACTGTTGCCCAGTCTGGTCTTGGTTTGAGATTCGAAAACCGGCTCCTTCAGTCGAATTGAAATCGCGGCGATTATTCCCTCTCGAACATCCTGACCCGAATAGCTTTCACCTGTGAAGGAATTGATCCCCTTGGTTACGCCCTCCTTGAATGCTGAAAGATGAGTACCTCCGCTGGAAGTGTACTGTCCATTGGCAAATGACAGATACCTCTCACCGAAATCAGTGGTATGAGTAAGAACAAACTCCAACGTTTTCATTCGAAAGAATATTACCGGATATATTGCCGTATCACCTGCTTCATCGTACAGCAGATCCTTCAGACCATCTTCAGATAGAAATGTCTGTCCATCCATCTGAATCTTGAGTCCGGCATTCAGATACGCATAGTGCTGGCATCTATCCTGAAGGAATTCCTCCCTGAAAGCGTAATCTCCAAAGATTTCGGTATCAGGCGTAAATTCAACCAGAGTCCCGTTCCTCTTTGTTGTGGTACCGGTTACATCGCTCTTCAGCTTTCCTCTGCAGAATACAACCTCCCGATATTCACCGTCACGATAGGCTACCACCCTGAAACGCTCCGACAATGCGTTCACTGCCTTGGTTCCGATTCCGTTCAATCCGACGCTGAACATGAATACATCCGTGTTATACTTTGCGCCTGTATTGATCCTTGAAACACATTCCACCAGTTTGCCCAGCGGAATTCCCCTGCCATAATCCCTTATGGAAAGAGAACCGTTCCCCTGTTTAACCTTAATACGCTTCCCGCATCCCATGATATATTCATCAACCGAATTATCCATCACCTCCTTGAAGAGGATATAAATACCATCGTCTGGATGAGATCCGTCTCCAATACGACCGATATACATACCGGTTCGAAGACGTATATGTTCAATTGAGGAAAGTGTTTTGACTTTGCTCTCGTCGTAAACCGAGCTGAATTCAGCGGGATCCTGTGTTTTGTTCATTTTATACCATATGTTCTGTATTCAGTAATATTCCACCACATCATATAGTATAATTCCAATATATTCGATTCGCTACCCTGACCCGTATATTTTACGCGGATGTCTCCTGCTTCCGCAGGAGTATCCCAACTCCTCCAAGAACATACCATACTGTCAAATACGCTGCTGTTGGAACACCCATCCGGACAATCAACGGAAAGCCTGAAGTCAGGAATATCAGCGGAATTCCGACCAGCGCTGCTCCAATCGGCTTCCAGACATATTTCAGCAACGGAAGCGGACCGTCTCTCCTGAGAACCAAGTAGTAAAGGATGGACATGATAAAATTCGCAGACAGAACCATTACAGCTGCGCCGCGAATACCTATATGAGGGATCAGCAATAGATTACCGATAATACTGATAGTCAGTGCAATAGAAGTTATCGGTAAGGTCACTTTCTGTCTGCCGGTAGCTATGACGCTTGCAAGCAGATAATTCATCCAGAACACAACCGGTATAGCTCCAAGCAGCAGAAGGTATGTCGCCCCGACCTCCTCCAGTGCCAGTCCTCTCAAAAAATTGTCCCCCCAGATAAGGCGGAAAAATTCAATTCCACCTGCAAACATGGGAATCATTACTGCTCCGGCGAGACCGGTTACCAGCTGGGCAATTGAAACCATTTTGTTTTTTGCCTCTTCCCGCCCTGCTTCAAATGCTCTGCAAAGACCTGGAAATAGAGCGCCGGGAAGTAAACTTGGAGTTATAAGGAGTACGAATGTTTCCAGCAGCCTGTAGGATTCCTGATAAGCGCCAACCGCTTCAACACCTGATAACCCTCTGATAAACACGTTATCAAGTCTCTGGAAGGCTACAAAAAGAAGTCCCATCACTCCCAATGGCCAACTCTCCCGAAGCAGTTCCAGAATGCGCTTCCTTGAAAAATTCGGATGAATACGTATCCTGAACCTGCCAAGAAAGACAAAGCTGGTCGCAAGCATTACCAGAGCCCTTATTGTATATGTGGTTGAAGCAGCAAGAGGACCAAGATCAGCGAACACGACCAGCAGAACGAGAACAAGGGCTGCGATGCCACCCGCCATACGCGAAAGGGCTTCAAAAACCATACGCTCCCCGGCGCGGAAGACAGAGAATTGAAGCTCCGCGCATGCTTCCATGGATGATCCCAGCCCAACAAGAAGAATCATGAGTATCTGTTCCGTTCCATACCCTGCAGCTGAAGAGACGAGTGCAAGGAGTACCCATGCGGTTATGCAGGTTATGAACCGGAGCCCGAGTGAGATTGAATACAACTCCTGTATTCGGGATATATCAAGACTGAATTTCCTGTTGGAAATAACGGAAACACCGAGATCAGCCACAAAAATAAGTATCTGTCCGAGCACCACGGCAAAAACGAGCATACCAAAGTGACTGTCATCCAGATATCTGGAAAGAATCATCAGCGAGATAAACAAAGATCCTTTGCTTATCAGCTGGCCTGTAAGCATTGAAATCGAGTTTCGCGCGGTACTGTGAGAACGAGGAGTGGTCAGGCTCATACGTTAAACCTGGTAAGAGACTTCTTCCTCAAGTCCGGCTTCTCTGAGTGCTTCCTTTCTGCGAACCTTCTTGGTGGTTGTCTTGGGGAATTCGTCCTCTCTGATGATAAATCGCGCAATACGCTTGTATGTGGGTTGAGATAAATTGAAATCGCGTACAACTTTCCTCATATATTCAGCAAGATATTCAGTTGTAAGACTGAAGCTGTTCTCTTCGGCATATTCAATGAATTTCTCCATGTTCGGTACGATGATGAGCCATATCTCCTCACCTTTGGTTTCTGTCTTCTTTCCTGTAGCCATGCATTCAAGGATATTGAGATCCTGGCCTACCCTAAGCTCAATCTCTTCCGGATAAACGTTTTTGCCGTTCTTGGCGATAATCACATTTTTCTTCCGCCCGGTTATGAAAAGGTATCCATCGTCATCAATATGGCCATAATCACCCGTTCTGAACCATCCGTCATCGGAAAGAACCTCCGCAGTGGCCTCCGGATTGTTGAAATACCCTTTCATTACGTTTGGTCCTTTTGTAATGATTTCTCCATTTCCTTCTATATCAGGATTTTCGATTCTTACCGAAACTCCTGGAAGAACCGGTCCCACTGAACCAATTCTGTTTGCATCCAGCCTGTTTACGGAAATGATTGGAGCAGTTTCCGTAAGACCGTAACCCTGAATGAAGGAAAATCCAAGTTTCAGAAAACCATCGACCACATCAGGAGAGATACCGGCTCCTCCGGAAATACAAAGTCTCATGGTTCCACCAAGTTTATCGTGAACCTTCGAAAAAACCTTCTTCCTGATACCTTTCCTCCCAAGAACCTCACCCACCGACGCAATTGTGAGCCCCAGACGGTATTTGAACGGACCGCCCTTCATGGATTGAATCGCTCCGAAGATTTTTCTGTACATGGCTTCCCACAGGAGCGGCACAGCCATCAGAACCGTAGCTTTTGAATTTGCCATATCCTCAGCCACATACCTGATACCTCTGCAGATGTAGATTGATGACCCGTTTGTCACCGGAAACAGAAAACCGCATGTGCATTCGAATGTATGATGCACCGGAAGAATAGAGAGGAAGATATCATCAGGGCTGATATCTACTATCTGTCTCATCTGTCTGACATTGGAAAGAATATTATTCTGAGACAGGACAACTCCCTTCGCCTGACCAGTTGTTCCGGATGTATAACAGATGGAAGCCGGAGCATCACAATCCCAGATGTCCGGAAGGCGGGCTGAGCTTCCGGATCCTTCACGGATCAGATCGTTGAATAATGGAATTCCCTCGCAATACGCTGTATTCATCGCTACCATCCCGATACTGCGACCTGAAAGTTTCTCAGCAAAATCTTCAGCGTATTTTTCGTCGAAGAAGATGATATTCGCGCCTGAATAATGCATGATTGTAAGCATCTCCGGTACAGGAAGCTCTCTGTCAATGGGAACGACTATGCCTCCGGCTCTTAATGTTGCGAGGTATGTTACAGCCCAGGCGACGCTGTTCATACCGGTAATCCCTACAACCGGCTTTTCCTCTCTATCAAGAAGTGCCCTGGCGAGACAATCAATTTTCCTTCGCAGATCATGAAATGTAATCGACCGGTAATTGCCTTGACTATCCGGTTCCTGAAACGCGATTTTCTCAGGATGGTTCTCAGCAACTCGCATGAGCGCTTCGGGAATACTGGATAAACCCTGCGCATCATGAAGTGGTTCGCCAGAGATTTCAAATTTCATATCTGCCCCTCACTGAATAAGTAGAAACTACCCGGACAATCAAGCAAAATACCCCTGACATCAATAATACAGTCAGGAAGCATTGAAAAGTGTGGAGTTTTCAATCCCGATCAATCAATAAATGACGCTACTATCCTTAAACCAATGTATGGAAAACCAAGCCCTGGCTCCGGTCGCATTCTCGCCTCACATTTGCAATCTTCCATTGAGGACAGCCAGCTCCCCCCCCGAACAGCAGGAAAAGAATCCGGATGCACTGGCTGACACCATTCCCAGACGTTTCCGGCTGTATCATTGAGTCCCCATGCATTAGCCGAATAGCTTCCGACCGGCGCAGCATGAGTATAGCCATCATCAATGGAAGGATGCCTTCTGAGAAGTTCTTCATTACGATCAGACAGGTTAAGCAGAGTCCCGTCAGGTCTTCTCGAACCCCATGGCCAGGGTCCTGATCCTCCGGCAATCGCAGCCGCGAGCCATTCATCCTCTTCAGGAAGTCTGTATGACAATCCAAGAGTATCATTAGAAGAAAGCCACATGCAGTATGCTTCAGCAGCCTTGAAAGAAAGCCCTGATACCGGATACTCTTCAAGTCCATCCCGAATAGCCCATTCCCCGGAAGGACTGATATGGAATGGTATGGGATAATCACCAGGGAAAATCTCTTCAATCGTATCAGTTCTCCCCCACCGGTTCGAAGTGTCTTTCACGGGAGATGCTTCCAGCTCAGTGAGATATCGAAGGAATTCAGTGTTGGTTACTTCATATCTTGAAATCAAATACGCTGGAAGTGTATCGACCGGTTCATTCATTCTGGATAACCGTACGGTACCGGCAGCTCCGGAAGGAACCAGAATCAGGTTATCTGAATACAATTCAGGAAGAACCCAGTGAAAACTGCGTGGACTATTGGAGAGAAGAGAGATGCTGTCTTCAAAAATAACTAACTCATCAACAACCAGAATAACCTGATGAATTCCTGGAGAATCAAGCCAAACGCTCGAGGGAGTATACCCGCAAAACAAACCATCCACATGAATGGAAGCTCCGGAAGGCTCGCTTGAAAGCTCGACCGTAAAACGGTAAGGAAGATGAACAATTACTTTCTCATCTGACATGTCCGGAACTAGAAGAGTATCCACAGATATCCTGCCGGGATATGTCAACGAAATACTCAAACCATCGTTCTGTACGGGTATCCGGGCAGGAGCTATCCAGAAGAAACCCTCTCCATCCGATATTTCAGCACCGGAAGGCACCGATAATACCTGGATATACGCAACAGGCCAGGATGTATCGAACAGCAATGTTACAAGAAGAATCGTCATCGCAGAAAGAAGGATAACGGCCCAGCTTTGAAGGAAGAATCTCACCATGGCCTCATGCCCGACCAATCATTGCTTAAAACAGCCCTGGTATCATCAAGAAATCGTCTCATCCGGATATCCTTCCAAAATCTTTTCCATAAGTATAAAGGCTGAAAATAGAATTTCCTGTAAAACTCTGCTCATCATTCTCGTTTCATTCATCTGTCGCAGTACCCGGAGAAAGAAGATAACCGCTCATACTCTTCCGGCAAAGAGGTGATAGATGAATTGCATCTGACTATGTATAATCATTGCTCGGGTATAGCTTGACTTAACTGAATGGGGTCAGATGATCGGAGAGAACCTTATCACGTTATTCGGGATGAACTGATGTTCAGCTTGACGCCTGACTGGAACTTCGCAAGGAGAATACTGGAACCAGATCCGGACAGCCCTCATGCCGATCTTTCTGAATTACCCGCTTTCGCGGCTCTCATTCGCCATCAGCAACTGAGCGGCAACCCTCATCCTGACGGGGATGCTCTGCTGAAGAGCATTTTTCGGAATATTCCTGATCGAAACGGCGCACGCCTGTTGATGTCGGAATGGGAGGACCGCGATAGCGATATCATCGAGTATTCCAGAGAAGCGCTTCGGTATCTTCCCGCAGAAACACGTTTATCCGGAAAAATATTCTTTATGGCCGGTTACGACATCGGGATCGTAGCTCCACCTGATATCGCTATCAATATCGCTCATCAGCATTTTATCAAATATCCGGATGATCTTGGGTATTACCTGACACATGAAGTTCATCACCTTGGATTTCTCTCGCATCGCCCAATGCCGTCCATCAGGCAAAGTATGAGCACCGTCCAGGGCCTTCTCGATCTTATCTTCTTCATGACTCAAATGGAGGGTATGGCAGTCCATGCTGCTTATAACAGGAGAAAAACAGAGGGACATCTGAAAGATGATGATGATTACGGACTCTATTACGATTCTTCGGAACATTCACATATCAGGACGAGATTCCGGGAAATCTGTGATTCAATTACCGATAAAGAATCGCCTTCTGATGGTGAAATCAGCACTGCTCTGAACGCCATGTCCTCCGGGGAACGGCTATGGTACCGCTATGGTGCTCTTGTATCCGCGAAACTGGAGAATGAACTTGGTCTGGACGCTCTCGTTGCATCAATTAACGAACCTGGCATCTTCATGGAGTATGCTCAGATACAAGTTTGATTCAATCCGAATATTCCGGAAATGATTCACCTGATATTGTTATCACCACTTGCGATTTGCATCTGTTTTGTATAATTAACTTGAAGCGATAATGATGAAGGACATATTTACAGTAAAATACAACTTGCATATTCAATACAGTCATAAGGAAGGATTTTCAATGATTCCAAAAGTTCTTTGCGGTTATTCAAATCTGTTCACTGAATACACTGAGCTTCGTGTCCAGGAAAACCGTTCCGTCAATATCGCTGTTGTAAACGGTGACGTAATGGGCAACAGCAGATCTTCTTCCAGCGGGGTTTCCGCGAGAACATACAGTAACGGTGTATGGGGATTCTCTTCCGATCCTGAGATAAATGATGAAAACATCAGGAAGGTAATTGCCTTCGCTACGAGGAATGCCAAGTTCCTTGGCAGCAGGGAAAACAAAGGCGGAAAATCACTTCCTGTGACACTGGGAAACAGCATAAGGGATTACTCAACAGCTAAAGACAGAAAATCTCAGAAGGATCTCATCGATTTTGTCAGGGAAATTGACTCCAGAATAATGCAGGATTTCAAGGAAATAACTTCAAGAACGGTTGCGCTGGGACTTCTTGATATGGAGAAATCCCTTCTAACCTCGGATGGATCTTCAGCTTATTCAATGACGCCAAAGTCGATCATGTACATTTCCATGTCAACAGAGCGCGATGGCCAGTTGATAGAGTTATTCGATATCTATGGCGGTCTGGGGCAATTCGAGGATGTTTTCACCACACCGGATATGCTTTTTGAACAGATGGATGAGTATTACGGCCACCTCCGCCGGAAAGCTGAAGGAATATATCCCGATGCCGGGATAAAGGAATGCATCTTTGATGCCGATCTGGCCGGAATCCTCGCGCACGAGGCAATAGGGCATACAACAGAGGCTGATTCTGTCAGAGGCGGGTCTATAGCTGGCGATTACCTTAATCAGGAGGTTGCGAGCCCTCTTGTTACTATGGTAGACTTCGCAAATTCAGCTTATGGAAAACCCTGCCCTATACCGGTATTCATCGATGATGAAGGTACCGAAGCGAAAGATGTAGTTCTGATCGATGAAGGTGTCCTGAAGCGGTTTATGCACAACAAAGAGACTTCAATTCAGTTCGATGACGAACCGACCGGAAACGCTCGGGCTTACCGTTTCAACGATGAGCCTATTATCAGAATGAGGAATACAGCTATTCTTCCGGGAAAGAGCAAACTCGAAGACATGATCGCCTCGGTTCAGGACGGATACTACCTCATGAAACCCAGCAATGGACAGGCTGATTCCACCAGCGAGTTCATGTTCGGCATCATTCAGGGTTACGAGATCAAGAACGGCAAACTGGGAAGAGCTATCAGAGACACGACTATCTCCGGAATAGCTTTCGATATGCTCAAGACTGTCACTGCAATATCGGATGAGATGAAATGGACATGCGCTGGAATGTGCGGCAAGAAGCAGCCTATTCCTGTAGGTATGGGCGGTCCGGCCATCAAGTGCAGAGTCAATATAGGAGGAAGGTAATGAGCAGTAGAAAAGACATTACGAACTACTGTATTGAAGCCATGCTGAAGGCCGGTATTCAAAAGGCTCAGTGCACACTTAGTGACAAGAGCAAGGATGAATTCAACGTGGATGGCGGAGAGATCAGCCTTCTGAGAACAACTAATGACACATCTCTCTATATGATGGGGATAATAGACGACAAAAGGGGTTCGGTTTCCATTAACAAAACCGATAAAGAATCAATAGACAAGGCAGTGAAAGAAGTTTATGATCTGGCCGAATCATCTGAAGCTGACAGCGCTAACGACATCTCGGAGCTACAGCCCTCGAAAGTCTTTCAGAAAGGGCCGGCAGAATCTGATCTCAATCTGATGTATGACAGAATTACCGCTTTTCTTGCTTACAGCCTGGAAACCTACCCGTCCCTGATACTCGAGCAGGCCATTCTGGATTTCGTATCAAAGAAAAGTTACTTCCGTAATTCGAACGGAGTCTATTTTGAATCTTCAAGAGGTATCTACAACTTCTCCCCTATGTTCACTTCAAAGGAAGGCGCGGAAATCTCCTCCTTTAATTACTCGGGATTCTCATCGGGGAATCTCGACAGGGAACTTCACGAATACGGTTCCATCGACACCCTGATGAAACAATCCACTGAACAGATCAGCACAAAGGAGATATCGGGAAAATTCACAGGTGAGATTATCATCACACCTGACTGCATAGAAGATTTCTTATCACATATCACATCGTTTCTGAGCGATTATCCACTTATCAGCGGGACTTCCATCTACAAGGACTCCCTGAATGAACTGATAGCTGATCCGCAACTGACCCTTCACTCAAAACCGGTATCCGATGAGATAGCTGATGGATACTTCTTCACACCTGACGGATACGAAGCCAGGAACAGTACCATTATTGAGAATGGAGTACTGAAAACCTTCCTTCTCGGTCTTTATGGCGCGAAGAAGACCGGGAAACCGAAAGCTGTGAACAGTGGCGACTCATATGTAATCGATGCGGGGAAATACTCTTTTGAGGAGATGGTTTCCTCTGTAGAAAAAGGTATCCTTATGTGCAGATTCTCGGGCGGCAACCCTAGTGATAGCGGAGACTTCTCAGGAGTGTGCAAGAACAGTTACTATATTGAGAACGGTGAAATACTCTACCCTGTCAGGGAAACCATGATTTCCGGTAATCTAGGTGAACTGCTCAAGAACATCAGGCGAATCTCCAGAGAAAGAATCGACTTCGGCAGTGAGATACTGCCCTGGATTCAGGTAGGTGGCATCACGATCTCAGGGAAGTAGCCTTTTTCTTCACTGCACTCCATCTTCACGAAATAGAGGATGCCGGGTTACTATAAATAGCCCAGAGCCTGAAGTTTGTTCACAAAATCCAATGAATCATTACACGTAGGTGTGCATATGCATGGAGAAGCCCAGTAGCTCAGCACTTTCTCCAGCAGCAGGCTGTCGGCGGGAAGGAGATCCATCTCGCCGGGATCAGCAGCAATATCATAGGTTTCAAGTGAATCCGGCTCAACGAACCACATCAGCTTGATTGTCTCCTGTAGACAGGCAGCCATTGAAGTATCGCCTACTACGCCGCTGGATGGAATGATTCGATCTTCCGGGATATCCCCGAACAGGTTTATTCCTTCAATATGGTTCGGAATGGGAATATCCAGGTATGCGAGGACTGTTGGCAGTACATCAAATTGCCCTGCATTAAGTGAAATCACGGAACCTGGTTCTATTCCAGGGCCGGAGAGGATCAAGGGAATATGAATGGTCTGCTGGTAAAGATTATTAGCATGTCCAGTGTCTCCATGCTCCATGAATTCTTCACCGTGATCAGCAATCAGAATGACAATAGTGTTCTCCATCAGCCCCATTTCCCTCATGCTTTGAAAAAGCCTTGAAAGCTGACTGTCGGTGCATCTGATCTCGGAATCATAAAGAGCTTCAAGATGCTCGATCAAAGCAGTATCGCTCCAGAGATTTGTATCAATCGGCCAGTCGTCCAACCCACCCGTTGTACCGGAACTCGTGAAAATAGTGTCGAAGGGAGAAGGGGGCTGGTAGGGTGAGTGAGGATCGTAGAAGTGAATTGTCGCTAGAAATGGCTCTGAAACTTCATTATTAGAGAAGTAACTGAGAAGAGTATCAACAGTGACAACGTCCTTTGTACTCCATTCTTTGGATATCCAGAAGGAATCATATCCCTTGTCCATACCGAATTCATTTCCCATGAATTCGGTACGAACAAATGCTGCAGTGAAATACCCCTGTTGTTGGAGAATCGTTGATATGGTCGGCATTTCAGGGTCAAGGCCGTATAAAGTTCCATCGTAGTACCCGCAGTGGTGGCTTCGCTCTGACAGGCCGGTATAAATAGAAGTCATCCCTGGCAGAGTCCATGAAGCCTGAGCCTGACAACTCTTGAAAATGACTCCGGATGCAGCAAGACTGTCGATAGTTGGAGAAGTGTCGCGATAGTAACCGTAACAGCCAAGATGATCAGCATTAAGAGTATCTATAAGTACAAGGAGAATATTCACTTTCCGATTTTCCTCGTTACCGGTACATGAGAAAGATAGAAGTAAAAGGAACAAAGCGATGAATACCGTAGAAGCTTTCATATTGTCTCCAGTGTTATGTGTTAATATTGAACTAATATAATTTGTTTTAGTTTTATCTGGTAACCATATTCGGGGGGAGGAAGGGGTATTAGCAATGAATCTTTATTATTTCTCCGGCACGGGGAATTCAATCGCAATCGTTCGAGAACTGCAGAAGCACCTGAAGGATGCTGAACTCTCACCAATAGCAAGACATCTTGATGATGCCGAGATCAGGGATGATTCGAAAGTCATAGGCTTCATCGTTCCCACCTACTACATGGATATACCGGATATTGTAAGGGATTTTACCAAAAAGCTCTCCATTAAAAAGAATGCTTTCATCTTCGCGGTTATCCATTATGGTGTTACTCCAGGAAGAGCATTTTACTCCCTGAACGCTCTGCTTTCTGAAAAAGGCGCGAAACTGAATGCCGGTTTTGGAATAGTCCTCCCTGATAACAGCATCGCACTGAAGACACCGATCAGGAAACAGCCGGAAATGCATGCTTTAATGCCCGGGATCGTGGAAGATATATCATCAATGGTTCTGAAAAAACGTTCTATACCTCTACCCGGAACCGACTCACCGCTGTCAGGCGTGAACGGTAGAGTTGGTTCATTCGTTCTCAGGAAAATATTCGGAACAGACCGAAAGCGAGTCACATCAGATTGTACACGCTGTGGAATCTGCGAGCGGGTATGCCCTGTGAATAACATCACCGTATATGATGATAATGTATCGTTCGGAGACAACTGTGCCGAGTGTTTCGCGTGCATTCACTGGTGCCCTGAAAAAGCTGTCAGGTATGGAATTCTAAAGGTCAACAGCAAATCCCACTATACCAATCCGGCAGTATCCTCCGCTGACATAATGGCACAGAAATAAGTTGTTAAAGGCTATTTTTTCAGAACGGTAAATCTGAGAGTCGATATTTCCCCGTTCAAACTCAATCTTGCTGTGTAAATACCGGTAATAAGTTCTCCGGAGCACAGTGAGTGCATCCCCGTCGGGAGTTCACCCGTGAATACTGTCGATACCATTCGACCACTTATATCAAACAATTGCAGACCGACATCACAGGATTCACATAGCGCGATATGAAAAACGGATACTGAACCGGAGGGATTAGCACTGATAGAAAAAAGATTTTCATTCACGGGGTTTGATACGATGACAACCCACGTCGATGAATCGAAAAACATCCCATCGTCAATATTGACCACAACAGTATCGGTTGTTACCGTGGAACTTGAGTACAGATAACAAGTATCATGAGCTGAAGTATCAACAACCCCGTTGACACTCCAGACGTAAAACAAAGAATCTTCCGGATCAGGATCCCGTACCAGTACATCGAGCAGAAGAACGCTATCAGGGATTATGTAACAGGGTGAAGGAGGATTTGATGAAATGATTTCAGGCGGGTAATTCATGGGATCAACTTCAATTTCAAAAAGCTCAGGCCACGATTTACCGGTTACGAACAACCGCACGTTTTCACTGTCATATGCAATACCGTTGAGCACACCTGGCTGAAAGGATAGGCATTGGTCAGTCAGGATACCGGACAGATCAAGCCACTCAGTCACATTACCGGTCTCGGGTTCAATAAGAGCGATAGAATCCGAACCCCAGACATTTGCATAGATCTTCCCCTGGGCATACTCCAATTCGTTTAAATACATAACCGGTATCCCGTCAGCTTGTACATCAACATAGCCGACTTCCTCATAGGTTTGGGGATCAAGATAATGCAATCTTGATGATCCATCACTCATTATCAGACATGTATCATCATGCGTGAGCCCCCACCCCTGAGTAGAATAGCTGAAACTGTCAACCGGCTGAAATGTCTCTAACTCAATGTATACAAAGCCAATATAGCTCAGCCATGTCAGCTGGATCAGTGTATCATTCCACATTGTAATGCCTTCACCAAAATAGGAATCATCAAGGTTATACATTTTCAAAACCGTACCGGTCTCCAGTTCAACCTTACGTAGAGATGAACTGCCATAAAGACCCGTACCCTCGTAGAGCGCGCCATGCTCATATATCAAACCCTGGGTAAATGCATTCGAATCATGCGGATATTCGTTGATAACTTTATAGCCATACACTGGCAGGCTATCTGCGCCAGGGAATAAGTAAGATGTCCGGGCTCTGTTGTGCTCCGTCATGATTTGTGCAAACCCTGGTAAAGCAGTCACAGCAAGGATCCAGACAATACTGAAAACTAACACTGGTCTTATTTGACTAGATCTCATTATCCATATCTTTCCAAGACAGAATTAAGAAAACCGAATTTTCCAACCCCATTCAACGTTTTGCCTGAAAAATCAGACAATCAGCGATTTGGAATGTTCTGACGAAGCCGGTGTTTCCGGGTAAAGCTCCATCAGTTTCTTTCTAAGTTCACTGCAGGCAGTTTCAGCACATGCATATATTTCCTCTGCCCTGTTAAACTCAAGAATCCCAATATTTCTAATTTCAGGTTTTATGTAAATGTCAGGCCTGTCTGATTTCTTTCTGGCTTCAACAATCGATTTCTGCATTATATCGAACATGTTCAGAACCGCCTTGACCGCATTGGGAGGGCTTCCGGATATGGATTCTGCATATCCCAGAACATCCACAGCAACAATTACGTCGCAATCTTCCAGAACATCCCATGGAATCGGATTTACTCCACCACCGTCAATAAGAATCTGGTCTCCGTATTTCACAGGGGTAAAAAGCCCGGGCAGTCCCATACTTGCCTTGACCCCCTGCAGAAGTTTCCCGGAGGAGATGACCACCTGGCTCGATGTCCAGAAGTCTGTGGTGACAACCTTCAGTGGAATATCAAGATTGTCGAAATTGTCTATCTTAATGGCATCGTAAAGATACTTCATAATTGAGTCACCTTTGAAAATTCCCGGTCCCAGGAAGTCAATGTCCAGGAATTTAACAAACCTCTTTATATCCTTGAGTATTTCTACAGCGGAATCATCTTTTCTGATTATTGTATCCCGCACGAGGCTGCGAATTTCCGAACCACTCAGACCAGATGCATACAAAGCTCCCATTACGGCACCTATGCTCGTACCGGCAATGCAGCATGGCCTGATTTTCATTTCATCAAGAAGCTCCAGAATTGGAATATGCGCAAGCCCCCTTGCTCCTCCACCACCCAGGGCAAGACCCAGCCTGATACTCTTCTCTTCTCTATCAGGCGTTTTCCACCCAAAAAGACTCCGGATTCTGTTCGTCAGATAATTCCTCATTCAAATTTCCGTTCAGTATTGAGAGTCTATATTGAGCAATAACATAAGCCTTTGTATCCCGATTGAGCACCAGATACGCGAAATAGAAAAGAATTATGAACAACTATTCTGACAGATAGCAATCATCAATTCGATAAGACTGCACTCAGTCTTGACGATAATTGCAAATTTCATTGCGGCAGCGAAGATATGGAATACTAATATCAAACTGATTCATAAAATCGGAACAGATGAATGACTTTCATGGGGAAGAGATTAACAAGCAATTCTCTTTCGGGGATATGTTGCCTTCTCATGCGTTAGCATGATTGTGTACCGGTGATTCAGAAAAAAGAATCTTCACTTCTTTTTCAATTATCCGTCCATACCTACTCCTTGCGAGTTTCATATTGTATCTAACCTGTAGATTTAGCCATAATTCCGGTTCAATCCCGAAGTACTTGCCCAGGCGCAATGCTGTGTCTGCGGTGATTTCCCTTTTTCCATGAACTATCTGACTAATACGGTTAGCCGGTACGCTAATGTCTTTTGCAAGCTGGCTCTGGGAAATACCCATTGGCTTGAGAAACTCCTCTAAAAGGACATCGCCTGGTGTAATCGGAGATAATTTATTTGTCATATCGCTACCCCTTATGATAATCCAGAATTTTAACTTCAATGACTGCTTCATCCTTCCAAACAAAGCAGATACGCAATTGATTATTGATTCTTATGCTGTGTTGATCTTTCCTCTTGTCTTTTAGTTGCTCAAGTCTGTTCCCAGGGGGAATCCGTAAACTTTCCAGAGAAACAGCTGCGTTCAAAACTTCAAGCTTAATTCTGGCTGTTCTGTTGATACTCCTGAATTTCCTGATATCCAAATCGTTAAAGAGCTTTTCAGTGTCTCTGCATTTAAAAGATTTTATCATGCCAAGATATATGACGCCTTACGTCACTCGTCAAGGTATGGCTAAATATCCTCTGAGAAGAATAATGGAGTATTACTCATTGCCTCATAAGTCTTGTGATTCGTCCCTAATGAGACTATCATTAGCTCCATGAGAAACGATTTAAGGCAAAGCACCTATGATTTTAACAAGCGAATTGAGCTGACTTCACCCATTTAAGGCAGTGTCACAGCAGCTCATTCGAAGCGTTATGGAAATGAATAGGAGGACAGAATGGTTTTCGGAACTATCATTGCAGCAATCCTAATATTCGCTACCAATCTTACAATTACTGAACCTATCGACGGCGAGACCTACAATGGTGACTGGCTCACCGTCAGGGCAATCGTGGAAAATGAAAACGAAATGGCCGATTCGGTCCACTACTCCCTTAACGGTCAGCCTGTGGTTCAGATTCCCCGGCTGAATACTGACTGGTACACATACATGCAGAATGACCTTCATCATGGCTTTTCAGAGTCACCTGCACCCACGGACAACACAATACTCTGGACCGCTCCGGTCACCGGAACTACCCATGAGTTCCCTACACCGGTGATCATTGAAGGAATTGTTTACTACCCCTCCAACGATGGTACTGATTCCCTTTATGCCCTTGATGCAGCTACCGGCGAACTGATCTGGAAATACCGAACTGGTTATACGGATGATGCGGTGACCGTAAAGAACGGCTACCTGTACACCGCCAGCGATTCTTTATGGTGTCTGAATGCCCTGACAGGTGAGAGGATATGGGCTAACGGAGATGCTGATTGCACTGGAAGCACCCCAGCAGTGATTGATGGCAGTGTGTACTGTGGACGAGCCGTATATAACCCACAATTTATTTCCTATGTGTATTGCTTCGATACGGCAACAGGCGCAGAAATATGGGCGGATACACTCTCTGGAAGTACAGCAAGCTGTATGACGGTATGGAACAGTATGGTACTCATCCCAACTAGCATGGGTCCTTTGTACGCCCTGGAAGCCAATACAGGCTCGATCATCTGGGAAAACACCGATGCATATGAGGGTTACTGGGATTCTTCTCCTACTATTGTGGACAGTTTGATCTACATAAGCGGAAGTGACGGCAAAACACGGGCAATTGACGCAATAACAGGAATTACCGTCTGGGAGGTTCATATTGCTAATCCAGGTCCCCACGGCTCTATCACAGCAACTCCTGCTTATCACGATGGCAGGCTCTACTTCGGGGATGAGATAGATACATTTCATTGTCTTGATGCGTCCAACGGAACCACCGTCTGGTCAGTTCCCGGCTGGCAGCACGGTTCTTCCGGGATTGCAGATGGTATCGTATTCTATGGCGAAAATTACAATTATGGTAAAACATTCAACCGGGATGATCCAAGAGTCGTTGCGCTGGACTGCGATACCGGTGAAGAAATCTGGTCTTATGAAACCATCGGAAACATCTTTTCCAGTCCTGCAATTACGGATGGTGTTGTTTACATAGCCGTTATGGACTGGAATCTCTATGCTTTTGGAACTGGTTTGAAATACACTTACCTGGACGATCTGTTCGCGGAAGTGGGATCAAATGAGCTGATAGTAACATTCTTCGATGAAGGGGTTCCTGTTGCTGCGGACACCATTAACTTCACTGTCACCGAAACAGGGATCAACCTGGAGCCTACTCACCGGCTTAGTCTTTGCGCCAACCCGAATCCCTTCCACTCCTCAGCACTTATTACATTCGAGCTTTCCGAGTCGGGATTCACCTCAATTGAAGTGTATGACCTTTCAGGCAGAATAGTCTCTACCCTTGAAAGTACAGAGCTTATGGCCGGAATACATTCGGTGCAGTGGAACGGAAGAAGTCAGAACGGAGAGCCTGTTTCAGCCGGTCTTTACTTCTGCAGAATTCAGTCTGGTGGGATTACTGAAACCGCAGGCTTGTGTCTTTTGAGATAAGAGCTATAACCAGAGGCTGCAGTTGAATAGTACCCGCTGAGTTGAATTCCAGGTGGGATACTACCCACTGAGCTTCAATTTCTGTGAATAGAGATGACGAGAATGTTCAAACAACTGGAAGATATCAATAGCCGGCCAGAGCCATTTGAGTTCTACACAGCGGCAGATTTGTGGAACGACGATCACACCTCTCAGCAAATGCTCGCGTACCATCTCAATACCGATATCGATGTGTCATCTCGGCGAGGTGCACTCATTGATCAATCAGTCGAATGGATTGAATCGCACTTCAGCGTCGGAACTGACACCCGGATCGCCGATTTCGGCTGCGGCCCAGGACTCTACGCAAGCAGACTGGCAAAGCTCGGCGCAAGCGTGACGGGTATTGACTTCTCGGCGCAGTCAATTGAACACGCGAGGGATGAGGCTGAGCAGTCGGGCCTGTCCATCGAATACATCAATCAGAACTACCTTGATTTCGAAACGGAAGACCGTTTCGACATTATCTTGATGATCATGTGCGACTTCTGCGCACTAAGCCCTTCGCAGCGAATGGCTTTGCTCACAAAGTTCCACTCTATCCTCTCGCCAGATGGGTCTGTCCTTCTCGACGTCTATTCCCTGAATGCGTTCAAGCAACGCGAGGAAGCGGCCTCATATGGAGAGAATCTGCTCAACAGTTTCTGGTCCGCAGAGAAATACTACGGATTCCTGAGCAGTTTCAAGTACGAGGAAGTAAAGGTGGTATTGGACAAGTATACCATCGTTGAAGCGGAGCGAACACGAACTGTCTACAACTGGCTGCAATACTTCTCTTCCGAGTCGCTGCAGAGCGAGTTTGAGAAGGCTGGTTTCGCACAGCATGCGTTTTACAGTGACGTTGCAGGCACACCCTTTGATGAGTCTGGCTCTGAGTTTGCTATTGTTGGAAAGAAATGACCAGGAAAACCTGACACCTCTGCAAAACTGGGAACAGGGCAGACGAAAGCCAGAAGGACCAGCAAAAGTTTTGTTGTGTATTGCATCAACAAATCCAAAATCTGTGCTTGATGCGCTTCATGCAGAATAGAAGGAATATTATCTGACACTGATCAAGGATTTGTTCTCAAATGAAAACATCTTCTTCCCTATAACAACCAGACAGCCAGCTATCGCGATTGTCATAAGAATGGACTCCTCAGGGCCGAATCCGCCCCATGGAGGCCTGATAACCGGTCTGAACAATGATGGCAGCATCGTATGGCCGCTCACGCTCCACCCGAACACCATTCCCGTAACCAGATTCCAGAGCCAGTGAATAAGTATTGGGTAAACAAGTCCGTTTGACAGGAACCTGATCAATCCGAAGAGAACACCCACCAGGAAGATATTCAGTATCCCTGGAACTGACACACAATCGTTAGTCACATGAAGATATGCGAAGATTACAGAAGAGAACAGGAGCCCGACAATCCGTTTCCCTCTGAAGCTCAGTACATCGAGAAAGAAACCCCTGCAGATGACCTCCTCATTCGCTGCCAGCAGCAGAAGAGCCATTGCGAATTGGAACCACCCGAAGTTAAAGCCTATGTATTCCAGACCTGTACGGACAGCGATAATCAGAAATGGACAGAACAGGATAAAAGTTACGGCTGCAACAACCGAACTGTTATCAGCACCAAGTTTTTGAGTCACTCCAGGCACAAGTCTCCACAGAGGCAGCAGAACCGCAAGAGCAAGGAAAGCTGCAACGGCGATGTTAAGGATATCGTTTTCTATGAAACCCAGAAATAAAGACAGCATCCCCTGGACTGTGACCCACAGGAGAAATCCCGCAAATGCTATTCCAATTCGATAAAAGGGTCTACTCTTATTAGAACAAACCCTGTTAATGAACTTCTCCTCCTGATGAAATCTGCTTTCACAGGAGTCATGTCCTGCAGCATGAATCATTTCATGAAGAGTATTCAGGCACCGCGTTTATAATATCCATAAAGCTGCCTGCATCCAGACTTGCACCCCCGACAAGAGCTCCGTTAACCGAAGGTTTGGAGAGAATTGTGGCGGCATTAGAAGATTTAACGCTTCCTCCATACTGGATACGCAGGTTGTCAGCGAATTCCTGCCCTATGATAGAGGATACCCACTCCCTGATCAGAGAATGCATTCTTTCCGCTTCTTCAGGTGTTGCCGTGAGTCCTGTGCCTATTGCCCATACAGGTTCGTATGCAATGACGAAGTTTTCGGGCGAAATATTATCCAGTTCATCAAGAGCGAACTTAATCTGCCTCCTGACAACTATCTCCGTTTGATCGGTTTCCCGTTCAGTTTGGAGCTCGCCTACGCAGAGTATGCCTTTGAGGCCGCATTTCAGCCCCGCTTCAAGTTTTTTCCTCACAATTTCGTCTGTCTCACCAAGAACATGCCTTCGCTCGCTGTGACCGGCGATAAACCAGGTAGATCCGGATTCTTTAAGCATTTCAGGACTTATCTCGCCGGTGAAAGCACCTTTTTCCAACCAGAACAGATCCTGTCCACCGGTTTCTATTCCGGCGTCAGAAGCCGATTCGGCAAGTAAGGGTATAAGAGTGAAAGGAGGAAATAAGACAATATCAGCTGAAGCGACAAGTGAGCCAAGCTTCTTCATTTCATCGATAAACAGCATACCGCTTTCATAGGAACCGTTCATCTTCCAGTTACCGCCAATTATCTGCCTCACGACACATCACCCCCTCAGCGCTTCAAGAGCGTACAGTTCATTACCCTGCAGAAGTATGAGCGATGCTCCGCCACCGGTCGAGACAAAGGATATTTTCTTGAAAAGGCCTGCTTCAACAACAGCCCTGACAGAATCTCCCCCGCCTACGACACTTACGGTTCCATTCTTCGTAGAGTTTGCGAGAATTAAAGCAATCTCCCTGGTTCCTCTGTCAAAAGGGGGTATCTCGAAAACACCGAGCGGACCGTTCCAGAGAACAGTGCAGCTCTTCTCGATTATCTTCCCGAATTGCTCGACAGTACCTGGACCGATGTCCAGTCCGGCTTCATCTGCGGGAATGGAATCAGCGGCTACAGTTCTTGCCTTTTCAGGACTTCCCAGGGAGGGGGCTATAACTATGTCCAGGGGGAGAAAAACATCAACTCCCGCTTTATCCGCTTCCTTCAATATCTTTTCTGCCGCTCCAAGGCGATCAAGTTCCAGAAGACTTCGACCGACATTCATTCCCATGGTCTTCATGAATGTGAATGCCATTCCACCTCCTATCAGAATGTGATCCAGGCGCGGCAGAAGATTTTCGATTACAGGTATTTTATCCGAAACCTTCGCTCCCCCGAGCATGAGAGTAAATGGTCTCGCAGGTGAAGAGAGCATTTCATCAAAGATCTGAAGTTCTTTCTGAACAAGAAGCCCTATGAACCCTCCACCCAATACCTCTGGAAGACCTTTCAATGAAGCATGCTTTCTGTGGCAGGTTCCGAAGGCATCGTTCACATAGATATCTATGCAGTATGCAAGCTTTCTGGCAAAATCAGGGTCTCCCTCCTTTTCCTCAGGGTGAAACCTCAGATTCTCGAGAAGAAGCACATTTCCGGGTTTAAGTGATGCCACCATTGTGGCAGTCCTGGATCCGATACAGTCCGGTGCGAAGAATACCTTTTTTCCAAGAAGTTCCTCAAGCCTGGAAGCTACAGGAGCAAGGCTGAACTCAACATTTCTCTTTCCGTCAGGTCTTCCCAGATGACTCGCTATAATAAGCGAAGCACCGTTATCCAGAATGTACCTTATGGTTGGCAGGGCAGCTTTTATCCTTGAATCGTCAGCGATTCTACCGTTCTGAATCGGTACATTCAGATCCAGTCTTAGAAACACTTTCCTCCCTGCAAGCTCCGTATCCTGAAGTAGTGGGTATTTCACAACCCGACCTCTGCCATATAGCATGCGAAATCGACCATTCTGCACGCATAGCCGTATTCATTGTCATACCATGACAGAACTTTAAGCATTCTCGAACCCATGGTTTTGGTGACAAGAGAATCAAAAATAGAACTATATGGATTCCCAACTATATCGCTGGACACGAGCGGTTCTTCTGAGTACTGCAGCACACCCTTAAGAGTCCCGTCAGCAGCGTCCTTCATAGCTCTGTTTACAGATTCCACCGAAGCATCGCTTTTCAGCTCACAGACTAGATCAACGAGTGAACCATCTGCGACAGGAACCCTGACAGCCATTCCGTCCAGTTTACCCTTAAGCTCAGGAATTACAAGTCCGACAGCTGCAGCCGCGCCGGTAGTGGTGGGTATGATATTCACCGCTGCTGCCCTCGCTCTTCTCAAATCCGAGTGCGGCAGGTCGAGTATCTTCTGATCATTAGTGTAGGCATGAATTGTAGTCATGATACCACGGGTAATACCAAATGTGTCATTAAGAATCTTTACAACCGGAGCAAGGCAGTTAGTGGTGCAGCTGGCAGTGGAGATGATATTATCTCTGTCGGGGCTGTAAAGCATATGATTAACACCATATACAACAGTCAGATCAGCACCGTTCTCACCTTTGGCAGGAGCACTTAAAAGCACTTTTTTCGCTCCGGCTTCAAGGTGCATGGAGGCTTTCTCTCTTGTCCTGAAGAAACCGGTTGACTCAATAACAATGTCCACTCCAAGTTCTTTCCAGGGGAGCTGTGCGGGATCAGGCTGTGACAGCACCAGAAAAGTGTCTCCACCTGCCTGTATCGAATCACCTCGGACTGATACTTCACCTGGAAAACGACCGTGCACCGAATCGTACTTAAGGAGATGAGCAAGGGCTTTCGGATCCGTCAGGTCATTCACAGCCACTATGTCTATATCTGAATTCATCAGTGAACGTCTGTAGACGAGTCTGCCAATTCTCCCGAAACCGTTAATCGCTACTTTCACTGCCATTTTAGTAACCTCCAGATTATCCGAAGAACAATTTTGCGGTCTCATACTGTTCGAGAGGTACAGTTTTCAGTGTTCCAACTGCATCCTCCAGGTTAACTGCTTCAATTTCTGTTCCACGCAGGGCTGTCATTTTTCCGAACTGCCCCTTCTCAGCCATCTCAATCGCTTTCACTCCCAGTCTGGTTCCGAGCACACGGTCAAAAGCAGATGGGCAGCCGCCCCTCTGAATATGTCCAAGAACAACATGCCTCGTTTCCAGATCAGTTCTGTCGGCAATTTCATTCTTGAGGACTTCGCCAACACCGATTCCGGTTCCAAGCTGAACATGTCCGAATGCGTCTTTTGCAGCTGAATGCATTACATGCCGCTGCAGGTCCGGATCAATAGCACCTTCAGCAATCGCGACAATACCATACCTGTAACCTTCATCATATCTCTTTACCAGAAGATCACAGACTTCATCAGTATTGAATTCCACTTCCGGAAGAAGGATTACATGAGCTCCACCTGCCATACCTCCGTAAAGCGCCATCCATCCTGCATGACGCCCCATTATCTCAACAACGATAACTCTCTCGTGGCTCTTCGCTGTTGTATGAAGCATATCCAGGGTCTTCATGACATTATTGATCGCCGTATCAAAACCAAACGTAAAATCCGTTGCGCTTAGATCATTGTCAATTGTCTTGGGAACACCGATAACAGCCAGACCCTGTTCATTTAATTTGCTGGCTACGCCAAGCGTATCCTCCCCGCCTATTGCAATGAGGCAGTCGAGTTTCTGATCCCTGTACGTAGAGCTGATCCCTTCAAATCCATTCTCGACCCTGATTGGATTCGTTCTGGAAGACAGAAGAACAGTTCCGCCCTGCATATGAATATCGCGAACATTATTAAGGTTAAGCTCTATTGAAGTGTTCTCAATTACACCCTTCCAACCTCTGAGAAATCCGGTTATCCTGTGTTCCTGACTTCTTCCCCTGACTGTAATACCTCTGATGACCGCGTTAAGCCCCGGAGCATCCCCTCCACCTGTAAGTATGCCTATATGCATTACTTACCTCCAATTTGTTCGTATACTGACTTACTTATTCTCACTTTGCTTCAACAATTTCAAGGCCAGTTTCTTCATCTCCGGTATCGAGAGAGACTGACCTCCATCGGACAAAGCTTTATCCGGATCAGGATGCACTTCAAGCATGATGCCGTCTGCCCCCGCCGCCAGACCAGCAAGAGATAGCGGTTCAAGCAAATCTCTCCTTCCGGATGCATGACAGGGATCAACTATGACAGGATATCCGCCCAGCATTCGAGCAAGAGGGACAGCGGAAATATCCAGAGTGTTTCTTGTCCATGTTTCAAAAGTCCTGATTCCACGTTCACATAGCACGATCCTGTCGTTTCCCTCTTTCACCATATATTCAGCAGCCATAAGCCATTCCTCTATCGTGGCCATAAATCCCCGTTTGAGAAGTATAGGCATATCGGTTTTACCCAGCGCGGACAGTAAAGAAAAGTTATGCATGTTTCTGGCGCCAACCTGGAGCATATCAGCGTGCTCAATAGCAAGTTCGATCTGATGAATTGCCATTACTTCGGTAACAACCGGTATTTTGAATTCTTTTCCAACTGCATGGAGAAGCTTAAGACCTTCCAGACCAAGTCCCTGAAAGGAATAGGGGGAAGTTCTCGGTTTGAAGGAACCACCTCTGAGTATCGATACACCTGCTTCAACAACGGCTCCGGCAACTTCTCTAAGCATCCCGACATTTTCGACGGAACATGGTCCGGCGATCAGGATGGGGTTTCCCGTGCCTATATGGACATCTCCTACGGTTACAGATCTGATGTCCAAGTTCACCCCTTTCCAAGTTCATTGATTATGAATCTGATGATTTCTCTCATCGAACTGTCAGCAACCGGACCGGGGTTATGACCCACGGCGTTGTCCTCCTGATCATCAACCCAGGTCGGATCAAAACCTCCTCCGATTTCTCCCATCAATTCAGCCCTGTTATTAATAAGACGAACAAGTTCAACATCTGATCTGAGAAGTTCACTTCTATAGTCAGGAACTATCTCTCTGGTTTCCACTGATTTTCTATCTATTTTTCCGCTGGCTGTTCTGGGTAATCCGTACACGAAATTGATAAGTCTCGGTATTTTGTGTTCATCAAGGAATTCTCGGAGAAAACTTCGCATACCGGCAACGTTCAGCTCGATACCCGACCGGGGTACAATATATGCGGCAGGCATCTCACCGCGAGTAGGGTGATCCCTTCCAACTACACACACGTCCACAATTCCGGGGTGTTTCAGTATTGCCAGCTCGACCTCGAGGGGGTACACTTTCAGTCCGGCGGCTTTTATCAATCCTCCACGTCGTCCCAGAAAGACCAGACGATCATCCTCTTTTCTGAACATATCACCGGTACGGTACCATCCATCCACGAAATACTCCTCGGTCTGAGGTCGATCCCCCAGATACCGGGTAACTACTCCGGGGCCTGAAATCCATAACTCGCCTTTGCAGTCTCCTTCCAGGATTTCCCCTGTGAGATCGCGAAGTTCAGCAGCATATCCGTCAACAACAGAAGTGAATCCGGATGAATCATATTGTCCCGTAAGTACTACTCCTGCTGTTTCTGTACTTCCCCAGACAGGAATCAGTTTAACACCTGTCCTCTCGGTGAAAATACTGACAAACTCATCAGATACATACATCCCTCCGGCTTCAGCAATTCTGACCCCGGAGAGATCAGCGTCAGTTCTTTTCCAGAGACGAGACAGGCTTCCAAGCTGTGTAGGGAGAGCCATAACAGCGGTAATATGACTTCCGGATATCACTTGAAGCAGATCCCGGGGGTATCTTCGTTCAGTCAGTACTGTCTTTCCTCCGAGATAAAGACCCCTCATGAAAAGCTCATGGGGATGACCGAATACACCGAACAGTGAAATATGAGTATCATCATGATCAAGCCCCAGGGTTCTGCAGACGCCCTTTGTATTCGCAAGCAGCTGGCGGTGAGTAGTCGGTGCGATTTTCGCCTGACCGGTGGAGGCGGAAGTTACATTGAGATAAAACTCCTCATCCTCACTGATTTCCGGAAGAGAACAGGGTATTTCATGACCTTCGAATACGTCTTCATCAACAAAGAGGATATCTTCATCGGGCAGTTCTAAAGCGGTACTCTCAAATCCGGTAAGCACGAGCCGGTCGGACCATCTTCCGAATACTCTCTCTCTCTCCTGTACCGGCCAGCCTGGATTAAGAGATACGAATCTTGCCCCGATCATTGATACTGCGGCAAAAGCGCACGGGAGCAGAGCTGATCGATCTGACACAACGCCGATCACGTATCCAGGCTTTGCACCGGCTCTTTGAAGAAGACAGGCTATGTTAGAGGATACCCGTAACCAGTCGGAATAGGTCAGTTTTCGTCTGTCATCCTCAAGGGCAACATTATCGGGTAATCTTGCTGCCATGGTCTCAAGCAATTCATGTAAGGTACCCGGCATTTATTCCTGTTTCTCTCCGCATTCAGGGCAGAACTGGGAATCGGCAGGCATGTCTTTATTGCATTTCACGCATTTTTTCCCGCTGCCGATTTTACCACCGCATTCAGGACAGAACTTGGACCCGGGCGGGATTATCTTACCACAGCCCGGACATGTGACGCCCATTGGTTTTCCGCACTCAGGACAGAATTTGCCCGCAGGCACATTCTTACCGCAGGATGGACAGGATACCAGTGCGGCACCTCCCGCAGCAGCTCCATCGCTCTGGCCATCACCCATTCCCATGCTCTTACCCATCATATTCGCCATTGTCATGCCCATGCCCAGTCCGGCACCCATTCCGACTCCTGCTCCTGCGGCTCCGCCTCCGCCTTCGCCCGAAGCTGCGTCACCCATTGCAGTAGCTGTCTTGAAACGCATGTACTGGTCCATATTACCAAGCGCGGCCATGGCGCTCCGTTCATCTATTCGCTCCTGGACTTCCTCGGGAGGTGTAATAGCCTGAACATAGAAATCAACAAGCTGTATTCCGTATTTCCCGAAGTCATCTCCCATCCTGGCTTTGGCCAGTGTACCTATTTCATCGTAGTAACTGGCAAGATCAAAGATACTCTCAATCGTTTCGCCAAGGAGATCAGCCAGACGTGAGATAATCATACCCTTGAGGAACCCCTCGATCTCATCCGTTGTGAATCTTCCCTCGGTGCCGACGAGCTTATTGATGAACAGCTGGCTCTGCTCGACCTTCAGGGAAAAACTGCCGAATGCTCTGAGTCGAACAATGGACAGTTCTTTATCTCTGAAAATGATGGGTTCCTTCGTTCCCCACTTCAAATTGGTAAATGTCTTCTTGGCTACAAAGTACGCTTCAGACCTGAATGGCGAATCCTTCCCCTCGAAAAGCGTGCTGACCACACCGGTGAGAAGCGGAATATTCTCAGTCGTGATCGTATGCCTTCCCGGTCCGAACACATCCATGGCTTTTCCATCACGGAAGAAGACACAATCCTGATTCTCCCTGACGACAAGTTGACTGCCAAGGCGAAACTCCCCTGAACCACTTTCCGGAATCCTGTGGACAATATCCCTGCCACCTTCATCCAGATATTCGATAATCTCCAGTTTTTTGAACATTTGTCTGCTAACCTTTCTTCGATCTAATCAATCGGCTTATTTTTCTCAAGATCAATCATGAGTTCACTTCTGGAAGCCATCTTGTTACTGAATTCTATCAGAATATCAACTGATTTTCCGATAGCTTCCTTCATATCTGATCCAGCGGCTGCAGCAGCTTCAAGTACACTGACTGCCTCTTCAAGTTCTTCAATATTTTCCATAAGTCCAACATCAAACGCGTAGAGCTTGTCCAGCTCGTTCTCGCGGACTTTATGCATATCGAACCACCCTCGATAGCCTCTGACAGCAAAACGGATCTCGTCAGTTACTTTTTCAATCTTTTTAATAACTCTGTCAATATCGGTCACGGACGACAGAGCAGAGGGACCTTTAAGACCGGCAGGTATCTCGTTCACTCTGATCCTGAGCTGATCGAGTTTAGCAGTAAGCCCTGATCGGAAAAGCTGATCATTGTCCCGGCGTTCTTCTTTCCGTTTGTATCCCTTATACCCCGGAATCAGTCGGATTGCCTTTTCCAGAAAGCCCAGACTTCTTTCTTCACTCATCTTCTATCCTTTCTCTAAAATGAATGTGAATCATATATTTTCATGCATTATAAGAATAAAACCAAAGCGTTCTGTCAATCCATCACCTGTCAGGCACTGATCTGATGTTCGCGAGATGTCCTGAGTGCGAATTCGCGAAGAGATGCCGTCCGGTACCGTCCTCCATACTGACAAAATACAGGTATCCGGAAGTGGTATCAGGATTGAAAGCAGCGGATATCGAACTCCCGCCTGGAGAACAGATCGGTCCCGGAGGTAATCCTGTAATGCGATACGTGTTGTATGGACTGTCAATTTCAAGATCTCTATACAGAAGCACTTCTCTTACCTCTCCTATAGCATACTGCACTGTGGCGCAGCTTTCCAGTTTCATGCCCCGTCTTATTCTTGAGAGGAATACACCGGAAATAACCGCCCTTTCATAGTCAACCTTTGCTTCCCTCTCAACGATAGAAGCAAGAATGATTGTCTCATGAACACTGAGACCTGAACTCTCCAGAAGCTCAGCCCTGTCTGCCGGCCATCTGGAAATCCCTGTTTCAACTATCCTCCTTAGAACCTGCTCAGCCATCAGAGAATCAGCGAACTCGTATGTCTCAGGGAAAAGATATCCTTCAAGAGCAGGCAGATTCAATGATGACAGAAAGGATGAATCCCGCGACAGGCTGTCCAGCAGAATTCGATTGAAACCAAGGCTGTCAGCCAATACATCCAGAGATTGCTCAAGAGTCAGAGCAGGTGCAAGTGTAACCCAGTTTGTTTCAACAGGTATGACGTCTCCATTTGCGAGTATGAAAAGAATCGAATCAGCAGACATACTGTCCGTGATATGATAAATACCAGCCTGCAATGATGGAGAGTTATGCACCTGCGAGTATCTCCAGAGGAAATAGACCGGACATCGAATAAGCTCAGAATCCGCCAGTGTTTCAGCGATCTGCCTGACTCCCCATCCTCTCTCTACCGTAAAAACGCAATCTTTACCGTTACCAGACGGACTTCCGCACCATTTGATGAGTATCAGGCCGGTAATAATCAGAATAATCAAACCGAGGATAACTAAACCAGCAGCACGTTTCATGGCTGCCCCAGATACCGTTTGAGTATAACCGCCGCAGCCAGAGAATCCCGTTTTCCATCTCTGCGATCATTTTTCATCTGCGCTATTGCTTCTTTCGTTGAGCCGGTCTCTCTCATGAGTTCTACTTCAAACCCTTCACGTCCGAGATATTCAGCCAGCCGCTCCACCTCAATGGACAGCTCAGTCGGTTTTCCAGAAGGGGTAAGCGGAAGCCCGAGAACCACTGTACCGCAATCGTATTTGCTCTGCAGAGTTCTTATCCTCTCCGCGATCATTGTCCAGGTTGTATCCAGCAGAGGATCCTGCGGTAGAACAACACCGGAGAGACATATAGCAAAACCGGTTCTCTTTCTTCCGTAATCAACCGCTATTTCAGACAATTAAAAATCTCTCTTCTTAAGACTTCGGTAACCAATTCTTAGAGAAATAAACATTACAACACCTGTTACGATACCAAGAATAATCAGAGCAACAGCCATAGGTTCTATCAGCGCCTGCTCAGATCCGCCTGCGGGAAGAGCACTGCGAATTGTCATACCCAGCACAGACACCGCAAAGAGAACATAACCCATGGATGCGCATGCGGCGATTATCCCTCCATGACCACTTGCGATGCTTGCTGCGCTGCCTTTGTCAAAACGGGGAAACACCGCGCCAAGGCAGGTATTGATGTTGACCAGAGCAACGCACATCAGCCCCAGAGCGATAGTTGAAGAAACAACAAGCACGGTCCCGGCACCGATTGCGATTGTAGACCATATACCGATTCCAATGATAAAAGGAGTAATGAAAAGGAATGACTCAAGTAATTTTGATTCCAGCAGCATCTTTCTTCCTGCAGGAAGCTGCAGGATGTAACTGATACCGTTACCCTCAAGGCTGATTGCAGGAAATGTGAATCTTACGAGAATAGTAGCAGTCACAAAGCAGGAAAAGGAGAAATTCAGGTAAACAACAATCGATCTCCAGAGAGGATTGCTTACGTCCATTGGGAATCTGTTTATGTTGAATGCGTAAACTATGAACAGTCCTCCCAATAGAAGAAGCTGACTCCATTGGACAGGATCCCGCAGGAAAACAAGGATATCCTTCTGAAGCATTGTCATGAATTTGCCGCGGGAACGCAGCAGCAGCGAACTGCTTCTCCTTCTCGAAGAAACAGAGGATACGGCAGAGAACCGTTTTCTGAACCCGGGACAGATAATGATATAAGCCAGGAGCATTGCAAGAGCTGATTCAAGGATCAGGATACCGGCATTCTTAAGAGCTTCCAGCCAGATTCCGCTATTAACCGAGGATACGGCATTTCCAAAAAGGATATGAGGCCAGAACCGGCCGCCGGCTACAGGAAGATCAGCAACGAATTTATGAACTGCTTCCAGCGCGGTTGCTTCTTCGGCAACTATACCCTCGGGCCCTGAGCTTTTCAGAACAAGATAGATACCGGCAGAAACTACTAATCCAAGAAGTAAGGCTGCTCTCCAGAGTTTACCGCTGCTCTGACTCATTCGAATTGATACTCCAAGAAGAATAGTACCGGATGAAACCCATACAGTCAGCAGAAACGGAAACATAGCAAGAGCAATGACAGAGGAAAGCAGGTTGTATTCAAGCGAAACATTAAATGCGATTAAAATCGGAATTCCAAGGAGAATCGTAGCCCATCCCGCATTGAACCAGCTCTCAATCATTCGGAAAAACGCAACCATCCTGGCCCGAACGGGAAGGGTAAGCAGCAGGGAAGTCTCCCCGGATCTGAACATGGCGGAGACTCCGCTGATGAAAGAAGAGATGCCTATAAAGATTCCAATCGACATGAAGGTCATTCCAAGAAGCCTCTGAGCAAGGGCAATACCAAAACCGGCAAAGGTGCTTTCAAGGCTGTAGATATATGAAAACAGGAAATGAAACAGTAAATAAATACCAGGCATGAGAATGGATAGTGTAATACCTGCTGCAATAAGCTTCAGCCTGTTATCTTCCCACTCTGAAGCAGCTGCTCCCCGGAGGGAATTAATCCTGATTGTGAATAACAGTTCTGCTTTTGAATACATACTTAAAGATACTATTCCCCCCCTCGGATTAACAATACGTGCATTCACCGTGCGATTTTCTCGCCAGGATGGATGGACACTTAGGAATATTGCGGATAGATTACTTTAATCCTGAGGGAGAAGAATATGAAATGTCCTAACTGTGGAGCTCAAATTGGTGATTTCAAGGGTGAGACCTACGTATGCCAGTACTGCAGGTCAACATTCCACAAACACGAATTCGACTCCGGACGGCAAAGTGAATCTGATAACAGTACTCCTGTCAAGGAAATCCATCACTACCACCACCAGGAACCCCCTGACAGACTCTCCGCAGGCCTGGGATGCCTCTGTTTTATATTCTTTCCCATCGGATGGTTTATCTACTTCCTGAACCGTGACTCTTCTCCAAAGAAAGCAAAAGCAGCCCTCATCATAGCTGTCATAATGACGCTTCTGATTATGATCGGTATTGCATCCGGAAACGGTAATTGATAGCACAACATCATACTTCCGAAAAAAATATCTGCTATACAGCATCAGGCGAATTCGAATAAATTGCAGCAAGATTACTCAGATTGACGAACTGTACAGTATTATGCACATTACTGGACAGAATGGAGATACAGTATGAAAACCGTAACCTTAACCGAGTTCAGGAGTCATGCGTCCAGCATGTTAACCGAGGTTGAACAAGGAGAAACGCTTATCGTCCTTCGGCACGGCCGCCCAATAGCTGAGGTCTCGCCTGTTGCAACCCTTAGCGTCAGGCAACCCTCATGGAAGAAACCTGCCCTTCGATTATCAACAAAGGGAGCAGGGCTTGCTTCTGCAATTCTGGAGGAGCGAGAGCGTGAGAGTATATCTTGATTCTTCCTCCTTCGCGAAGCACTTCGTGGAGGAAAACCGAGCTGTTCGTCTCATCAGACAAGCGACAACTTGCTGCAGCAAAACGAGCAGGACTGAAAACAAAAGAAGTATGATTTACTGACACTCATAAACCACTCCCTGTAAAATAAATTGAAAAATATGGATTTTCCTGAAATCTCGAAAAGATCAATGACCACCCAGAATGGTATAACCCTTTGCTCTGAGATATTCAGCAAGATCCCGCTCAGGATCGAGTTCGATGACACCCGATGTTTTCAGTGCTGTATCTCTTAAAACGGCAACATAAATGAAGCTTTTCGCAACTGCTGAGATTGCAGTTTTATTCTTCAGGTTCATCTCGGAATCTGGCCAGCTGTGACTGATAAAACCCGTTGTCAGGATCAAGTTCGAGAGCTTTCAGTTCCCATTCCACAGCAGATTCGGCATCGCCGCTTTGGAAAAGAGCTTCAGCGAGTGTATCCATGATGTTGTGATCAAGCGGTGCCAGTTCCAGAGCCTGCTCCGCCAGGGTGACAGCTCTCTCAGGCTGTAATCCCCTCTCGGCAAGTGTCCAGGCGTAGTAGTTGAGAACCTGAGGATCAGGTTCCGCATTCTGCAGGCTTCTCTCCATGATATCAAGAGCCCATTGAGTCTCGAGTTCAGTTCCGGCATCGAGATATACCGGGAAAACGTTGTACTCCTCCCAGATACAATAAAGTCTTATCAGTTCTGAGACAGGGTCCTCGTGATCTGAAACACAGATGTCAACGAACCTGTCAGAACAGCCCTGATGCCCGCTGTTCGCTCTGACAACGAGGATGGCCGCGGACTGTTTTCCCCTGCTGTCTCCACCTGCATTTTCACCTGCCTTCAGAGCGGCAAGAAGCCGGACGGCAAGAGGTCCTTCAGTAAGAAGGAATGTGCTTTCCATATCAAGAATGACGTCCTCCCCTGTCAGGATATTACCCTGAATAGCGTATCCGCTTCCGGTTACTCCTCCGGACCAGCTGAAGGTCTCATTCCCTGTGAAGGATACTGCTCCTCCGCTGACATCGACAATTCCAAGCTGGCGGACTTCTCTTTCCGGATCAGCGGTGAGGAGACTGTCAATAACAGTACTCGCGGGAAGTGTTTCACGAAGGAGATCAAGACCATCCGGACCAAAAGACTGGTTGACCTGCGCCTGAGTAGCGATTGCGCCTGTTCCAGCTTCAGCCCAGGGAACATCATGACCCGCAAAAGGCACGCGGGATGCTACAGCCACACCCAGTTCACCCGTATGAGGATCAAACGCGACTATTGAGAAGGTTGAGGTCCACCCTGAATGATCATCCGATACCGGTATAATTCCAATAATTACCAATACTGCCGTGAGTAACGATACCATGCTTCAGCTCCCTTCTTTACAGTTCTATAGAAGGTCCGATATCGTTGAGGAACGCAATAAGCAGGTCTATCGCGCATTGGACATCATGCCTGTGAATGACAGCAACAGGACTGTGACCGTATCGAGTGGGTATGGAAAGACACGTGGAGTGCGCGCCAGGTCCGAATCTCTGCATGCTGGAAGTATCCGTTCCGCCACGAACAAGGATTTCCATCTGATGATCGATGTTATTCTTTTCTGCGAGTTCTCTCATGTATTCCACAAGAGAAGTAGAACATATCACACTGGCGTCCATCTGTTTGATGGCGACACCTTTGCCTAGTTCAGCGATTCTCATTCTGGCAGGATACTCGGGAGTGTCTCCCGAACCGGTGATATCAACAGCTATGCCGATATCAGGTTTTATATTCTGTGCTGCGACCGCTGAGCCCCGCAGCCCCACTTCTTCCTGTGCTGTTCCAACAGCATAAACATCGATAGAGGGATTATTGTATTTCTTCATCGCTTCTATGATTATGTACGCTCCAAT
>JAUVEU010000015.1 GCA_030594645.1 Candidatus Aegiribacteria sp.
GCAGTACCGGTAAATTCTATAATGCGACATGCTTTGCCGAGTGTCTTTCAAGAATTGCAGGCGGAGCAGTCATGGTTGTAGCTGCATGCGGATCATCTTACAGCTACTTCAACGATTATATGATCTACGGCTGTCACGCTAGTTTCAATGATAGTTTCATTTCACCTCCCTTCACCTACACAAATCCTTCTGGAGGTTATCTCGCAGGACAGATGATGACGGATGGAAAACTGGAGATGCAGGTTTCCGCCCCGTTCAATCCTTACGGTTCCTGGGAATATTATGCAGAGCTGGAATGGGATCTGTTCCTTGTTTTTGGTGATCCCACAATGGACATGAGAACAAAAGTACCGGTTCCACTCAGCATTGATGCACCTTTTTATCTCCCTGAAGGTTCTACCGAAGCGGTATTCTTCGTCTCAATACCTGATGATGGAGCAATCGAAGGAGCTCTTGTCTGTCTTCGCAAAGAGGATGAAAGCCTGTATGCAACCGGTCTTACCAACTCATACGGACTGGTGACACTCACGTTCGATCCGATTGTTACAGCAACACAACTGGACTGGATGGTCACCGCTCACAACGCTCTACCTGAATCGGGTGTAGTCAACGGTGTCGGAATAGCAGAACGGGAAGGAGCTGTCGAGATAAGCATAGGCACTCCGTTCCCTAATCCAAGTTCCGATATGATTCTTTTCCCTGTTTCACTCGACATTGCAGAAAATTTCGAGTTGACCATATACGACCTTTCCGGCCGTGCGGTTGAAACAGTTCACACCGGTGAACTGGCAGCCGGTATCCATGAAATTGTCTGGAATGGATGCTTCGGTGATAATTTTGCTCCGGCGGGCATCTATCTGGCAAGATATATTACCGGAAATGGAAATACCGGAACTCTCAAAATTGTCCTTATGAAGTAACTTTCAGTAAAACTGGTTGGATCCCGCTCCGGACTCTCCGGAGCGGGATATCTTTTGTATACTAAACACATGATTACCGGATATGATCCTCTGTCAAGAACGCTCACCACAGGTATAGGAAATCTTATAGATCTTATAAGGTTACCCGATACTCTGGTCCCGCCCGAATACCCTCTGAATGTTCACAAAAGACAGAGGTCTCACATCAAGTTTCAGAAAATGATGGAAAAAGAGGGCTGGAAAAAAGAGATTCCAGTTGAGCTGAAACTGATGACTCATGGTATCAATTTCCATATACGAGGCAGACTGGATCTGCTACTGGAATCGGATGGGATTCTTTCTCTTCTGGAAGTAAAGACGATTCCCTTTCAGCCGGACTTCGAAGATCCTGTTGACAGCAGGATCAGGCATGTGCTGCAGCTCTATTTCTATGCAAAAGCGCTTGCCTGCGAGCGACATGTATCCCCTGAATCAATTCAGACCGGTCTTGTCTACCTTGCAATGAACACAAAAACACCTGAGAGATATGATTTCCCTGTTGATGTGTTTGGAATACAGGTTGAAGAAGCCTGGCTCAGACATCTTGAGAGTATAGCGGATTATCTGAACGGAGAAGACAGTCGAAAGAGAAAGCAGGTTTCCTCTCTTGCGAATTTCAGTTTCCCATACAGTTCTTTCCGGGCCGGTCAGCAGGATATTATCGATGATGTGAGATCCGCTATAATCGATCAAGCCTGCCTGATGCTTCAAGCTCCTACAGGCACAGGAAAGACAGCTGCTGTTCTTTTCGGAGCTCTTCAGGAAATTCTCCCGCAAAGGCTGACACTGTTTTTCCTTACTGCAAAAAATACTCACAAGCAGATTGTTGATGAAACTCTCAGGTTGATTATCAGCGGGGGACTTTCGCTTCGAGCAATATTCATTACGGCAAGAGAGAAAGTGTGCCTTAGAGGAAGATCATCCTGCCTGCCTGACGATTGCCCTTTCGCCTCAGATTTTGGAAAAAAAGTAAGAGAATCAGGTGTGATAGAGAACCTTCTGAATCAAAAAGTTATAGATCCGAACATTCTTGTGGAAATGTCGAAGAGCGCCGGCGTCTGCCCTTTCGAGCTGCAGCTGATTATTTCAACAAGATGTGATGCAGTAGTATGTGATTACAATTACGTTTTCGATCCGCATGTCTACCTCAAACGGTTCTTTCTGGAAAGATCCACTTCATGTACATGCTCTCTCCTGATCGATGAATCGGCAAATCTGCCGTCCAGAGCAAGGGATTACTATTCCCCTGAAATACGGCTATCCTGGGTCGAGCAGCTTCTGGCTGACCATAAATGCCCTGAGTATAGAAGAAAACTGCTTAAACCCTGGAAGGAGAAGTTCCGGGAATTGAACAATCTTCTGATACAGAATAACAGTCAGGAGTATGAACTCCCGCCGGAGACTGAACTCTCACTTCATGTTGAACAATGGATGAATCTTTTCATTGAACTGAAAGACGCTCCGGAAGAACTCCGGCTGATGTTCAGAGCGATCCTGGATTTTTCGAAGATATCGGATTCCTATGACAACAGGTTTCATCTGCTCTTCCGCGCGGAAGGAAATGACAGAGTCCTTCAATGGTTCTGCACTGATCCTTCCGAATTTCTCAGTGAAAGGCTCCGAGCCTGTCACAGCTCCATCGCGTTCTCCGCGACACTCACACCCTTTGACCATTTTCGAGATCTGCTTGGATTTCCTAATGAACCGGAAACCAGATATAGAAGCATCTCTTATCCGTTTCCGGAAGAGAATCTTGGTGTCTGGATTGATTCGAGCATAGATACAAGATATAAAAGCAGAACTTTGTCAGTTACACTCCTGGCTGAGAAATTGAAGAATATTCATTCAAACGTACCCGGAACATGGCTCGTTTTCTTTCCATCTTACGCATACATTAACCTTATCAGAAGATTTCTCGATGAAAGTTCCTTACCTCTTCTTATCCAGACTCCCGGAATGACAGGTGAAGAAAGAACTTCCTTCATCTCTCAGATAGAATCGGGTTCACATCTCGTCCTTACAGTCTCAGGCGGGATTTTTGCTGAAGGAATCGATCTTCGATCAGATACTCTCAGGGGAGCTGTGATCATTGGACCATCGCTCCCTGGAATGAACCTTCGCCTGAAACTGCTTTCGGAAAGCTTCTCAGTACGAAACAGAGATGGTTTTCTTCATACATGGGCAATTCCGGGTATGGTGAGAGTAATTCAGGCAGCTGGAAGACTTATTAGAAATGAAAAACAGCGAAGGATGGTTATTCTTATTGGAAAAAGATTCACCAGATACCCCTATATAGGTCTACTGCCTGAACACTGGTTCAGCAACGGATCAATACAACTGTTATCCAACGGATTGGATGATTTAGTAAATTTCATGAAATAAAGATGGCGATGCATTGCATCGCCATCTCCTTTAAACCCTTAAAGCTTACTCAGTTATTTCTTCGATGCCTTCTATAACTTCCCCGGCATCCTCAACAACTTCTTCAACTTCTTCTACAACTTCTTCAACTTCTTCTACAGCTTCTTCAACTTCTTCTACAGCTTCTTCAAGGCCTTCCTCAGCCTCTTCTAAGCCTTCCTCAGCCTCTTCGACTACTTCTTCAGTGGTTTCTTCAACAACCTCAGGGGTTTCCTCAACTACTTCAGTAGTTTCTTCGGTTGCTTCAGGAGTTTCGGTTGCGTCATCTGCAGGTGTCTCACCACAGCCAGCTGCAAGAACAAGAAGGAAAGCCATAAGAATTCCTGTAATGAAATATCTCATATTAGCTCCTTTCAGTTATCAAATCAGTTTTTAGAGATTACTTTTAAAGACCCCTCTATCCATACACAAGGGTAACCAATAAGACACGCTCAAGTTGATGTCAAGAAGAAAAAGGTCTTATCAAAAGAGCATAACAACCATCATCAAGAGATATGAACATCAAGTAATACTCTGTTCTCGCAACCATAACTCTAATCCGAGAACAGGGTTTTGATATGCCCGAAAGTGAAATGTTTCTTGCTTGCTCAGTCAGGAAACAGCGAGTTGATCTTCATTGTATTTTTGAAATGCACCTTCGCTATACTGTCCAGAACATCTGAACCGTACTTCTTCACGAATTCTCTGCAGATCGAATCGGTTTCCTTCCCTGCGCCCGGCATGGCTTTAATTTCATATCTATCCGTAATGATTTCCAGACCGTCGAGATATGCATCTCTCGCAAGGATTGATGCAGCTGCAACTGCCGAATCGGATTCCCCCCTTACACGCAGGTCCAGTTCGTAATCGCCAGCTGGAAGCAGATATCTGATTCTCTTTTCAGGACAGAACTTATCGATAATAATTCTGGCCGGCATCCGAACATTCTTCAACAGGCGGGTTATTGCTTCCGCGTGACATTCAGCCAGAAGATCAAGGCTGTTCTTTCCGGACACTTTCAGTTGAACGAACCTTCTGTTGTATTCAGCTGAATTTACTGAGATCACAGTTGAAAATCCCGGTGCGATACTCCGTATTCCTCTGGCATATTCCCTTATAGCTTTATCACTGAGTTTCTTGGAATCAGTAACACCAATATCCTTTAATTCGGCTGCGAGACTGGTATCAGCATACACCGCCGCTACTGTCAGCGGTCCCATATAATCACCTTTTCCGGCCTCATCGGTACCGATCCATGTTTCATCCGGTAACTGCGCCTCGTCAGTTGGGAGCAGATCCTCAATTCTCTTGATAAGAACTGTATCACCACCGGCTGGAATTATTGTAAACCCTTTTTTCTTTGAATAATAGAAATTGAATCTGCAACTGTAAGAGCTATCGGCAAACCTGATCTGGATTCCGTTGACCAGATCCCTCCGATTTTCCAATCGTATCCCGTCTTCTCGAAGAATCCTGACCACGTTATCAACAAGTTTCATCAATTCGCTCAAAGAGGTCACTCAATCTCCGGGGAATATACAGGAAAACCAGGATTATCCACTTCGATTGGAGTTCCGGTGGTGTATTCCTCAAGTACACATACTATTTCTCCAATAACAATAGCGCTTCGCATGAGAACAGGCATGTGACGATCATCATCTGTAAGCCATACCCAGATTTCTCCCTGCTGGTCAAATAACCCCTGCGAGCGAAGTTCAGGCTGAACCATGATGCAGTCGAACTCACCAGCCGGAACCCTGATGTGATCACGCTCATACACGACTATTTTTAAAGGATAATTATCATTATCAATATGGCTGTCTACATAGTAGGTGTTTCCAACTTCGAGAGGAAGAGTTCGCACAAAGTACAGGCAGCTCAGAACGTCCAGCGCATGAGCCGGAATCTCCATTGACATAAGCGAAGAGTCTGTTTCTTCAGGATAGTAGACCATTCCGGCATCCTGATCGAACAGAACTTCTTCCTGATATCTGAAATCCCCTTCGTGAAGGTTCTTGAAAAACCTCAGTGTATGGAACTGGACAATATCAAGATAAGCCTCATTCAAATCATTAACTTCGAAGAAAGTACTGAATGCCGGGTTGGATTGAGCCGTCGCGGATATTCTGTAAGCCAACAGTCCGTTGTACTGCTCGGGGCCTGTTACAGCTAAAGTAGCAGTTCCAGCTTTTAGTATGCCATATTCAACGCTGAATTCAAGCCTTTCTCCTGGACCGAACGCTCCATTCTCAACATACCTGGGAAGGTATTCATTGATGGAGACAACTTCAGCTGAATCAGGATCAGAAAGGAAAAGACTTAGAATGAAGAATAGTACTGTCATATTTGCTCGCTCCCTTTTTAATTAAGGTACCCGCAAACCGGAAAGATGTTCCTTCCCGGAAATCGTCTGGAGAACTTCTTCCCATTTTTTTCCAATAATCGGATAACTGAATACGGACACGCATCTATTCCTGGCTCTTCTACCCATCCTCAAAGCCATAGCGGGATTATCAAACAGGAAACCAGCCTGTGCCGCAAGCTGTCTGTAATTACCTGGTGAATGAAAAAGTCCCGTTTCGCCATCATTAACCAGATCAAGAAGACCGTTTGTCGCAGCGGCAAGCAGTGGCAGGCCAGTACTCATAATTTCCATTCCAGCTCTTGATACTACTTCACTTCCAAGACTGGTCACAACACCGATGCCACCCTTTGAGAGGATTTCCCTGATACTACTAACTCTGCCCGGCAGGCTCAGCCTGTTTTCAACACCCAGATCCCCGGCATAATCAAGCAGTTCCTCCTGAGACTGTTGAGACGGAGACCCGATAATAATTGCGCATACGTCCTCATGTAGCAGCGTAAGCGCACGTATCAGTGTTCTATGGCCTTTCATGGGGCTTAATCTTCCTATTGATATGAGCAGGCGGGGAAGAGTTTCCATGTGCTTCGAAGGAGAAAACAGTTCTGTATCAACAGGATGAGGAATAATTTCAACTGCTCCATCCCGTTCTCCCGCATACTCTCTTTCAACCATGAAAGGGGATGGAAATACTACCAGATCAGTTCTGCTGTCAATGGTTCTCCAGAGTTTTCCTGTACGCGGTTTTCTGATATCACATCTTATTCGAACCAGAGGGATATCACTGGTCGCAAGAGCACACGCAGTCTGGCCGTCAGCTCTTGTTGTACAGATAACGTCAGGATCAAACCGCTTTATGAGTTTTTTCATGGGGATCAAACCTGTGGCTATCGCGGATTTACGCAGACTCAACCCGGCAGCTTCTATTCCCTGTCCTTCAGCTTCAATGAATACCGGACCGTCCGGCTCGGTTTGAAGAAGTACTGTATGACCGAGTTCATTCATCATTCTGGCCAGAGCAATACCACCGGCGGCAGAAGCATCAACTCCGTGGCAGTTAACAGTTACCAGAACTTTCAAGAAAACCTCCCCTGGTTTTTTCTTTATGGTTACCCTGGTATAATCGTATATGTCAATGCTGCAATATATCAAAGGAAAGAGATACAGATGAACCGCTTCCTTCCATCTGATAGAATGACTTCTATCAAAATGCCGCCCATATCCGCAATAATGAGCAGGATAGCGCATCTTCGATCAGAGGGAAATATAATCTACAGCATGGCTCAGGCTGTTCCATGGTACGCACCTCCAGTTCTGTCTCTTGAAAAACTCGCTGAAAACCTGAGCAACCAATCTCTTCACAGATACAGCCCTGATCCTGGTTACCCGTCGGCAAGGTTTGCGGTAACAGAGGACTTCAGAAAACGAAGATCAATTTGCCTGGATCCGGCAGATGAACTGCATCTTACATGCGGAGCAAGCCAGGCGTTTCTTAGTGCTCTTCTGACCGTAACATCAGCGGGAGACACTGTCGCTGTTCTGGAACCGTATTATTTCGACCATGTATTTGCCATAAGATTCAGCAATCTTGGTCTTTGTTCAATTCCAATGATAGAGGAAGATGATGATTGGAAAATACCTCTGCATGAACTGGAAAGGGTTCTCCCTGGAGTTTCCGCTCTAGTTCTCGTCAATCCCGGTAACCCGACAGGAAAAGTTGTCTGTGACAGTAGTATGAAGAAGATAGTGGAAATGACCGCAAATTCAGGAACGTTCCTGATCCTTGATGAAACCTATGAACGGTTTGTGTTTACTGGCGATAAATGGCATCCATGGCAGGAAGGACATCCACAACATGTGATGACTATCGGCAGTTTTTCAAAGAGTCTCGGAATGCCTGGATGGAGAATCGGGTACTTGTTCGGTGCTGCTGATTTACTTAAGCAGGCACTCAAAGTTCAGGATTCCGTGGTTATATGTCCACCTTCTCCTTCGCAATTCCTGCTTGAAACTGCGCTTCTGGAAGTGGACTGGATATCGAAGATGTCTGAGGGTGTAAAACACAGACTGGAACGCTGCAGGAACGCATTAAGCGGCAACAGATCCCTTTCATGGCGGAAAGCTGGTGGAGCCTTCTTTACGCTCGCCTCATATAAAAGCAGTATGAATTCACAGGAAGCTGCCATGTACATTCTGGATGAATATGGTTTAGGAACCATTCCAGGTTCAGCATTCGGACCAATTGGGGAAAAACACTTAAGGATCAGCTTCGGCTGTCTTTCGGATGAAGAACTGGAACCGGCAATGGAAATTCTTTCAGATATTACCTTTCCCGAATAATCCTTTCCCGGATATTTCACCAGCACTTTACTGAGGTATATCCTCGATAGCTTTGCGGATAACCTTTTGAAGTTCTTTCATAACATAGGGTTTATGGATAAATCCGGTCATCCCTTTACCGGCAAATCGCCGATATATCTCCTGTTTATTGTAACCACTGGACATAATGATCCGGATATCGCTTCTGATTCTACGCATCTCGCGAAAGGCCTCTTCACCGTCCATGTGCGGCATGGTCAGGTCCAGCAACACACAATCGATTTCGTTGTATTTTTCCCTGAAAATCTCGACAGCCTTCAGGCCGTCTTCGGTCGTTATCACTGTGAAACCCAAACGTTCGAGCATATGTCTGCCGACAGCGCGGACAGTTTCCTCGTCATCAACAATTAGAATAGTACCATGTCCGTGCCACTCAAGCTCCTTGCCCATTTCTTCCGATTCAAGTTCAGGATACCCCGCGTTTGCCGGAAAGAGAATTCTGAATGTTGTTCCTTCCCCGAGCTCACTACTAACCCTGAGAACTCCATTGTGTCCACGCACTATACCCAGAACGGCTGACAGTCCAAGTCCGCGCCCTGTGACTTTCGTTGAAAAGAACGGGTCGAACAGCTTTTCTTTTGTTTCGCTATCCATCCCGCATCCAGTATCGGTCACCTCTAGACAGGCATACACTCCTTCCTGAAGATTCTCATCCATATACACTTCGAAAAGATAGGAGCAGTCGTAATGAGCAAGTCCTGTGGATATCGAGATCATACCGCTATTATCGCTCAATGCTTCCGAAGCGTTCATGAGAAGATTCATGATAACCTGTCGGATCTGCGTCGCATCAGCCATGATTATGACAGGAACATCAGAAAGGTTGTATTTCAGAATAGATTTCTTGTTGATAGAAACATCCAGGATGTGGGACATTTCGCGAATAATTTCCGAAATATCTACCGGTTCAATGACGAAATGCCCTTTTCCGGAATAGGCCAGCATCTGCCGACAGAGTTCTGCAGCTCGATGAGCCGCTGTTTCAATGTCCTGGATATTCTGACGTGCCGGAGATACGGGGGAAAGATCAAGCAGCGCAAGGTCTGCGTTGCCCAGGATACCAGTGAGCAGGTTGTTGAAGTCATGAGCGATACCACCAGCAAGCACTCCCAGGCTCTCGAGTTTCTGTGCCTGCAAAACCTGTCGTTCGAGGCTCAGCTGCTCCTTCTCAGCGTACTTGCGTTCGGTAATGTTCAACATGATACCCTGAAAAAATAGAGGTGCTCCGTCGATACTCCTTACAATGATAGCTTCATTTCTTAACCAGACAGATTCGCCCGATTTTGAGATCATACGATACTCGGATCGAAACGGTTCTCCAGTCTTATGGCAATGTGCGATCTCCTTCATCACACGGCTATGATCGTCAGAATACATATATCGATCCCAGAAAAGTGGACGATTAATATTGGACTCTGGTGAAATACCTAGAATCGATTCGATCTGAGGACTGATGAAGGTTATCACTGGAATCTTATCCAGAGTAGCTGTATAAGTAATGGCGGGTATCTGCTCAACAAGAGTCCGGTAGCGGGTCTCCGCTTCCCGTAATGCCTCTTCGGCCATCCTGCGCTCAGTTATATCGCGCCCGGCCCCCTGGAATTCGACTACCTGCTCATCGTCATCAAGGATAGCCCGATTGGTCCACTGGTTCCACCGTTTTTCACCGTCGGGCATGATGATACTGTATTCATGAGTTTCAACCGGATTCTCGCTTCCCAGAGACATGAAGTAATCCATCACAGCCTGATGATATTCATCAGGTATCAAGGACAAAAAACTGTGTCCAATGAGTTCATCGCGTTCCTTATCAAAGTAGCGACAGTACGCATCGTTAACGAATGTAAGCGTACCATCCGGCAGGTTACGGCAGATGAGCTCGGTCTGATCCTCAACGATACCGCGATAGCGCTCCTCACTTTGTCGCAGGCGATCTTCTGCTCGTTTACGTCTGAAAACGTTTATTGTTAAAGCAAATATTGTGACGGATTGCAGCAGTATAAAGACTATCGCTATCCAGATATATGCCTTATGCCGATAGTACAGCGACACAGGTTCGTTTATAACGACTTTTCCTTCTGGAAGGTCTGAAACTGAAATCCCGAATCGCTGCATCACGTTGTAATCGAACATCGGAACATTCGGACTTTCAGTAAGCACCGGAATATGATCTGCCGATTCTCCGTTCAATATTCTCAGGGCCAGTCTTGCAGCATGTTCTCCCTGAGATATGCCACTGGTTACAACCCCCCCCATGACACCGTGCCCCATAAACATATCCCATGCAGTGTATACAGGAACTGCGCAGTTCTCCGTCACAAGCACTGTATATTCCTTGTAGTTGAAAGCTCTCCCAGCTTTATCTCGATAGAAAGAAAGGAGAAGTACCACTGACTCATCAGGAAGAGTGCGAAGGGATTCTATCAGATCTTCAGTTGACAGATTAAACAATTCGATAAATTCAATCCTGTCGGTGAATATCGGTTCAATGCTTCTGAAGTTCTCCAGATTCTGTATGCCGGTAGGTGTGCTGTCGTTTACCACCGCCACATATCGTATACCCTGGTGCAGATCAAGGGCCAGTTCGATAGTACCGCCAAGATCCAAAGCCTCTGCAACACCTGTGATTCCGCGTACATCCATAATCCGGGATTCCGAAAAATTATTCAGTCCGCAGAAAACAATGGGAATACCTGGAAAGAGCTGATCACGGCGATCCAGCAGAAAATTCAGTGCGTTATCATCGGTGGTAATTATAAGATTGAAGTGATCAGCCTCATACTTTGTACTGTACAAATGCTCCAATTGAGGAAACATAACCTCTGAAACATGGATCTTCGTGTCCATATACTCAATATGAATATCGATCTCGAAATCGGTTTCATCCAGGATAGAGCGCAGTCCCTCCGAAATATTCTCCGTCCATATGAAACCCGGATGATAGGAATGAAGAATCAGGATGCTCGGAACATCACGTGTGGAAGTGTTCGGTGAAGTTAATGCTGAATTGCTGATCAAAAGCACAATCAATATGCTGAGCAGTACCGCAAATGATGTTCTTCCCAAATGATTTACTGACTCTGGCATCATTCTGGAGCCTCCGTACATAGCATCAAACAGGTTCTCTCCCCGTGTACACCCGTTCCGTATGAACCCCTTATCGGCAGGCTTTACTTCTAAAGCAAGATATCCAGATCAGGGAAGGAATGTCAAGACCAGCAAAAAAGATCTACCTGAGCATTTTTCTGTAGAGCCTTCTGGCTTCAAGCATGAAATCGTTAAATCTCCCATCCTTGAAGTCCGGAAAGCTATGGTCAGGAGCAGTGAATGAACCGCGACCGTACCTGAGGCACATGTGAGCCCAGACTCCTCTGCCCATGTAAATCTTATCGGGAGCACTTTTAAATGAGGCAAGAACAAGTTTGCCGTAATCAAGATAACCGGGGTCTATGTTTACGGTTCGGTTACCTTTCAGATCCAGAAAATCGTTTTCAATATTCCCGCATAAATACTTCCATTCCGCAAGCTCTGAAGCATCCCACAGCTTACTGAAACAGTACCAGCGTCTTGAGAGGAAAGCCCCCATCTCTTTTTCGTAGTAACCCGAAAGATCGAAAGGATAAAGAGGACTTGCCAGTTCCGCTTTTCCGAATCTGGATTCAAGCAGTATACATGTACTTTCTTTCAGTTTATCAGCATGGGAGATGATGCTGGCAATAACCATAACAGGAGGAACTTCTACCTGCTCCGACATAACTTTCTCCATTCTTTGAGCGCAGCATCAGCAACAGTCCGGTTCAATCCGAAGTACTTCTCAATCTTGCCGGGGTAGTTATCCCGGAGTTTCTCATTCTGTTTTCCCTCTTTAGCAACTATTCGGAGGTTTAAATTGTGAGCGGATAACCGTCGATCATCACGAAGGCAGTTCAGATGAAGGCTGTTCATACCTGTAGCATCAAAGGACATCAGCCAGTGTCTCCTGAATTCTGTAAGGCTGATCGGCTTCAGTATAACCTTATATCTCCACTGCTTATTCTCTCCCTCTTGCGTATACATGTCATACGACTTACCGTCAGAATCCGGTTCCCATATCATTTTCTTTTCGTATACATCGAGCTTTGTATTCTTTCCCGGTTCCAGAGGTATCAGAACAGGAACAAGGTATCCCGGGTCTGCCAGAAACCGAGTCCCATCGGAAGTGATAATGGATAGAACACAATGAATGTTCTTTCCATGATGCATTTCAGCCATAACAGGATTACAGGTATAACCTGCTGATTCAAGGATATCGCCAAGCGCAGCCGTAAGAGAGAAACATGTTCCTCCCGCTCCATTATGAATGTGTTCACTGATAACAGTTCCAGGCAGTCTCATCCTGCTTTCTCTCTCTGTTAGCTGTGCTTTGGCAAGGAACTTGGTTAGGTTTTCCCATGGTATATACGAAAAGCTTTGAACAATTTTCTGAAGGGTATCCTTTTTGTCATCATCAGGAACCAGACCGAAATATTCGAAGAACATCGCGGCGGCTTTTGTAATCATCTGATGATCAGCCATATTGGGTTCCTTTCATTCTACAGTCAAACGGAGTGTAAAAGTTTAATGGACCGGGGACGCATTCGCAACCTCAACAGTTTTCTCAGACAGATTTTCGGAACCAGAGTCTATAAAATCGGTCTCTGGGGTGGATTCACATGCCCGAATCGAGATGGAAGTGTAGGGACTGGAGGATGTTCATTCTGCAATCCGGCAGGCAGCCGCCCTATGACCTTTATAAACGGCATGTCGATCAATGAACAACTGGAAGCAGGCTGCCGCTATGTTTCATCCAGATACAGAGTAGACAGTTTTCTGGCCTATTTTCAGGACTATTCAACAACCTACGCAGATCCTGAAAAGCTGAATGAACTTTATTCAGCAGCAATTGATTTTCCAGGAGTTGTCGGCCTGACTCTCTGCACAAGGCCGGATTGCCTGAATGCACATGTTCTTGATCTACTGGCAGAACTTTCAGATAGAACGTTTCTTTGGGTTGAACTTGGTGTTCAGACCTCGAATGACCGAATCCTGGAGAATATGAACAGGTGTCATACATCGCAAGACACTCTAAATGCGATGGAAAGACTCCATTCGAGGAATATCCTTACAACAGCTCAGATGATAATCGGTTATCCTGGTTCCTCTGATGAAGATATTCTTGCTGACGCGGCATTCATTCGAAGAACAGGAACTTCAGGACTGAAACTTCAGAACCTTCATGTAGTAAAAGATACCACGCTTGATAGAATGTACCATAACAATGAATTCATTTTAATTACGCGTGACGAATACATTGATAGAGTCGTTACTTTCCTTGAGTATACGGAACCGTGGGTCGTGATACAAAGACTGACCGGAGAAGCTCATCATAATCTGACAGTGGCTCCGAAATGGTCTCTGAACAAGCAATTGACAGTAAACGGAATACATAAGGCACTCGAAGGCAGGAACAGCTGGCAGGGCAAGAAACTCGGACATCCCAGAACTGCGCTGAATGCTCCTTTCCCCAACGTAAGGACACACTGGAATCTCAACTGACGAGTTGCCTGAAATGCCTGCTGTATTTAGATTATTCCTTCCGAATTCAATTGATTACTGTTATTCTGGATTCAGTCTTAATTACAAAGCTGAGCCTGGAGGTACCAATGATAGAACGCTCAACAATCCGGTCCATTCTAGCCGGAGAGTGTCAGGATGAAATTGTCACGGTCTACGGCTGGGTTCGAACTGCAAGATCGGGTAAGAATGTTGCGTTCGCATCCATAACAGATGGTTCTGCCATTTCTCCACTGCAAATCGTATTCGATCGGAATAAATTCGACAATATTTCAGGGCTTCAGACCGGAGCCTGCATAAAAGTTTCAGGCAGTATCGTTGAATCACCCGGTGCTGAACAATCCAGGGAAATCAGTGCGGATGAACTGGAAATAATTGGACCGGCAGGAGACGATTATCCTCTTCAGAAGAAAAGGCATTCCATCGAATTTCTCAGATCATTGCCCCACTTAAGGGCAAGAACCAACACCTTCGGTGCTGTATTCAGAATGAGCCACCATCTCAGCCTCGCGATCCACAGGTTCTTCGATGAAAACGGTTTCTTCTTTGTCCATGCGCCGCTAATTACCACAAGCGATGCCGAGGGGGCGGGAGAAACTTTTCAGGTAACCTCTATGCCCCTTGACAGCATTACACTGAAAAACGGTGATGTAGATTATTCGACCGATTATTTCAAGAGACAGGCTTTTCTTACGGTAAGCGCGCAACTTGAGGCTGAACCTCTTGCCCTGGCCATGGGAAAAGTATACACATTCGCCCCAACTTTCAGGGCTGATCCATCTGATACGCGGTTTCATACTGCGGAATTCTGGATGATCGAACCGGAGATGGCATTCTTCGATCTGGATGATGATATCTCTCTCATAGAGGATTTCATCAAATTTACAGCCCGCTATCTTCACGAAAAATGTCCCGAAGATATTTCCTTCTTCTGCGAATTCTATGAAAAGCGGCTCAAGAATCGATACAGAATGCTCATTGAAAGCGATTTCGCACGAATTACATATACTGATGCAATCGAACTGCTGAAAAAGAACAGCAGCAGCTTCGAAGTTGCACCCGAATGGGGAAGCGATATTTCCACTGAATACGAGAGATTCCTTGCGGATAAGCATTTCGGATGTCCCGTTTTCATAACCGATTATCCGGCAGCTATTAAGCCTTTCTATATGCGGCTGAACGATGATGGAAGAACTGTAGCCTGTACTGACCTTATCATCCCCGAAGTAGGTGAAACTGTCGGCGGCAGTCAGCGTGAGGAAAGGCTGGATGTTCTGAGCACACGCGCTATGGAATGCGGTATCAACCTGGATGATTATTCATGGTATTTCGATATAAGAAAGTGGGGTTCAGCTCCCCATGCAGGGTTCGGCCTCGGATTTGAAAGACTATTAATGTATCTCACCGGGATGGAAAACATACGTGACGTAATTCCATTCCCGAGATCAAAGGGAAAGATGATGTGAAAACCAGAACACTGTTTCTTTGTACAGAACAGGACGGAGCAAAATGAACAAGAAAATGATCACTATTGATGGTAACGAGGCGACAGCCCGTATAGGGCACAAGCTGAGTGAGGTAATAGCCATCTATCCGATCACCCCCTCCAGCGGCATGGGCGAATACGCAGATGCATGGTCATCTCAGGGGAAAACGAATATATGGGGAACAATCCCTCTGGTTCAGGAGATGCAGAGCGAAGGCGGTGCTTCCGCAGCCGTACACGGTGCACTTCAGACCGGTGCGCTTACAACGACCTTTACCGCATCCCAGGGTCTTCTTCTGATGATACCTACAATGTACAAGATCGCTGCCGAGCTTACTCCTGCGGTATTTCATGTATCGGCAAGAAGCCTTGCGTGCCAGGCATTGTCAATATTCGGAGACCACAGTGACACCATGGGAGTCAGGCAGACGGGCTTCGCCCTTCTTGCAAGCGCCTCAGCCCAGGAAGCAATGGATCTGGGGATAATTGCCCACGCATCGACACTCAAATCACGCATACCTTTTCTTCATTTCTTCGATGGCTTCAGAACCAGCCATGAGATCCAGAAGATAGAACTGGTACCGGACGAGGTTATGATAAACCTGATCGATAATGAGCTTATTATTGCGGCGAGGAACAGGTGCCTCGATCCGAACAATCCGGTTTTAAGGGGCACCAGCCAGAACCCGGACGTTTACTTCCAGGGAAGGGAAACGGTTAATCCCTATTATCTTGCTACTCCGGGAATTGTTCAGGATTATATGGACAGATACGCCGAACTGACCGGAAGGCATTACCATCTATTCGACTACGTAGGCGCCCCGGATGCAGATACGGTAGTAATGCAGATGGCTTCAGGATGCGAAACCGCTCACGAAACAGTGGAATACCTCTGCGACAGAGGTGAAAAGGTTGGACTGATAAAGGTCCGGCTTTACAGACCGTTCCACAAAGAAGCTCTTCTAAACGCCCTGCCCGATACAGTAAAGAATATCACCGTGCTTGACAGAACGAAGGAATCCGGCGCCCCGGGAGAACCTCTTTACCTTGATGTTGTTACAACACTGGCGGAGAACGGCAGAAACGATATCAGAGTCATCGGAGGCCGCTACGGGCTATCCAGTAAGGAATACACACCTGCCTGCGTAAAAGCAGCTCTTGATGAAGTCAGGAAACCTGAACCAAAGAATCATTTCACACTCGGTATTAACGATGATGTAACGAATACCTCAATAGATGTTGATCCCGAATTCGAACTTGAGCTTCCCGGTACTATTCAGGCAGTGTTCATCGGTCTGGGTTCAGATGGAACAGTCGGAGCGAACAAGAACAGCATTAAGATAATCGGAGAGGAAACGGACAATTACGCACAGGGCTACTTCGTTTACGACTCCAAGAAGGCCGGCGCCAGAACTGTCAGTCATCTCAGGTTCGGCCCTGAGCCTATCAAGCAGACATGCCTGATTTCAGCAGCCGGTTTTGTCGGCTGCCACCAGAGCATCTTCCTGGAAAAGTACGATGTCCTTGGATATGCGGCAAAGGGAGCTACATTCCTGCTCAATTCCCCATATGGAAAAGATAAGGCGTGGGACATGCTTCCAAGATCCGTACAGGAAGCCATGATAGAGAAGGAAATAAAATTCTACGTCATCAACGCCTATGATGTTGCAAAGGAAACGGGCATGGGCGCCCGGATAAACACTATCATGCAGACATGTTTCTTTGCCATCTCTGGCGTGCTTCCAAGGGACGAAGCAATTCAGAAGATAAAGGATGCCATAAAGAAAACGTACGGCAAAAAAGGTGATGAAATAGTCCAGAAGAATTTCAATGCCGTTGATCAGACACTGACCAATCTCTTCGAAGTGGATTATCCGGATACGGTTACAAGCACTATAGAAATGCCTCCTACCGTGCCTGATGAAGCTCCGGAGTTCGTAAAACGGGTAACGGCAAAGATAATCCGGATGGATGGTGACAATGTGCCGGTTTCCGATATGCCCGCTGATGGAAGCTGGCCAACGGGAACCACTCAATGGGAGAAACGGAACGTTGCGCTTGAAATTCCCGTGTGGGATGCTGATACCTGCATTCAGTGCGGATTCTGCAGCCTTGTCTGCCCCCATGCTGCCATCAGAATGAAAATGTATGAAGGTGCTCTCCTCGAAAACGCACCTGAAACCTTTAAATCAACAGATGCAAAGGGCAGCAAATTCAAGGACCTGAAGTTCACTATCCAGGTTGCCCCGGAAGATTGCACAGGATGCGGAACATGCGTTCATGTATGTCCCGCTAAAAATAAGGCAAATCCGGATGAGAAGGCCATCAACATGGCGGATCAGATGCCGCTCAGAGTACCGGAGAGGGAGAATTACAGATTCTTCCTCGATCTGCCTGACTATAACCGTGATGAACTTAATCCTTCAATAGTCAAGGAATCGCAATTGCTTCAGCCGCTGTTTGAATACTCCGGCGCCTGCGCAGGATGCGGCGAGACCGCATACGTTAAACTCCTCACCCAGATGTATGGAGACAGGGCTGTAATCGCAAACGCTACAGGATGCAGTTCCATTTACGGGGGAAACCTGCCTACCACACCTTACTCGAAAAACCATGACGGCAGGGGGCCTGCCTGGAACAACAGCCTTTTCGAAGATGCAGCGGAATTCGGTTACGGATTCAGGCTCACAGCCGATAAGCATACTCAGATAGCCAGGGAACTCCTCGAAAAACTCTCTTCCCAGGTTGGTGATAACCTTACAGGAGCTATCCTGAATGCTGAGCAAAATACCGAGAAAGATATTTCCGAACAGCGCGAGAGGGTAGTTCAGCTTCGAAAGGTTATTTCGAAGATTGATTCGATGGATGCACGTATGCTTGAGAGTGTCGCCGATTACTTCGTACACAGAAGTGTCTGGACGATCGGAGGCGATGGATGGGCTTACGATATCGGCTACGGCGGATTGGATCATGTTCTGGCACAGGGCAGGGATATGAACATACTGGTGTTGGATACCGGAGTTTACTCCAATACCGGAGGACAGTGTTCCAAGGCTACTCCACTTGCTGCAGTCGCCAAATTCGCTGATTCAGGAAAGCCGCAGCCCAAGAAGGACCTGGCCATGCTTTGCATGAGTTATGGTAATATCTACGTGGCTCAGGTAGCACTGGGAGCTAACTACAATCAGACTGTCAAAGCATTTGTGGAAGCTGAAAGCTACAAGGGATCAAGTATCATAATTGCTTACACTCACTGCATCGCTCATGGAATTGATATGACCTGTGGTCTGGACGAGCAGAAGAACGCAGTTAATTCAGGGTTCTGGCCGCTTCTCAGGTTCGATCCAAGGAGAATTGATATCGATGGAAAACCTCTGATGCTTGACAGCAAGGATCCTTCGATCTCGTTCAAGGACTTCGCATATAATGAAGCCCGTTTCAAGAGCCTGACGAAAACCAAGCCTGAGCATGCTGCTAAACTATTGAAAGATGCGCAGGAAGAGGTTACCCGGAGATGGAATATCTACAAGCAGATGGCTGATATGAGCTGGAACATTTAGATACTTAGATACTGATATTTAGATACTCTCTGATAGATACTTAGATACTGATAGATACTTAGATACTATCTGATGAAGTAAGCCTGGTCTTTTCAAGGCCGGGCTTACCTTTCTGACCCATTATATGCGTTTTAATTGCTTTTTCAATAATAAGTAAAGACGGGTCGAGAATACGCTTATGAAGACGACTTACAACCGAAGACGATAACCCAAGGTATCTGGCTGTATCAGCTTGACTGATACCTAAATCGTCCATAAGTATTTTCACAATAATTCGTCTTATCCGAGATGATTTCCGGAGTCCTCTAGGTTTTCTCAGTGTACTGATTGGAATTCCGGATATTGCAGAAGCAGCATGAATAACACTTTCAATGCTTCTATGTTCCTCCCTTCTGTTCCTGATTTTCATCGCCCTGACATCGTATAACTGCTTGTATATTTTCCTCGCATACTCAATTGAACCCGATATCCTAACTGAACGCTTGTGAACTTTATCATTCCAGTTTTCTGCTGCTATAAGCCCTTCTCTGTTTATAATGTACGAACCTCTATCCATCTCTGGGCTATCTAATTCAATACCATCTGACAAATAATCGAGATAATTTGATATCCAGGTTTTTCTTCCACCTGAAAACTCCGACTCAAGTAATTCTGTTTCTTGCCAGGGATAGCAACACACGCCAGTTACATGAACATGACCGCTCGGATAGTAATGATTCAGTTCATTTATATCTTTAACTATACCAGCTCTTAAGGGATTCAGATGAATGTAACGCACCAGCTCCAGTAAATACTCTTCCTTTTCAACAAGTATTGATCTGAATCTGCCCTGAAAGACATGTCCGCGGCGATCGTTTTTCTTATTGAAATACATCGCAAATCCTGTAAGCAGCTTCTGCATAGATTCGGACAGACTAGCACCTACAGGCTCAACCAGAAGGTGGAAATGATTACTCATCAGCACCCAGGCATGAATCTTAAGATCCTCTTTCTCGATAAGTAATTTTAATCTTGAAATGAAGTACTGCTGATTCTTAACATCACTGAACACATCCCTCCCGTCCATGGATCTTGACATCACATGATGGAAGGTACCCGGATCATCTACCCTGAAATTGCTTCTCATACTTCTAGTGTAGGTCTTTTATGAAGGTAACGCAAGGGGGTATCTTTTTTAATTAAATATGATAAAATAATATGATGTCTATAGGTGACAAAGGTAAGCCCGGCATTGGTGGAGGCGGCGGGATTCGAACCCGCGTCCGAGAACAGGGATTCATCGGGTCTACATGTTTAGGCCGGATTAATTTCATCCTGATTCGGCTCCGGTCGGCCTTGTCGGACTAGCTCTCATTTAATCTCGCTGCTTACGTCTGAAAGCGGGGCTTCACAGCCAGCCTTCCTTCTTGCGCCCTGCCTCCGATCGGAAGACAATCCCGGAGGGGACGGCTGCTCCTGTTTACGGAGCAGCGTGCCGTAAATTATGCGGCAGTTGTATCTATCCGCCAGTTTTACGAGGTAGCGGCACCTCGACATGCAATCGATGAACCACTTCTGAGCCCGTCGAGACCTGTCGCCCCCACGTCCGGTTCCTATACAAATTATGACTATATTATCATATCTGTCAACCCCGACTGTTCCTCACTGGACTTGCCAAATGGACAGAATTGGGTTATTGAATTGCTTCAAATTGAAATTTCAAGTAATAGGAGAAACAAATGTCCTGGAAATGTGATATCTGTGGTAAAGGGCCTACTGTTGGAAACCGTGTCAGCCATTCAAACAGGCATACAAAGCACGTCTGGAAACCAAATCTTCAGAATGCAAGAATTCTTGTGAATGGTAAAATGAAAAAAGTAAAGGTTTGCACTACCTGTCTGAAATCCGGCAAGGTACAAAAGGTCTGATTATCGCACTAATCTTATTGAGGCGGGAATCGCATGATTCCCGCTTTTCTATTTTTTATCAATCTCAGGTTTATCAGTATCTTTTTCAAGAGCTTTAATCCGATTCTGATGACCTGTGAATGACGATTGATACTCCCTGGCCAGTCTTGTGTGACCAAATCCCATATTAAGGAAATCCCACTCGAATGAAGTATCGGTATTAAGCTCTTCAAGTACCCATCTTATACTGATACCAGCTCGCTTGAAAGCAGTGTTCCAACCTACTCCGGAAAGTTTCTCTTCAAGTACGTAGCTGGTTCTGTGATCTCCCCTTGCGAGCAGTGCCCTGATATGAGCATTTCTAGGTTCTTCATATTCAAAAAACACCTTTTTAAGGCGTTTCATGCCCATCTCAAGCTCCTTAATCCAATCTCTGAGATCTGTAGAACTTGCCATTGAAGACCATTGGAATGCAGTCCAGGGTTTGGGGATAAATGGAATTACGGTGATGTGAATCGGCAAAGATGTCCTGTTTCTGACTTCTCTCACAAAATCGAGAATACCTTTTCTGTCACTGTCCATCTCAAATGGAAGTCCCAGCATGAAATGGATTATGATACCTGTCACATTTTTAGAATGCTTCTCTACAGACTCGAACATCATACTGTTGCTAAGTTTCTTGCCAATTATCTTTCTCAAAGTATCTGTTCCGGTTTCAGGTGCCAGAATAAGTGCTCTTTCAGCAAAGCGCTGAGTCAGTTCTTCAGTTCTATTTGAATCAAGCAATACCTCTGAGTACTGCTTCTCCGCTGTCTTTATCATCTTTCGAAGATCAGGATGAGATCTGGGCGAACTTCCAAGAATAGTCAATCTGTCAATATCCGGAAGGTTTCTGATTGATTCCTCGATATCTTCCAACTTACATTCCCTGTATGGCAGACTGACATAGCCTAACTGACAGAATTTACAGTTATAAGGACACCCGCGCGATATTTCCAACATAATCGTCTCACCACGCGCACATTCAGAAGATGTTATACAGGATGCTGAACCCATTCCTTCAGATCCAGCCCACTGGCGCATGATAGAATTAACTTTACCTGGAATTTCATGAACTGATGGAATATACATTCCGGGTAGTGTCGCAAGCCTTCTAAGCAATTTCTTCTTTGAAGCTCCCTGTGCACCAAGACTCTTAATCGTGTCCAGAACCGGACCTAAAGAAGGTTCGGTTTCTCCAATAACGAATGCATCCATGAAAAGCGAAAGGGGCATTGGATTCGCGGTAACAGAAATCCCAGTTGCGATTACAAGCGGCCATTTATCAGTTCTGTCCTCAGATCTGAGCTTGATGCCTGAAAGACTCATCATCTGTAGAATTTTGATATAGTCGGCTTCTTCTGAAGGAGTGAAAACCAGCAGGTCGCATTCCTTTATTGATTTTCCGGTTTCGAGTGTTATTGAGGGGTGATTGTATCGACTTCTCCAGTGATATTCGTCCAGAACCGGAAAAAACGTTCTTTCACAACAGGTTTCCGGCCAGGATACCAGTTGCTGATATACACTCTGAAAACCAAGAGAGGACATCGCATAACTGTATTCCCGGGGAGAAGCCAGTATTATTTCAAATATTCCATGTTCTAAAACAGACTGCTGACATGTTTCCTTCGCAAGTATCCTGCGTCGATTCTCTTCGTAATGCTCGGCTGCAGGTTTTCGGCTCATATATATTACCCTCCGTTCATGGATGTGGGTAATATACGGAAACAAATAGCATATAGCTATATAACTAAGCTATATTGTTGTTATCATGCGTATTATCCCGCATCAGCCACTGCGCTATCGCCTGAGAAATGGTGGATGCTTCTTCCTGTCCTCTTTGTGGCTGGCCCTTGCTGCTCCAAGAGTAAACGGAATTGAACTCCGTTCGCTGGATCCAGACGATGTATTTACCTGTAATCTATCAGGTAATTTGAAATCCATTTCTTCTATCTCAGTATCTTCCATTTCCCCGAACCCGGTTGCAATTACAGTTACCTTGAGTTTATCTTCCATCTCTTCAATTGTACTTGTTCCAAGAGATACATCCGCCTGAGGTCCAACAGCTTTTGTGACTATTTCCACTGCTTCATGGAATTCTGTAAACTTCATGCTTGAGGAGGCTTGTACGCTCACGAGAAGTGACTTGGCTCCCTCAATTGAAACATTCTCAAGCAATGGATCAGAAATGGCTCGTCTGGCAGCTTCAGATGCCCTGTGCTCTCCGTTGCAGCATCCTGTACCCATCATAGCTCCACCACCAGTTGTTATAACCTTCTTAATATCCTGAAAGTCAAGATTCATCAGGCCTGGTGATAAGATAATGTTAGCAATACCTTCAACAGCATCTTTCAGGGTTTTATTGCCTCTTTCAAGTGCATCAATCAGTGTCTCGTCTTCACCTGCTTCACGGAGCAGACTGTCATTAGGAATCACAATGAGAGTATCGACTTCTTTCTTGAGCGTGGCTATTCCCTGTTCAGCTCTGATCTTCTTGACGGAACCCTCGATTTCGAACGGCCTTGTTATCACGCCAACAGTTATCGCACCGAGTTCTCTTGCAATCCTGGCTACGACCGGAGCAGCTCCGGTACCTGTTCCTCCGCCCATTCCAGCTGCAATGAAAACCATGCTGCTGTCCTGAAGATTTTCTTCAATTTCGTTTCTGCTCTCTTCCGCAGAGCTCTCTCCTGTTTCACAATTTCCTCCAGCACCAAGACCACCTGTCAACTTAAGGCCCAGCTGAACTGTCAGATCAGCCTTGCAATTGTTTAAAGCCTGTAGATCGGTATTCATCGCTATATACTCTACACCGACTATGTCAGCACACAGCATGCGATCAATTGCATTACAGCCGCATCCTCCAATTCCAGCAACTGTTATTTTGGGTTTCCCGCGATACTCCTCGGTCACATCAACGATCTGAAGTCGAGGTCCTTCCTCCTTAGGTATCATCATTCCTCCTTCTGTTTATTATCTCAATCTATTAAATAATCCTTTTATACGAACAGCAATATTTTCAAGAGGATTCAACCATTTTCTATACTCGTATTCACTTTTCTCTTCCCTCGATAAAAGTACCAACCCTACCGCAGCAGCAAATTCAGGTGTTTCTGCAATGGGTGAAGCCATATTCAGGCCTATAGAAGTTCCAACCTCTGCGGGAAGACCAGTAACTCTCGAAGCTGCTCTTGTTATTCCCATAAGGTGTGATGTTCCGCCCGTCAGCACAATTCCAGCAGGCAGATCGGTTTGCTGTATTCCAGCCCTGTTGATTTCACTCATGATCTCATCCATCAATTCATGAATTCTTCTTGAAGCGATGCCCGAAATCATCTCGGATGATATGGATATAGTGTTTCTTCCGCCGAAAGTACTGGCGGTTATACTTTTTTCTCCCCGTTTTTCAATGCCGGAAACATCTGAGTATTCCTTCTTCAATCTTTCAGCCTCTGAGCGCGGAATGCGTAATTGCTGAAGATCTCTTGTTATCGCTTCACCACCGGTGGGAATGACGGCAAGATGAGCAAGAGAACCCGAATAAAACACGGCAATATCCGTAGTACTTGCTCCAATGTCAGCAAGAGCCACACCGATTTCCATTTCATCTCTTGTAAGCACCGCTCTCGCTCCGGCGGATGCTGAAGGATAAATACTGGAAATTCTGCGACCGGTATTATGTATGACCTGCTCAAGGTTCAGAATTGCTGATCTGTCTGCTGTGACCATATATATGTCAGCTGTAAGCCTCTCTGCTCGAAGACCAACAGGTGGTTTTATCAATCTGTCAAATCCGTCAATGGAGTATCCGCACTTCACTGTTCTAAGTACGACCGATTCACGTGGAAGTTTAATCAGCTGTGCTGTTTCCAATGCATCTTCAATGTCCATCCAGGTTATTTCGCCGGAGGTGAGATCTCCTTCTCTGTCGATATTTACAGTTCCCCTGCCATGCAGTCCTCTGACATGAGTACCGCTGATCGACACAGCAGTATCAGATACTTCCCAACCGGAAAGCGACTCAGCTTCTTCCATAGCAATTAAAGCTGCATCTGTTGCACCCTGAATATCAACTATCATCCCGGAACGGACACTGTCACCGGTCTGAGCCTGACCTGCACCGGTGATTTGAAGAATTCCCTGATCGTCGACTTCAGCGACGATGCATGTTACTCTTTCACTTCCTATATCCAGACCGGCAAATACATTCTGACTCATGATTCTTCTCCTGAGTCAGTACGCTCCTCCGTTTTCCTTCTGAGAATTGCCTGATCAAAATATCTCATGTCTACCTCTTCCCAGCTACCAAGATCTGACATAGAGGCTTCAAGAAGACAGTAATCCCTCCATCTCCCGGACAGATCATCAATTCCCAGCAGGATCTCACACCAATCGCTCCTGAAGACTGACAAACCCTCGTCGGAATAGCGAAAAACAAGACTGTCATGTTCAAATTCCGCAGTCTCAAACCATTCCGCGAGACTGGCAGAAACTGTGATGCTCACACTGGATGGAGCATTAACAACAGGAATTGTATCTGTAAGAAAATATATCGGAAGACGCTCTCCAGATGATGAAATCGCTACTGTACCAGTGGAATCATTTACAGCAAATATGGGTTCAGCCAGTTCGATTCGCAGAACAATACAGTTAAAAAGCTCCCGACTGACTGCAGCATGATCAATTCCAGGGATATCTTCAAGACTATCCTTAACCTCTTCAAGATCGATCTGCCAGATGGATATACCGAAAAGAGGTTCAACAGCAAGGCATACTGCTGAGGAATCAGCTTGTCGTATCCCTCGTATTCGCACTGTGGCAAGGTCGAATGCTCCGCCCCTTTCGAACCATCTGTATGCCATCGCAAGCGCGAATGCGATAATACCGGATAGGAAAAGTATCCAGATGATTTTTCTTCGCCGGATGATCATTCCCCACCTCTGACAATTCTTCTCGCGTATTGATCAACACTTCCAGCGCCCATGAAAACAATCACATCAGGGTGCATATCCGAAAGAAGAGAGTGCAGTTTTTCATTTAAACATGCATCACACGTCCCGCCGGCTCTTCTGACAGCATCAACAATGAGGGAATTATCCACACCCTCAATCGGTTTCTCTCGAGCAGGATAAACAGGGAGAATCAGACTCCAGTCTGCCGATGAAAGAGCACTGCCCATCTCTTCGGAATGCGCAGCAGTCCTCGAATAGAGATGAGGCTGAAACACAACGCAGATTTTTCCATTTGAAACCTGAGATACTCCCTGAAGAGCTGCACTTATCTCATCATGATGATGTGCATAGTCAGAAAGCACAATCGCTGATCCGAATTTCCCGATTCTTTCCAGCCGCCTTGATACACCGGGGAAATTCCTGAGAGCCCTTATGGAGTCAGCAACATCAACTCCAACAGTGGACGCAAGAGCAATAGCTGTTTCCGCGTTGCGGAGATTATGCTCACCTGGAAGCGGAAGCATTCCGGTGATGTCGTCTATACTATATTCCTGTTCCCATGAATTAATTCCGATGTACTTGCAGAGGATATCCCCCTGAATTCCTGTTGTGATTACTTTTCGTCCAATCCGCTCAGCCCACCTGGCAAGATCTCTGTTTCGGGAAGGAACAATTACCGTCCCGCCCGGACGGGTCATTTCAAGAAAAATACCAAATGCGACAGACAACGCTTCAGGAGTACCGTAGCATTCGAGATGTTCTATGGCAAAAGATGTAACCGCAGCAGACATGGGGCGAAGATGGAGGAAAGCTCTGTCGTATTCATCCGCTTCAACTACTGTCAGATCAGAACCGGAACGGAAGTTTCCATTCCATTCCGAGACCCGTCCTCCAAGCATTACAGTTGGATTAAGATTTGTCTCCTGCAATATCCAGCCAGTCATGGCAGTTGTTGTTGTTTTTCCATGAGCACCCGCTACAGCAAGCAGTGTAGTGTCATTGGCAAGTTCTGCAAGGGCTTCACTCCGCCGAAGTACTTTAATACCTTTTTTCAGTGAATGCACTATTTCCGGATGATCAGGAGGTATTGCAGCGCTGAATACAACCTCTTCCGTATCCCTGATATGATCAGGATCGTGTCCTTCAAATACCTGAATCCCCTTTGCTGCAAGTTCGGAACGGTTCTCACCAGGATGCCTGTCACATCCAGTAACAATGTATCCCCTGCTTCTGTACCAGAGGGCCAGAGAACTCATTCCGCTTCCGCAGATACCGATTAGATGTACACTTCGAGCCATCATCAACTTCCCTCGGATAACGCAAGAATATCTCTTGCGATAACTGCTGCTGGATTTACCGGCATCATCTCCGCAAGCGAGATTTTCATTTTATCCATGGAAGAAGGATTCTCCAGTAATCCGAGTACCATCTTCCATAAAGCGTCAGGTTCCAGTCCATCCTGATCTATTTCAATTGCACCACCCTTTTCTGCGATGGAAGCAGCGTTCCATTTCTGGTGATTATCTGCTGCGTATGGGTACGGAATGTAAATTGAGGGAATTCTGAACCAGGATAACTCAGCTGTTGTCATTGCTCCTGATCGTGCTACAGCAATATCAGCAGCAGAATAGAGTAGAGCAGGATTATCAATAAAATCAACAACTGTAATCCTGTTGTTTCCCCTTGATTCGAGAATTACTCTTTCCATGTCTCTGGAACCGCACTGAAGAAGAGTGTGAACTCCTTCAGGAACCTGCATCGCGATATCGTTGATTGCTTTTGCTCCCTGGCTTCCACCAAGGAACAGGATAACGGCACCTTCAGGAGGAATTCCAAGTTGAATTCGCGCCTCTCTTCTTTCAATACTTTTGAGTGTTGATCTCACAGGATTTCCGGTTAGAACAACAGGTTTATTCTTGAAATAGGGCGAAGCCGATTTAAATCCGACAAGAATTTTATTCGCGAATGATGCAGCAAGCCTGTTTGCCCGCCCCGGTATACTGTTGGATTCATGAATCAGTGAAGGTATCCCAAGGGATCTTGCAGCGACTACAGGAAAGAAAGAAGAGTATCCTCCAGTAGAAAGTAAAACAGATGAATCGAGTTCACGAAGAAGTCTGCGGGCTCTGAAAAACGATCTGATCGCCCTGATCGGGAAAAGGAACTTCTCTGAGAATCCCCTGTCTATTCTTGGTGGATCAAGTGTATGAACCATGTTTTCAAATTCTTTGTACATCCTTCTATCAACCGGCCTTGGAGTCGCAATGAAATCCACGCTAGCCCCCGGTGACTCTTCCAGAATAATTTCTGCAACAGCAATAGCGGGACTGATATGCCCCCCTGTTCCGCCCCCGGCTATGGCAATTTTCATTTTTTCCCTCTTTCCACGGCTACTCTGGATACAATTCCGAGAGTACCAATGGTTATTAAAAGATTGGAGCCACCCCATGAGACAAGCGGAAGAGGCATACCTGTGGAGGGAATCATCCTGGTTACAACAGCAATATGAACGAACATCCCAACCGCGATTGACGCTATCAACCCGCCGACAACCAGATAGCCGAAAAGGTAATCTGCACTGTCAGCGATTATCCATCCTGACATCAGGAGCAGAAACAGCAGGATCAGTATTAGTACTACTCCTGCAAATCCCGTTTCCTCCCCTATAACCGCCAGTATGTAATCAGAAAACGCTTCAGGCAGGAACCCTCTCTGCTGGCGCCCTCTCCCAATTCCTCTGCCCATTATCCCGCCGCTCCCCAGAGCGATACAGGCCTGTTCAGGCTGGTAAACGGAAGCCTCGGTAGCATCTCCGGGTGAAAGCCAGCTTCGGAGCCTCTCTCTCCGGTATTCCGATGAGAAAGCAACTACTGAGGCGAGGGCAATCATCAGGAGGAAGAGAATCAGCATATCTCTGAATCGTGCTTCAGCAAGGAAGAGTATTACAACCATCATGATAAGAATGTACATCGCACCTGCAAAATCAGGTTGCATGGATACCAGAACAGCGGGCAGTATTGCAAGGAAAGCAAGTTTTATCACGCCTGTTCCACTCCTTGCACGGATGATGCCATCAGAAACAAGTGATGCGGCAAGCAGTATGTAGGAAATTCTTGCAATTTCAGACGGCATGATACGGAATCCCCAAAAAACAAACCACCTGGCAGATCCATTGATAAAGGGAGCCCAGTGTGAGCCCTTCAGTATGAGCACAGCCAGAAGCAGTGCAACAGATACCGCGTACAGGATTGGAGACAGCTTCTTCAATTTGTCCGAAGGTATTGTCCAGGCAATAAGGCCGGCTAGAATTCCAACAAACACTTTCCTGATATGCGGAAACAGGAAGATTGTGCCGGAGTCTGAATCTGTAATCATGAGAGATTTGAATGAGCTTGCTGTAAACACGGCGAGAGTTCCCAGAAGAAGGAGTATGCCGGCGGATATCAGCATAACATTTTTCGCTTTTACAGCTTTAACCCGCATATCCTACTCAAGTCCTTCCACAAGATTTCTGAAATGCTCTCCACGCTCTTCAAAATTCCTGTACTGATCGAAGCTTGCGCAGCCTGGTGAAAGAAGCACAACGTCACCTTCGTCTGCAAGAATTGTCGCTCTTGTAATTGCCTTTTCCATTACTTCCTCAACGAATACTTCTGTAGAACCAGCCCACTTTCCCTCAAGCTCAGCAGCTGCTTCACCTATGAGTATCACAGCTTTGACGCGGTCCCTGATAAGCTTTTCGAGTACACTGTAATCAGCCTTCTTCACCTGACCACCTGCAATAAGAATTATTGGATTGCGAAAGCTCTCCAGTGCGACCACGAGCGAATCAGGATTTGTAGATTTGGAGTCATTCACAAATTCAACTCCATTGATTTTTCTAATAGACTCAATCCTGTGAGGCACTCCTGAAAAAGTGGTCAGACCCTCAATCATCTCTCCCGCTTCCAATCCTGCCTTCCGGGCCAGACACACAACAGCAAGCGCATTGGCAAGGTTATGAGTTCCAGGCAGAGATATCTTTCTGATATCCAAAACAAACCGTTCCGCATCAGAACTTGCAAGAAAGAGTGAATTGCCTTCAATGAAAGCACCATCTCGAACACTTTTCCCAATTCCAAAAAACCATTCCAGACCCATTGTCCTGCCGGCAAGCTGTACCGAACCAGGATCATCTCTGTTCAGCACAAGTACGTCAGTATCATGCTGATTCATGAATATCCCGGCCTTTGCGTTCCTGTAGCTTTCAATATCGCCATGACGCTGAAGATGATCGGGAGTAACGTTAAGTATGGCTGCGGCAAACGGACGGAATATCTCGATGGTCTGCAGCTGGTAACTGCTGACTTCAAGTACGATAAATTCAGCATCACTGTTTTCCAGAACAGCGGTACTGAATGGATATCCCGTATTCCCCGCAACACAGGCATTAACTCCTGCCCTGCAGAGAGTGTATCCAAGCCATTCGGCAGTGGTCGTTTTTCCATTTGAACCTGTTATTGCAATTACCGGGATCTCAGTATGACGAAATGCGAGTTCGATCTCTCCGATCACAGGCAGCCCCATCCCGCTTGCCTTTGCGGGAACTTCTGACTCAGGATCAACACCGGGGCTGATAACAAGCCCGTCAAGAGATTCAAGACTGTTAATAATCGCATCACCCGTAAGTATTCGATCGCATGCCGCACAGGGTTCAATATCAGAACGATCATCAAGTCCGGTGACGGAGAAACCTCTGCTTTTCAGGAGTGTTGCGGCAGCCCTGCCGCTCAGCCCAAGACCGAGTACTCCCGCATTTCGACCGCCGTCAGTCCAGTATCCCATGTATCACCTTATCTTCAACGTAGTAAGACCCAGAAGCCCAAGTATCGCAGCGATTATCCAGAACCGGACGACAACTTTGCTCTCCATCCATCCGAGCAGTTCGAAATGGTGATGAACAGGCGCCATTCTAAAAACACGTTTACCCGTCCGTTTGAACCAGCCGACCTGTATAACCACACTCAAAACTTCCGCAACAAAGACTCCGCCAACAAGAAAAAGAAGCAATTCGTTTTTCGTGACAACAGCCATTGACCCTATGGCTCCACCGAGAGCCAGAGAACCGGTATCTCCCATAAATACAGATGCTGGAGGAGCATTGAACCAAAGAAAACCAAGGCATGCGCCAGCCATTGCCCCGGCGAATACTGAAACTTCACCAACACCGGGCAGGTAGGATAGCTGGAGATAATCAGCAAACCTGATATGCCCCAGTACGTAAGCCATAACACCGAAAGCTATAATTGAAATCAGACTCACGCCGGTGGCCAGACCATCAAGCCCATCTGTCAGATTGACGGCATTTGCGCTCCCTGCCAGTACCAGAGCGACAAACAGGATGTACCAGATTCCCAGATCTATCCTGGTTTCCTTCAGAAATGGAACAGTTGTTTCGGTAGGATTTATATTTATTTCATCCTTCGATTCAAGATCAATTGTGCGAATAGAGGGAACAATCGATGGATGAGAAAGCTGATCTCCCGGAACTACCGGGCTGAAGCAAAGCCATGCGCCCACTGCAATGCCAAGTACAAACTGGCCTATGAGCTTGTATCTCCCGATAAGCCCTTTGGAACAGTGTCTGACGACTTTAAGATAATCATCCAGCAGACCGATTAACCCCATCCATATTGTTGAGATCAGAACAACCATAAGCGCTCTGTTTCCAAGTCTGCCCCAGAGGAGAACCGGAATCAGTACTGACGTTAGTATCAGGAGTCCTCCCATTGTGGGAGTACCCCGCTTCTTGAAGTGACTTTCAGGACCATCATCGCGCACAGTCTGACCAATCTGATGTCTTTTCAGAAATTTAATTACAGCAGGTCCTGCCGCAAACGCAATTATCATTGCGGTAACAGTGGCCCCTGCAGCACGGAATGTGATGTACCCGAAAAGGTTGAAGAGCGAAATGGAATCTCTCAGGGGGTACAGAATCCAGTATAACATCAGCCACCCTCCTCCATGAGCCGTACAAGCTCACTGAGCCTGACGGAATTGGATCCTTTTACAAGTACGGTGCATCCAGGGGTAACAGTTTTCCGCAATATTGAAAGCGCTTCAAGCCAGTCTTCAGCAAAAAGTACGTTTGTATGAACAACGGTGTTTTTAACGGAATTGTACAGATCACCTGTAAGGATCAGGAATTCCAATCCTAGAGAATCGGCTGTTTCGAGTACCTGACGGTGGAGTTCCTGAGACCTTTCTCCAAGCTCACGCATATCTCCGAGAACAGCGGCACGGTCTCCTGTTATACTTCCCAGCGTGTTCAGACACGCCCTGGTGGAATCAGGATTTGCATTGTAACTCTCGTCCAGAATCGTTACGTCTCCAGCTTCGACAATCCTTCCTCTTCCCGCACCAGGAATAACATTCTCCATTGCTCCTATGGCTGCCTCCGCAGAAACACCAAAAACCTCCGCCATCAGTAATGCGGAAACAGCATTCGAAGCATTGTGATCTCCCGCAAACTGAAGATTCAGTTTGATGTCCCATGGATACAGTCTGCAGGAACCATCATCATTCAAAAACCATGCATTCCCATTTTCTCCGAAGTACCTGATTGAAAGATTGCGATCCAGCGCAGCTTTTCTCAGAATAGGCTCACCAACCGGTATTACACATGTCCCTCCCGGCTCTGTTGTCTGAATTACTTCGGCCTTTGCCTTTGCTATGCCTTCGCGAGAGGAGAAAAACTCCAGGTGAGCAAGTCCTACGTTAGTAATCAGGCAGTCAGTGGGTAATGCAATACTTCCGAGAAGAGTCAGTTCACCGGTATGATTCATGCCCATTTCAAGGATGATTATTGAAGGAGGTGGATCAGGAACGTTAAGAATGGTAATTGGAAGACCAAGCTGGTTGTTAAGATTCCCCCTGGTGCTGAATACATCATGGGATGTGCTGAGAGCAGCGGTAAGCAACTGTCTGGTAGTTGTCTTGCCACTTGAACCGGTTATGGCAATTACTCTCGAATCCAGTTGCTGGCGACGCCATTTCGCTGCATCCAGTAATGCCTGCTCCACGTTGTCTACAAGAATTATTCCGTCACGTTTCAAGCCCCGTGAAACCACTGCATATCCGCCATTATCGATGACTTCATCGACATATAGATGCCCGTCGGTTTTCTCTCCCTCCAGAGCGAAGAAGAGACTGTTCTTTCCGGACAGGCGGGAATCTATCACCACGTTCTCAATAGATCCGCGGGATGTCTCCGGAGAAACCCAGCCACCAGCTGCACGGGCTATGTCTTTTGCCAGTGTCATTTGAGAACCTTTCTCAGAGCCGCAGAAGCTTCTTCACGATCATTGAAATGTATCTTCGTCTTCCCATGTATCTGGTAATCCTCGTGCCCCTTGCCCGCGATGATCACAACGTCTCCGGAACCTGCGGTCTGAATTGCGATCCCGATGGCGGTTCTTCTGTCCGGTTCAACAATAAGCCCGTCTCTCGGCAGGATACCTCCGATAATGTCCTTAATAATCAGATCAGGGTTCTCAGTACGCGGATTGTCACTTGTGATTACTATGATATCTGCAAGATCATCAGCTATTTGTCCCATTAAGGGCCGCTTCGAAACATCTCTGTCTCCACCGGCACCAAAGACGATTATCACCCTGTTTTCCGTGAGTTCAGATGCCTGCTGAAGAATCCGTTTCAACGCATCAGGTGTGTGAGCGTAGTCAACCGCAACCAGAAAATCCTGTCCCAGTTCAACGGGCTCAAATCTTCCTGGAACACCGGTGAAATCTCTCATTGATTCAGCAGCTGAGCGGGGATCAAGCCCCAGCTTTACCGCAGCGGCAAGAGCTCCGGCTGCGTTAAAGATATTAAAACGTCCGGGTACATTCATACGCACCGGAATCTGTGTTTCGTCCAGCGACAGGCAAAAGGATACTATTCCGAGTTGAACAGAAATGTCCGAAATCCGGAAAGTATCGGTCTCACTTGTTCCAAAGGTTTCAGCTCCCTCCAGCGATGGAAATCCGGGAGCATAGGTTCCAATAATTGCGCTGCCGTCCGATTTAAGCAGGTCGAACAGATGCATCTTGCACCGGAGATATTCATCCATTGACTCATGGAAATCAAGGTGATCCTGACTGATATTGGTAAAAAGACCAACATCAAATCTTACTGAATCAACTCTTGCCAGAGCAAGGGCATGACTGGATACTTCCATAACACAGCACCTGTCACCTGCAAGCACCATCTGATTCATCATCCTGGATATATCGAGCGATCCTGGTGTAGTCATCGAAGCGGTGATATCCCTGCCTCCAATCAGGTGGCCAACGGTACCCATTATGCCTGTCTGGAAGCCATGTTTCTCCAGTATCCAGGCCAGCATTCTTGAAGTGGATGTCTTCCCGTTAGTACCTGTGATGCCGATTGAAACGAGATGATTCCAGGGATAATCGAAAAACTTCGCTGAAATGTCCGCAAGCAGTTTTCTATTGTCTCCTGCTGGATTTACCCATACCCGTGTATCTTCAGAATACTTCAATACATCATGCTCTGTAACCACAGCAACAGCACCCCGTTCAAACGCCTGCTCAACATACTGATGGCCATCAGTGTCAAAACCGGTTACTGCCACGAATAGAGATCCAGGGGTAATTTCTCTTGAATCCTCTTCAACGGAAGACACTTCAAGTTCCCTCATCTCAACGGGAACAATGATATCAGCAGGTTCAAGAAGGCATTGCAGTTTCACTCGAACACTCCCGCCATCATGTTACTTCCTGAAAATCGTCTTCCCAGAGCAAGTTCAGGTTCAATCGCGAGTATCCTTGTTACGATCAAGGAGAATACCGGCGCAGCCGAAGCGCTGCCCCATCTGTATTCGAAATCAGGATCATCTATGAGTACAGAAACCACCAGGCTGGGGTTATCGGCCGGTATCATTCCGACGAAAGCGCTCAGATAATCACTTTCTCCACTCATTCGCTCAGCAGTTCCTGTTTTGCCGGCAACACTTACTCCGGCAACTGACGCAGAAGCTCCGGTTCCTTCCTCTATTACAGATCTGAAAGCACGCCTTACTGCTGCAGCAGTTTCGCGAGAGACAGGATGTGACCTTACGATTGATTTCTCATTCACCCATTGATTGCCACTCCATCTGGCGTCAAGAAGTCTCGGGTAGAAGAGTGTTCCTCCATTCGCAATCACGCAGTAGGCCAGAGTCAATTGAAGTGGCGTTACAGTTACTTCCTGCCCGATCGCTATCTGCGCTGCAGAAACTCCGGACCATCCTGAAGATCCTGGGAAAGGTACGATACCTCGAGACTCTCCAGGATACTCAACCATAGTCAGCGATCCAAAACCGAATCGCCTGCAGTAGCTGCTCAAAGTTGTATCAGCTAGTAAACGTGAAAGCAGGATCGTCCCGACATTACTTGAGTTGATGATTACCTGTTCACCGGTGAGTATTCCGAATGTATGCGGATCGGAAATATTCTCTCCGGAGACAGTGATTCGCCCCTCGCTGCAATCAAAGGTATCATCGCAAGCAATAACACCCTCTTCAATGCATGCTGCATAAACAACAAGTTTAAAGGTAGAACCAGGCTCATGATAACCCTGAAAGCAGTGATTCATGGCAAGAGACCCATTTCCTGCCCGCACAGGTACACTTCCTGCAGCAAGGATTTCCCCGGATGAAGGATCAATGACAACAGCTGCTGCCCAGTCGCTGTTATACATTTCCATGGCGTTTTCAAGTTCCTCCATAACGATGGATTGAAATCTTGAATCGAGGGTGAGCATGATATCCTGCCCATCCACAACTGGGATATTGTCAGCTTCCGGATCCGTAAGATTGAATCTGCCTGCGGCACTCTTCTCAATGAAGAGTTTTCCATCTGTGCCCTGGAGAGTCGAATTGAACCAGCTTTCAACTCCCTCCGCGCTTTCCCGCGTATGTCTTCCTACAATTCCGGAAACTATATCACCCAGCGGATAGGTTCTCTTCTGCTCGACATTTGCACTTACTCCGTTCGGCAAACCTTCGTTCATAAGACTGAAAGCTTCTTGAAAAGGAACATTTCCTGCAATAATCTGATTACCGGATTGCCTTTCGAGAGGCTGCCTTAAGCCAGGACGCACGTGCTCTCCAAGAATGGAAACGAGACTGTCTATGCTTGATTCTGCCCCTGCCGGTACTTCGGGCCAATAAACCTGAAAAGTAACAACAGCTCTGTTCCCTGCAAGAAGATATCCATTCCTGTCAAGGATTCTTCCTCTCCTTGCCTCTACATTTATCCGGGTGGTGTGCTGAAAGCGTGCCTCATTCAAGTAAAAGTCATGATGAACTATCTGGATGTTGATAAGCCTGCCCGTTATTACAAGAAAACCAATCAGGGCAAGAACCATCAGTATCTGCAAACGCGCAGAACGTCTATCAGGAGATATCTCACTGCTCCATACAGACAAACAGCTCACCTCCTTCTGTATCAGGCCCCAATTCAACAATCGAAAAATGTTCAAGGGAAATTGGAACCATACCCAGATCTGCGCCAATATCCTCTAGTCTTTCCGGATTAAGAAGCGATGCTCTTTCAACAAGCAGTTCATCTCTTCTCCATCGCAGCTGGCGTCTGATTTCAGTAAGATTCTTGTGTCTCATTGAAAGTAGAAGCCTCCAGTTATAGATCCCTGCTTCAAGAACAACCAGAAGAATAAACCCACTTGCGATTACGAGCAGAATCCTGCGAAAATTCTTATTCATAATCGAATTCCCATACGTAATCTTGCGGATCTTGCGCGAGAGTTCTCCCTGCGCTCATTTTCATCGGGAACAATCCACACAGGAGAGAATTGACTGTAGTATCCGGAATCCCTGAAAAGCAACTTAATTTTCCTGTCCTCTAATGAATGAAAAGTAATGAAGGCGATACGCGCTCCGGATTCAGTCCAGGTGTGAAGATTGTCCAGAAGATTGTCCAGTTCTTCAAGTTCCCTGTTAACAGCTATTCTCAGAGCCTGGAAAACCCTTGAAAGAACCTTGACAGGGTTTCCGCGCACGCTTCCGCGAATGATTAAAGCCAGTTCCAGGGTCGAGTGAACAGGTCTTTCTTTTACTATGGCTTTCGCGATTCGTCTGCTTCTTCCTTCCTCACCGTAATTGTAGATGATATCAGCTATTTCACGCTCAGAGCACTTGTTCAGAATCTCATCAACAGTAACACCGGAGGAGCCGTCGAACCGCATATCCAGCGGCCCATCTGATCTGTATGAGAATCCTCTTGATGAGTCATCCAGTTGAATTGAAGAAAGCCCGAGATCGAATAGAGCACCGGACGCGTATGTAAAACCCATTTCACTCATAATAACCGGTATCTCCGTATAGCTGGCCTGCCTGACCGTTATACCTGAATCCTGATCGAATCTGCTTTTGAGTATTGATATCGCCACTGGATCACGATCCACTCCAAGCAGACTCATTTCAGGTAATGCTTCTGCAATAGCAGCCAGGTGACCGCCTGCGCCAGCAGTTCCGTCGACAAGCAATCCTTCTGTTCTTCCGCCAGAGAGAAAACTGATTACACTATCGAGTAAAACCGGAACATGCATTCTTTTCTCATCCTCGCGGACATGATCGGAGCTGTACAGGTGGCTTCGGGCAGGCCTGTCTGCGCACATTGAAACCGACCTCCTGGTTCAAGGGAGTGATTCCAAATCAGTAAATATCTATCTCAATTTCTTCAACTGCTTCTTCCAGAGAGGATACTTGCTCCTTTTCCCGCCCGGCATAGCGCTCAGCAGACCAGAGTTCAATCGAATCGAGCAGACCCAAAAAAACCACTTCGTGAGTTACTCCTGCTATGTCAATAAGATCGGATGGAATTGTTATTCTCCCCTGTCCATCGATATAAACCGGACGGATATACTGCGAGAATTCACGGATTATATCTCTGTGCTTCTTGATGTTTCTTGAAAGGGATGCGAGTCCATCCCTGACCTTCTGCCATTTTTCAGGCGGGTAAAGTATCAGGCTTCCTTCCATACCCTTCCCGATATATAGACCTTCCTTGGGTAATTGCCTGCGGAACTGCGCCGGAACGCTTACCCTGCCCTTGTCATCAAGAGTGTGTATATGTTTCCCCGTGTATTCGCTCATAAGGTATCCTCCAGCTCAATTCTATCCCACAATCTCCCACTGTCAACCCACCCTATGGGATAGTATCCCACCGGCACAGAATCACATTTCCGTATGAACGTTGTTAGTTATTGATTGATACTATGTTACACTGTCAGATAATTACACCGGGATAACTGGAAATACGAATCCGTATAAGGATAAGATTCAGTATCGCGATATTGGCGGACTATGAAACGGTTGATCTGTGGGATAACACAAAGAGAATTTCTTACAAATCTATTTAGTTGATGATGTGCGATTCTTCCTGGAAAGACCTTGAATCCGGCGTTTTGTTCTCTTCCTGGTTTCATCGTCATAGTAGTAATGGTATCTGTAAGTGTAATATGTATAGGAAGTGTACATCTTCACGGGATCAAAACCGTTCAGCACCGCGCCTGCAAGGTATGCTGATGTGCGTTTCAGTTTCATCCAGGAAGATTCAAGAACCTTACGGTCGATTTTCTTCGCTCCTACAACCATGAGGGTAGCGTCAACTTCAGTACTCAGGAGTATGGCATCTGTAACGACAGCAACAGGAGGACTGTCCAGAATAATCATATCGAAGGATTTCTTGAGTTCTGAAAGCAGTATTCTGCATTTCCTGCTTCCGAGAAGTTCGGAAGGGTTATGCGGAATGTAGCCACAGGTGAGAACGGAGAGGTTATCAAATGCAGTTTTCTGCACCGCATCCTCAACAGACGTGATTCCGGCTATTGCTTCGGAAACTCCAGGTTCCCTTGAAAGACTGAAAATATTATGAATCACCGGACGCCTGAGATCAGCATCGATCAGCAGAATCTTTGAACCGGTCTGGGCTATGGCAATTGCCAGATTTCCCGCAGTCGTTGATTTTCCCTCTCTCGGACCCGCGCTTGTCACAAGAAGAGAGCGGATATTCCTGTCAGTTCCGCTGAAACGGAGACTCGTCCTTAGATCTCTGTAGGCTTCACTTCCGGCCTGCCTTGGAGCTGTCATCATTATCAGCCCCTGTTTTCCGCTCCGGGCTACAGTTTCAGATCGGGGTATCTTAGGTATAACACCAACAACCGGAATATCAAGATTCTCAATATCCTCCGGGCTTTTCACCGTTGAATCGAGCTGCTCCTTCAGGAAAATGAAACCAATGCCAGCTGCAAGCCCCGCAAAAATACCCAGCATAAGGTTACGTCTGCTGTTCGGTTTGATCAAGCCTCCCGGCAGAGCCGTATCCACAATGGTCACGTTACCCATCTGACCGGCTTCAGCTATTCTCACTTCCTCATACTTAGTACGGAGAAGAAGATATATCTGTTCGCTTACAGTTCTGTTTCGCTCAAGCCTAACAAGTGTAAGCTCCAGTTCGGGCAATACTGAGATGCTGTCTTCCAGATCATGTATCACGCTGCGGAGAACGGATTCCTTGATTCTTTCTGCTCTCAATTGCGATTCGATTGAAATCAGATCTGATACTATTCTCTGTACAGATCCTGCCGGATCATCAGGAAATTGGCTGTATGCAGCTTCTCCCAGCGCCTGCGTCAGGGCGGTTCTCCTTGCGGATATCTCATTATCAAGATTCTGTACAACCGCATCATCCTCGTTACCGCCCCTTGCCATAAGAGAAGCACGGGAAGCCTCAAGCGAAGCCAGATCACTTTCCAGCTGAGCAATGAAAGCACTGTTCACTCTTGCCAGATCATCCGCAAGTTCGAATCTTCCTGCCTCAAGCTGATCCGCGAAGTAATCCCTCTGTGCCTGAAGAGCTCCCTGCTCAGTTCGAGATGTAGCGGCAGAAGTTTCAAACGAGGACAGACTGCTGACGATATGAGCAGTCTCCGAACTCAGACTTACAATACCGTGCTCTTCCTTGAATCTTGTCAGGGAATCTTCATCACTGGCCAGATCAACATCCATGATAGCGAGCTGCTCTGCCAGGAATTCCCTGACCATTGTATTCTCTCCGCGGGCTTCATTCAGGTTTCTCCTGTAGTACGTATGCACTATGAGATTAGCCATCGTTGCAGCAGCTGCCGGGGAATAACCTGTTGAAGATAGCACGAAGAAATCGGTATCCTTCATGACACTGACGGAACTGCTTCCCCGTACCATACCTATGAGTGCTGATCTAAGGTTGCTCTGAGGGGGATCAATCTCGCCAAAAAGAAGTGATACAAGGCTGTCAGAATAAGAGGAACGCATGATTGAATCAGCAACCAGTTCCGCCATGCTTCGGCTCTGAATGATCTGGATCTGATTGTTGCGCATGGGATCCATTTCATACCAGAAAACACTTGACATATTCAGAGTCTGAGACATCGTGTTGCGTGTATTGAAAATGAACGTAGCACTCGATCTGTAAACAGGCCTTGTTCTCTGAGTAACCCATATACTTGCCAGCACAGAAACAATCAGGAAAGCCAGCACAATCCATTTATGACGGTAGAGCAGCCAGAGGTACTCACCGATTCTTATAGATTCCCGTTCGTCAGCTATTTCTGTATTCATCTGTCAAATATTATCCATATAAGGTTAACAGCAACAACAATTTTGTAAGTGAAATCGATAGCTTCCTTCCACCATTCGTAGCTCCTCGTGCGAAGATAAATTGTTGCTCCGGGATGAAGGTCAGGTACCGGGTCTCCTTCAGCATCAAGAAAATTGTGCAGATCGTACTCTATTTCAAAGTCTTCGTAGACTATGCTCACGTCACCCAGGCTGGCCTGCTGTGTTGGTCCGCCTGCTGCGGATATGCCGGCAATTAAATCAGCTTCAACCGGAACAAGATAAGTACCGGGATTTCTAACCTCACCCCAGACATGAATACTCATGAGAATCTCATCGGTTTCCACTCCGGGTACGGTGTATCCTTCCAGACCGGAAGCAGATGCTGTGAATACGGCAAGAACCAGCGTTATGGAAGCAATTCTCATGCTTTAACCACTTTCTCCATTCCTGTGGTTATTCCAGCGCAGGCATTCCTGGTATCAATAACCAGTGAGGAACAATCAACGATCCACTGGTAATCGTAACATGAATGATTGGTAATGACAACAGCACAATCGTATTTACGAAGGTTCTCTTCTGTCAACTCAACCGAGATTGGTCTTCTATGAGTCTGTCTGGTAGCCCCGATGCGGGTGACGAAAGGATCGTTGTAATCCACACTCGCTCCAAGTTCAAGGAGTTCGTCCATGACCTTGAGCGCCGGAGTTTCTCTAATATCATCGATATCAGGTTTATAAGCCATTCCAAGAATAAGAATACTGCTTCCGTTTACGCTTTTCTGCTTTGAGTTCAGTGATCTTGATATTACAGATACTACAAAGTCAGGCATGGCGGTATTGATCTCTCCCGCCAGTTCTATGAACCGGGTGGGCATTCCGAATTGGTGGGCCTTCCATGTAAGATAGAACGGATCGATGGGAATACAGTGACCGCCAAGCCCCGGACCAGGGTAGAACGGTGTATAACCAAAGGGTTTTGTCGACGCGGCTTCTATTACTTCCCAGATATCCACATTCATTCTGGAAGCCAGCATCTTAAGTTCGTTCACAAGAGCAATATTGACTGCTCTATAGGTATTCTCAGTGATTTTCGCCATCTCAGCAACCTCAGGAGAACTGACGGTGACAACTTTGTCAACGGCAAATGAATAAACCTTTTCCGCTGCTTCAGCTCCCTCGGCAGTAAGTGCGCCAACAAGTTTCGGGATAGTTCTGGTCGTGTGTATCTTGTTGCCGGGGTCTTCTCTTTCAGGTGAAAAGGCTACAAAAAAGTCCACTCCGGCTTTCATACCGGTCTCTTCAAGAATTGGTACAAGCTTCTCGCGGGTTGTTCCAGGATATGTTGTGGATTCAAGAACTACCAGCTGACCGGGTTGAAGATTTCCAGCAACTTCTTTTCCGGTCATGATCACATAACTAAGATCCGGTTCTCTGGATTCACCAAGCGGGGTCGGGACACAGATTATTATGGCGTCAGCATCCTTCATGCCCGAATAATCAGTAGTACAATTCAGTCTGCCCGTTTCAACCGCTTCGGCTATCCTCTCTGAAGAAATTGTCTTAAGGTAACTTTTTCCCTCTTTGATGAAGCGGGGTTTTTCAGGATCTATATCGATACCGGTGACACTGCATCCGCCTTTTACGAATTCAAGTGCAAGTGGAAGGCCAACGTACCCCAGACCGATGATTGCAATTGAAGGGTACTTACGATCTTTCATCCTGTCAGCAAATCTCATACATTTCTCCCAATTCCGTAATAGGAAAACCCTAAATCAGCCAGCTTCAAGGGATTGAAAACATTCCTGCCGTCAAATATAACCGGCTGATTCATTATATCCATCATTCTCTTAAAATCAGGTTCCCTGAATTCAGTCCACTCTGTTACAAGAACCAATGCGTCAACTCCTGCTACAGCGTCATACGTGGAAGATGCGAACCTGACAGAATCACCAAGAACCCGTTCCGCGTTGTCCATTGCCTGAGGGTCGTATGCAACAACATTCGCCCCCTTATCAAGTAGGCCTTGCATCACTATCAAAGAAGGAGCATCGCGGATATCATCAGTATTCGGTTTAAAGGAAATACCCCATATTCCTATAGTCAATCCGGAAAGATCCTCCCCGAAATGATCAACTACTTTATGGACAAGCAACTTTTTCTGAGCCTGATTTACTTCCGTTACAGCTTTGAGTACCTTTAATTCATGACCATGCTCAATTGCCGTTTTCTGCAGCGCGCGAATGTCTTTCGGGAAACAGGACCCACCGAATCCAGCACCGGGGAAAAGGAAGCTGTATCCAATTCGTGTATCTGATCCGATGCCGATCCTGATATCGTTGACATCAGCTCCTACCGTTCCGCACATGTTGGCTATCTCGTTCATGAAGGAAATCCTTGTTGCGAGAAGACTGTTTGCCACGTATTTGGTCATCTCAGCACTCCTGTTACTCATAACAAGAATAGGATTGTTCGTTCTGACAAATGGCGAATACAACTCACGCATTGTCTCAGCCACGGAAGCAGAATCAGTACCGATAACCACGCGGTCAGGTTTCATGAAATCATCAATCGCAGAACCCTCCTTGAGGAATTCAGGATTGCTCACAATACTGACTTCATGAGATGTATTTTTTTGAATCTGTTCCTTTACACGGTCTGCTGTGCCGACTGGAACAGTACTCTTGTTAACAACAATTTTAGGGCCATCCATATGTTCTGCTATATCCGAAGCAACGGCAAGTACATGCTGGAGATCCGCAGATCCGTCTTCACCCGGCGGTGTACCCACCGCAATGAAGATTATTGAACTTTCCCTTATGGCGGGTCCTATATCAGTCGTGAAGGTAAGCCGATTCTCAGCAGTATTTCGCTTTATCATCGCTTCAAGACCAGGCTCGTAAATGGGGATTATGCTGTTATTCAGGTTGTTGATCTTTTTCTCGTCCTTATCAACACAAATTACATCGTTTCCCATCTCGGAAAGACAGGTGGCCGCAACCAGCCCGACGTAACCACTTCCTACTACCGCAATATGCATACTACCTCCAGATAGTTATATGTAAGAGAATGGGAAGCATAAGAAGAACATTGATTATTGTAAACTACTGTGACTAACTGGTAAAATATCTCCGGTCGCTTTTTCGGACAGTCCAGCCTCTTCTATCAAAAAATTCTCCCCATTGCAGCGCAAGCTTCCTGGATACTCCAAGAAAATCCCTGAGCTGAGCAAGAGTGAATCCGGTTTCACCGAATGCTTCAATTACTTTCTCCTGAACGGTTTCTGCCTGCTCCGCAGAAATAAGGATTCCCTTTGTTAATTCAAAAAGCATCTCGCGTTCGATCAATGAGTTGACCAGACCGTCATCACCGGAATCAGTAATTGATAAACCCTGAATTCCTCCGGAATCAACTTTCCGAATTATCTGCTCCACTGGAGCGGCATATTCCGGGGGAATTCCCTTCCCATATGTGAGAAGAGCAAGCCATTCTTTTCTACGTTCGATTCTTCCACTTTCGATCAGGTTCTCAACAATTGACCTGACAAACCATTGAGGATATCCGGACAGTATTCTGCCTGGAGCTGATAATTGCACGCCGAAACTAACAGGATTGGTTTCATGATGCTTCTGAATACTGTAAACAACCGTTTTCCCCGCCTCATCAGCCAGTTCCGAACTAACCGCCCTGTGAGTAGTTCCGTCCTTCATCAATTCAACTGTTCCCTGCTCCCTCAATTCGGCAAAAACTGCCTGAATCTCTTCCGGAATATTACCTGTCGAACTGGCAGCTTCACTTACGGAAACTCCATCGAATCCGGCCTGCTGCACCATCTCGGAAAGCACAGCGGCAATATCCCCGGATGAAAGCACTTCAAGGTGAGATATCCTTTCCCGGACATGTTTTTTTCTTACTTTTCCTGTTCCGGCTTCGAGAATTATTCCTCCGCCAATCGTAATTACCGGAGAGTAATTCCTTATGACGAATCTGTCACCTGGAAGAGCTACAACCTGAGATTCGAGCTGGAAATGCACAAATCCTGTTGATCCAGGGTGTATCACATCGGTTTCCACAGGAACAGCACGCGCCATGATCTCGGCGGTACCGGTATGCAGCCTTACCCTCTGGTACCTCTTTAGAGGCTTTGCAGATCTCAGCAATGTCAAATTTGTATCAAGACTGTTCTTTACCTGCAAAAAACCCGGTTCTGCAACACAGGAACCGTATGACACATCTTCCCGCTGAAGGCCAACAAGATTCAGAGCTATCCTGTCACCAGCCGTTCCCGACTGCACTTCTTTGTTTGCATTCACCCGCATTTCACGCACGCGATAGGTTTTACCTCCGGGTTGAAGCTCAAGGTTATCTCCAATTTTAACACTACCCGAAACCGCTGTGCCACCTATGATCGTGCCAAATCCTTCAAGTATGAAAACCCTGTCAATGTCCAGTCTGAATTTTGTTCCTGTCTGTCGCTGACCTATCTCCTCTTTCATCTGGAACAGTGCTTTCCGGATATCATCCATCCCCTGACCGGTTTCTGAGGATACTCTAATAACACTTGTTCCCTCAAAAGGAGTATTCTGAAGAAAACCAACAATATCAGCTTCAGCAAGATCCTGCATCTCAGAACTGACAAGATCGCATTTTGTCAGTGCAACAATTCCTTTATTAACTCCCAGAAGTCTGAGGATATCCAGGTGTTCTCCGGTCTGAGGCATTACACCTTCGTCTGCTGCTACCACGAGCAGGAAACAATCAACTGTCGCAACACCTGCCACCATTTGCCGAATAAATTTTTCATGTCCGGGAACATCAATAAAGGATAGTACATCACCATCAGGCATTGGCATGAAAACATATCCAAGCTCGATCGTTATTCCCCGTTCCTTTTCTTCTTTTAATCTGTCAGGGTCTGTTCCGGTGAGATACTTTACAAGTGAACTCTTGCCATGATCAATATGACCGGCAGTACCGACGATTACGCCCATAGTTCTCCTGTTAGCTTATTTACCAGAACCGCGAGTTCTTCCGCTTCACCCGGTTGCATTGTGCGCATATCAAGTTTCAGAAGACCATCTTCGATCCTTGAGGCAACGGCAGGTGAACCAAGGCGCAATCCGCGGGCAAGAAGCTCCGTATCAGGACATGAGACAGCAGCTCCCCATGAAGGAATGGCATGATCAGGAAGAGCGCCGCTGCCTACGTAACTGTCTGTTTCGATTACCGTCGCGGAACAGGAGTCCGGAAGTTCAAGCATTGAGACGAATTCATCCGCAATCTTTTTCAGTTCACTTTTTTCAGCAGCAAACATCCTGTAAAGGGGATGATTGGCAATAAGGTATTCCGGATCTTCTCTGAAAAGGACAAGAGCGGCCTCCAGCGCGGCTATTGTGAGTTTCCCTACTCTCAGCGCTCTGGCCAGAGGATGCTTCTTAATAATATCGATGTACTTCTTCTGCCCTGATATGATACCGGCCTGCGGACCTCCGATAAGTTTATCACCGGAGCTTGTAACAACCGCTGCACCGGCTTCGATACTGCTTCGAACCGTAGGTTCCGACGGAATTCCGAAATGCTTCAAATCAACGTATGAACCAGCTCCGAGATCGTCCACTACAGGGATATCATGCTCTCTTCCGAGTTTGACAAGTTCCTCCAGTGAAACCTCACTTGAGAATCCCCTGATCCTGTAATTCGAAGGATGAACGCGGAGTATCACCCCTGTATTCTCATTGACAGCTTCACGATAATCTCTTAGATGCGTTCTGTTCGTGCAGCCAACCTCTCGCATATGGGCACCACTCTGTTTCATAACTTCAGGTATCCGGAAAGACCCCCCGATCTCAACAAGTTGCCCCCTGGAAACGATCACCTCTCTGCCACGCGCCAGAGCGGAAAGAACAAGAAGTGTAGCACCTGCATTGTTGTTGGCAATTGTAGCCGCTTCTGACCCTGTCAGTTCGCAGATCAGTTTCTCTGTATGGATATCACGATGTCCTCTTCTGCCGGTTTCTTCATCCCATTGAAGCACGCTGTAACCTTTCGCTACTCTGTATACTGCCTCAATCGATCGCTCAGGGAGACATGCTCTTCCGATGGCGGTATGCAGAATCACACCTGTAGCATTGATAACATTTTTCATGCTGGATCCGGTAAGGTGTACATACTCACTTAATGAATATTTCTTTAAATCATCAGTTGAAAGTGGGTTACCTCCGTCGAGAATCCTTTTTCGCTCAGTTTCCAGTGTCTTTCGGCAGGCTTCGCGGACAGCAGCAGGAGCAGCGTCAGGGATTTCACTCCTAAGCTCTTCTGCAAGTTCATGAACAGCGGGTAACTCTCTCAGTCCCCTGTTGATTTCGTTATCCTTCACACTCTATACTCCTGCCCATGCTGATATGATTTAGCCCCTATCATGCGAATGGAGTTCTTTGGACATATGGAAACACAGATACCGCAGCCCACACACTTCTCACTGTCGACTTCATGCTTTTCCTTCAGTTCTCCGTGGATCGCGTCTACAGGACATGCCTTTGTGCACAGTGTACATCCGATACAGCTTCCGTCGATATACGCTTTCGGTCTGGCGGGAGCGGTATCGAGAATCGCACCGGTGGGACATACCGTAGCACACACCCCGCAATTGATACACTTATCGGGTTCAATTTCCGCCAGGAAATCCTCAACTGTAATAGCTTCAACCGGACAAATTTTTATGCATTTCCTGCATCCGATACAGGCCATTGTGCAAGCTTTTCTCGCAATAGCACCTTTATCAAGACTTGCACAGGCAACAACAACTTCCCTGTTCACAGGCCATAATTCAATAATATCCTTTGGACAGATTTCTACACACTTTCCGCACCCGGTACACGCATTCTTGTCCACTATCGGGATACCATTCTCACCGATCACTATAGCATCAAAAAGGCAGACTTCAACGCAGTCGCCAAATCCAAGGCATCCATAAGAACAGGTTTTCTGACCACCCATGATCAGGGTAGCGGATACGCAGTCCGAGGGACCGTGATATTCGAATTCATCTCTGGCTGAGTGTCCGCCGTTGCAGTGAACCAGAGCCACCAGTTTCGCACTGTCAGAAAACTCCACTCCAGCAGCTTCAGCTATTTTAGCATTTATGGATTCACTCGCTGCAACGCATCCTCCTGGTGAAGCAATACCTTTGGCTACCGCTTCCGCGAATTGATTACAACCAGGGTAACCACATCCACCGCAGTTAACGCCGGGCAGCAGAGCACTGATCTTTTCTACCATTGGATCCTTTGGGACAGCAAGTTTAAACGCTGCAAATGCAAGACCAAGCCCCAGAAGAAGCCCCATTGCACCAAGAACAATTACGGGATTCACAATTGCATCTCCAAGCGAATCCTGACTTACCAATACTTTAAGCAGAATCAAACCTGTATTCATGTCAGCTCCCCAGTCCGGCGAAACCGAGAAAGGCTATAGACATTATTCCGGCAATCAGAAAAGCCATTGGTTTCCCTCGCAATGCGGGAGGCACATTCGCCAGCTCAAGCCGTTGTCTTAGACCTGCCATGAGAACCAAGGCAAGCGTGAAACCTATTCCCGCGGCTATGGCATTCACCAGAGAATAACCCAGGCTGTACTTCTCATCGATATTCAGTACCGCCACTCCGAGGATAGCGCAATTCGTAGTTATCAGCGGCAGGAAAATACCCAGCGCTCTGTAAAGAGATGGGCTGAATTTCTGAAGAATCATCTCAACAAGCTGAACGAGTGAAGCTATTATCAGGATAAACGCGATGGTCCTGAGATATCCAAGATTTAAAGGAACGAGGAGCATGTTATAAACGGACCAGGAGCCAAGTGTCGCCAGAGTCATGACGAAAACAACCGCGGCTCCCATTCCAATCGCTGAATCAAGTTGTTTTGATACTCCAATGAACGGGCAGATTCCCAGGAACCTTGAAAGAACGAAGTTGTTTACGAATATCGCAGCAATAATAATCGCCATCATCTTGCCCAGGTCAAATCCCTGATTACCGGAGGAAGGTGCCGCAAGCAGCATTGACAGAAGTGCTGTTGCATTCATTACTGACGACCTCCTTTTCTGGTTTCAAGTATTTTGAAAAACCCCATAATAAAACTGAGAAGTATGAAAGCTCCTGGAGCCAATATCGCTATAAGTAATGGCTGATTCCGGAACGCAGAACCAAGAACGTTCATATTCAACCATGTTCCGTTACCAAGAAGTTCTCTGAAAGTCGCGAGAACGACCATTGCCATCGTAAAGCCAACACCCATTCCAATTCCATCGGCAATCGAGTTGAGCACAGGATGCCTGTTTGCAAAACCCTCCGCTCTGCCGAGAATAATACAGTTCACAACTATCAGCGGTATGAAAATTCCAAGGCTTTTGTGCAGGGCAGGCAGATATGCGTGCATAACCATATCAACCAGTGTTACAAAAGTCGCTATAATCACGATATAGCATGGAATCCTGACCTTAGACGGAATCAGATTACGAAAAAGCGAGACCAGAAAATTCGACGCGATCAACACGAATGTTGCAGCAGCACCCATACCAAGCGCATTCTCAACAGAAGTGGTTACGGCAAGGAAAGGACACATTCCCAGAGCGAGTTTGAATACAGGGTTCTCCTTGTAGATTCCATTAGTGAGATCCTTCATCAGGCTCATTCCGTACCTCCTTCCGCATGTTCTTCATCCAGGGTAATATCATCGTAGAACAATCCGGCTCCGCTCATATCCTCAAGCCCTTGCCGTACTGAATTAACGACTGCTCTGGAAGTGATCGTGCATCCGGTCATGGCATCAATTGTTCCGCCATCTTTCCTAAGACGACATTCTTCAGCAGTCATGCCGGTAAGATGCTCAATAAGTTTGGAGGGAATAACGATATTCGCTCCGAGACCCGGGGTTTCCTGCTGGTTGAGAATTATCGTCCCGGCAACTCTTCCATCCATTCGAGTTGCCACCATTGTCTGCAATGTGCTTGAATAACCCTTTCCATAGGCTATGAACACGTAACCGATTCTTGATGTATCAGGCGGCAGGAATACTTTCACAACCTGCAGCAGTTCATCACATGAAGCATACGGATTCTCGAGATTGTGTATTGAAAGGGAATCAAATGCCAGGCTGTCATCGGGCATGAGGCTTGCGGCTACTTCAGACATGGCATTCTGTTTCTCGAGTTCCTGCTGTATTGCGATGATCGGGGCGGTACTGCTGTTCACAATACCAAGAGCCACCGCGGCAATAAGCGCTACAAGCATCAGGACAAGCCCCAGTTTAAGCATTTCAATCATTCTCTTTCACCTCCCCGAAAATCTTTGGTCGAGTGAATCGATCAATCAGCGGAGTTATAAGATTCATAAGAAGTATGGAGTATGAACATCCCTCAGGATATCCGCCCCATCTTCTGATAACCATTGTTAACAGTCCTGCTCCAACTCCGAATATGATCCTCCCTTTTGGTGTCACAGGGGTCGTCACCATATCCGAAACCATGAAGAATCCCCCCAGTATCACTCCACCGGCAAGAACATGGAACAGCGGATCACCGTTAAACCATCCACTGCCTCCGAATACCCAGGCAAAAAGAGCTACCGTTCCCAGATAGCTCAGAGGAAGTCTGATTTCAAGGACACCTCTTATGATCAGGAACAGTGCTCCGGCAAGAAGGAGAAGAACAGAGGTTTCACCGATGCATCCCCCTCTCCTTCCAACAAGGAGATTAAGATAAGTTGATTTCTGCGACAATGCGTGACGTATACCGGACGCTCTTGCTCCAAGTTCAGCAGCTTCCGCATGATTGCCTTCTTCATCTGCAAGAGCAGCGCTTTTGTCCAGATCAAAACTCTGTTTCAGAACGTTTAGAGGAGTGGCTCCGGAAATCGCATCAGCATTCGGCATTTCCAGCAGTTCTTCCTGCACGATTCCGTTTGTCTCCCAGGGATTATCCTGCCCGTTTCTCCACTCCTCAGGCGCTGTCCATCCAGCGGTCATCAGAATCGGAAAACTTGCCATCAGAAAAGCACGACCAAGGAGAGCGGGGTTCACAATATTGTGTCCGAGACCTCCGAATGCCTGCTTGCCGACAACAATCGCAAAGGCAGATCCCAGAACCGGCAGCCACCATGGAACACCGGGGGGTACATTGTACGCCAGGAGAATACCGGTTACAATGGCACTGCCATCGAACGCAAAACTGACAGGTCTCTTCATGAACTTCAGGCACAGATACTCCGCCAGCACAGCTGTTGCCACACTTAGAGCAACAATAAGAAGTGCCCCCGGTCCGAAGAACCAGGTCGCGGCTGCCAGCGCAGGAAGCAGAGCTATGACCACATCGAACATTATCTTCCTTGTACTCTGTTGTGTGCCAACATGGGGTGACATCGCAAGTTCAAATCGTTTGTGTTCCATTTATGCCCCCTCTCCCTGGCCTGATCGTATAGCATCCTGAGCCTTCTTGATATAATGAACGAGATATCTTCCAGCCGGACAGACATAACTGCACGTTCCGCATGCCATGCAGTTCAATGCGCCGTATTCTTTTGCCATTTCCCACCGGTCGTTCTCTGCTGCTGTGGCGATCATGCTGGGAACAAGCTTAAGCGGGCAGATATCCACGCATTTGCCGCATCTGATACATGGTCCCTCCGCTATATCTCTGACCTCCTGCGGGGATAGAGCAAGAACACCGCTTGTGCCCTTGGTCACCGGAACACCATCGGTGTAAAGAGCAATACCCATCATCGGTCCACCGCTGATCAATCTCTCAACATCACCGGAATATCCGCCTGATTCCTCTATGAGATCGGTAAACAGCGTTCCAACGCAGGCATCATAGTTGCATGGGGAGGAGACCCCTTTACCTGTTACTGTAATTATCCTTCTGATTGAAGGTTCGCCATCTCGAACAGCACCGGCAACCGCGGCAGCAGTTGCGACATTCTGAACAACTACTCCAATATCCAGGGGAAGTCCTCCAGCGGGAACTTCTCTGCCGGTGGCAGCGTCAATGAGCTGTTTCTCCGCACCCTGGGGATATTTGACCTTCAATGGCAGAACGGTGACACCTTTTTTCTTCATTACATCTATTGCATTCGGCTTATTGACTTCAATTCCGATTACACATCTCTGAACACCCAGAGTGTATGCTAGTATCTCCATACCAAGAATGATGTCGTCCGGCCTTTCCAGCATAAGCCGGTCATCGGCCGTCAGATATGGCTCACATTCTACTCCGTTTATCAGCAGAGTATCAATCTTCTTATCGGGAGGAGGGGAAAGCTTTACATAAGTGGGGAAACATGCGCCGCCCATTCCTGAAATACCGGCCTGTTTAACTCTCTCTATAATCTCAGCTGGCGAATGATCGTGGAAATCGTCCCACTTCTCGAAGATCTGACCACCCTCTTCGGATTCAGTCTCGATTACCACAACAGGACCGCTCCTCCTGTGAGGCATTGGATAATCCTCAATACCTGTTACGGTTCCGTTAACAGAAGAATGGGTCGGCAGACTGATGAAACCGTTCTGAGCACCGATCTCCTGTCCCCTGATTACGGTATCACCCTTTTTAACAACAGATTTTGATGGAGCTCCAAGATGCTGACACAAAGGTATCCTGACAATATCGGGAGCAGGAATTTTCCTGATCGGTTTCCCGGATGACAACCCTTTGTTACCTGGAGGATGAGTGCCTCCTCTGAATGTTCTTGCTCTGGTCATACGCCTCCCCTGTATGCTGCATTGCGTATCGCTGCTGTATAATCTAAAACTCTAAACTAATCCTTCAGAAGTCTATCCAGTTCTTCCTTGAACTGAGACACATCCTTGAACTGTCTGTAAACACTTGCGAATCGAACATAAGCTACCTGATCAACTTCCTGCAGGAACTCCATAGCACACTCACCAATGAATTTGCCTGTAACTTCATCCGGGAATTCCTCGGTTACTTTTGCAATGATCCTGTCTACCAGATCACGTAAATCCTCCGCAGCTACAGGTCTCTTCTCACATGCTCTGTCAATGCCTTTCTCAAGCTTATGACGATCGAAAGGCTCTCTCCGGCCGTCGTTCTTGACAACAACAGGAAATGACCTTTCAATGAACTCATATGTGGTGAACCTGTATCCGCACTCAGAACACTCGCGCCTTCTGCGTGTAGCTTCTCCGTCCCTCACGGCACGGGAATCAATGACTCTGTCGTCAATGCTTGAACAACGGGGGCATTTCATCTATCTGCTCCATACAGGATCACATTAAAGCCAGCTTATCGGTATATTTCAAATTACACAAGTCAGCAGAATCATAGTAAATATCCTTGACGAAGAACACCGTTTACAATAGAATCAGCGGGCTTCGATGGTGGGAGTAGTTCAGTTGGTAGAGCCCCTGATTGTGGATCAGGTGGTCGCCGGTTCAAGTCCGGTCTCCCACCCCATTAATGCGCCTCTAGCTCAATTGGCAGAGCAACGGACTCTTAATCCGTAGGTTCCGGGTTCGATTCCCGGGGGGCGTACCAGATAATTAAGCCGCGGGGTCATGAACCTCGCGGCATCGCATACATGAAAAACAGGTGCGCCCGTAGCTCAGCTGGATAGAGCAGCGGACTTCTAATCCGCAGGCCACAGGTTCGAATCCTGTCGGGCGTACCATAGTTTAGAATTTCCAGAATTTTCCGAAAATGACTCGCGTTCCGCGAGTATTCTCCACGGCATCGGGTATTGAATCTCCAGAATCGGATCTGTCTTCGAGCCGAGAGAACTGAAACTCTTTAGTCCAAGAGAAAGGACGGCCGAAAAAGAAAGATTATAGAAGATT
>JAUVEU010000047.1 GCA_030594645.1 Candidatus Aegiribacteria sp.
CCCGGACAGTCAATACCGTCAGGGTCTACCGTCAGGGTCGGACATAACAACGTACACTTGTTATACTGATATACACAAATAATTTATAGTATAATTAAATTTTATACATAATATACATAATCCATAGTATGTATATAATGATATTATTTGTATTTCTTTGATTCACAAGTGTACGTTGTTATGTCCGACCCTGACCCTGACAGCCGCCTTTTCCAGAAGATCGCCGATTTTATCCGCTTCAGACCGCATAGTTCTTTCCCGGATAACAAACTCTCTGCCGTTAACTGTTATTTTTTTCAGGTGTGAAGGAGACATATTTACTATGGATGATATCCCCCCGGCTATACCAGAGATTGATCTCGGCACAAGAAGACCGGTTACACCGTCATCCACATTCTCTATAAACCCCCCCTGGCTGACAGCTATTACAGGGCACCCGCATGCCATGGCTTCAATCGGCACCAATCCGTAGGGTTCTCTCTGAGCTGCGCAGATAACGGCGATTGCGTTTCTATACAGATCGATGAGTTCCCTGTCGCTGATACCCTGAAGAATGCGAAGATTAACACGGCTTCTGCGAGCGAATGCAAGGAGCTTCTCAGCATATTTACCGGTACTTCTGTCAGCAACCACAATAAGCTCTCGATGGTCATTCCCGGAGATATTTTTGAGCGCTTCTATTATGAGGTGATGACCCTTGAACCGGGAAAGGGCTCCGACTGAAAGGAAATAGGACCCTTCACGGATGCGGTCTCCCGGAGAAAACAGTTCCGTATTGATTCCCGGGCGGACGGTGACAGGTTCCCTTCCGTAGATGGATGCGATTCTGGGACTCATGAAAGATGAATTCGCAATAAGAATATCCGCAGATCTGGCTGCTTTGAAATCCATACGCTTTTCCCTGCGGAGAACAGGCAGAATCAGAAGATCCGTCAGCCTGCTTCTTGTTTTGTAAAGGTTTTTCTCATAAAGGCTTCTGGGAAACTCATGACACATGTAGACCGTTGGAGAAGACACCTGAAAGAGAAGTGGAGGCGCGGAGACAACCATTGATGAGCAGGAAAAGACTGCATCTACCTCTTCCCTTTCAAATTCTCCAGCCACGTGAGAGCAAAGAGAGGTAAAGGCGGACAGTTTTTTCCACAGCAGATAAGGAGCGATAATTCTACCCTGAGGGCTCAGGCTTTTCCCTTCCGGAAAAGGATGAACATTCAGAGGAACACCGGCATCGGGATTAAGATCAGCTGATCCTTCAGGAAAATGAATTGACCATTTGAATCTTTTCCTAAGGTTGTATATATGCTGTCCGGCGATCCGCACAGCTCCGCCTGTGGGCAGGTTATGGAAAAATCCGATTGAAAGCATGCAGTCCCCCTTAATAGCACAATCATCAAAGGAATATCATATACCGTGTGGTCATTTACCAGGAAGAGGAGTAAATTCACCTATGCGCGGCAGAAGGAAGGTATTTATGGAGGAGGAAAAATGATATGCGGATAGGAATGGAAATCTCACCGCTTATCTGGGAGATGTCCGGAATACCCAACTATATTCTGAGCCTGCTCAAAGGGTTTGCGTCCATCGACAGCGAGAACGAATACTTCCTTTACACAAACCGCCTGATTCCATTTGATATGGGATTGCCGGACAATTTCAGAACAGTTGTTCTGAGCAGACCCTCTCCCCGGTTCCAGCTATGGTTCCAGCTTGCCTTGCCGCTTCGATTGAAGAAGGACAGGATTGATCTTTTTCACGGACTGTATTATCGGCTCCCCATGGTACTTCCTGTTCCAGGCGTACTTACAGTTCATGACCTCTCCGGATATCTTTATCCCTTGCTTCATACAGGGAAAGCTCATCTGGTTAATCTCATGTATCCACTTTTTGTGAAGAAGGCATCAAGAATAATAGCAGTTTCCGAGTTCACCGCGAAAGAACTGGAAAACAATTTTCCCGGCGCTTCTAAGAAAATCACTGTTATTCATGAAGCTCCTCCTCCGGAATACACACCGATCAGAGATGAATCCATACTGGAAGAGGTCCGGAAGAGGTTTTCTCTTCCGGAGCGATTCTTTCTTTTTCTCGGCACTCTTGAACCGCGAAAAAACCTCACAGGTCTGCTGGACGCCTTTTATAGCGTAGCTGATTCCATTCCACAGTCTCTGGTCATATCAGGCGGTACCGGCTGGAAAACAGAACCTATTTTCAAGAAACTGCAGAAAGGCGTGACGGAGGGAAAAGTATTCCTGACGGGACATATAGACAGCGCGGACGTACAGGCTCTTCTTTCAATGGCAGAATTTTTCGTTTACCCTTCTCTTTACGAGGGATTTGGCCTTCCTGTTCTTGAATCGATGGCCTGTGGTACACCTGTAATAACATCGAGCGTTTCATCGATGCCGGAAATTTCGGGAAACGCGGCACTTCTGGTTGATCCTGCTTCAAAGGACAGTATCGCTGAAGCTATCAGAACGATGGCACTGGACAGTAATAAAAGGGAAGAGTTCTCAGAAAAAGGGCTGAAAAGGGCAGGTGAGTTCAGCTGGCGGAAGGCGGCAGGAGAAACAATGGACGTATACAGATCTCTTCCTGTCAGGAAGCAGAACTGATGCTGGTCACATATGCGGAATAAAAGGTTTCTGAAGTGGTTTGGCTCATCGAAGGGCAGAGGGAGCGGATTTTCGCTGATGTCTTTCGGAAATTTCATAGCGGCTGTATTCACTTATCTCAGACAGGTAGAGATTGCGAGAGTATTCGGTACTTCATGGAAAACTGACGCGTTCGCTGTTTCCCTGGTATTTCCTGTTCTTGTCAGAGAGGTTATATCGCATTCCATTGGAGCTACCTTCATACCGATTTACTCGAATGTGAAGGAGCAAAAAGGACCCCTGGCCGCGAAGATTCTTCTCAACAGAATACTGACCTGGACAGGATTGGCGGGTTTGATTTTATCAGGGCTGTTGTTCTTTCTGAGTCGGCATCTCGTTTATGCAGTGGGACCAGGCCTGGACCAGGAAGCGCTTTCTCTTGCTTCTGTCATGCTGAAAATAATGCTTCCCGTTCTTGTTCTCAGCGCCCTCAGCGGAGTTCTGCAGGGACTGTGCAACTTTGAGAAAAGGTATGGGCTTACCTCAATTCTAAGAGTGATCGAGATCACCGTATCGCTGGCAATTGTTTTTCTTCTGAGCGGGTCCGTTGGTATCATGGCTCTTCCGCTGTCCGTACTCGCAGGTTCCGTCGGGATGTTTGTCACGCTTTTTATTATTGCCAGGAGAATTCACCACTCGTTCAGCATAGAGCTGAATCCTGTGGATCCGGATTTCGCAAGGCAGATAAGGATGGCGATACCACTAATCGGAGGGAGTATTTTCGGGTTTCTCGGACCGGTTGCTGACAAGATTCTCGCATCGTTTCTCAGAGAGAGCAGTGTTACAGCTCTTGAATATGCCAACAGGATAGTCAAGATTCTTTTTTCTATTTTACTGCTGCCGATTTCTACGCTTGCGAATGTTTCTCTTTCATCTCTGTCGGCAAGAAAGGATGCAGTATATTTCAGAAAAGAGCTAAAAACCCTTCTTAACTGGAATTCATCGCTGATGATTCCCGGATCTGCAATTCTTATGGTTCTTTCCGTACCTCTGGTATCTATTCTGTTCCAGAGAGGAGAATTCAGCATAAGTGATTCTCGAATGGTTGCTTATTCGTTGATGTTCTATGCGCCATGGCTTTCATCCTTCAGCTTCGGCTCTGTCATATCAAGAGCGTTTTTCGCATTGAAAGATACAACGACGCCTGTTCTAATCGGTATATGGGGAATGATAGTAAATGTTCTGCTCAATTTCATTCTAATCGTTCCACTGGGGATTGGAGGGCTTGCTTTGGGTACAACGATTGCATCATCCGCGAAAGTCGTGCTGCTCCTCTATTTCCTTCGAAGGAAGACAGGGAATATTCAGGGGAGAGATATTGCCGTTGAGCACCTGAAAATATTCCTCGGAGTAGCAGCAATGGCGGGAACAATGCTTCTTATGAAGCAGATAGTACCGTATGACATGCAGGCGGGATTTGCAGATAAGTTCGGAAAAGTAGTTCTTTATCTTACTTCGGGGACAGCGGTATATATCATCCTGTTGATCTCTCAGGGGGCAGAGGTGTCCCGAACAGCGCTTCGAAAGATTAAGGGTTTCAGGAAGCGATAGATCAGGTAAGCCCGGATTCTTCGAGGATCTCCCTGAAACGCTGTTTTGCCTGAGCGACATGATAATGTTTCAAAGCGAAATCTCTGCCCTTTCTCCTTATTTCAAGGGTGGCATCCCAATGCCTGGCGGTATCATCGATCAGCGCAGCAAGTTCTTCCGGTGTCTCAAATGTTTTTGTCAGTTCCGGAGCTTCGAGTGCGAGATGAGTCCAGGGCATAACCAATGGAAAGATTCCAGAAGCCTGATATTCAGGAACCTTCATCTGATATATCTCAGGAACTTTAATGTAGGATGCAACCCCTATCTGGAACCGGTTCAGAAAGTCCGGTAACTCGGTTCGAAGAACAGGTTCGTGATACGTCAGTTTTCCTCTGGAAGCTCTGCAGGCACTCTCCACTTCTTTCCTGAGGGGACCATCACCGATAACAGTGCCTTTCAGAGAGGATTTCATAACCCCTTCGATAAACAGCATGGGGCGCCGGAGACTATCCAGTGTCGAGACTACAAGAACGGCTTCCTTCGCAGAAGGATGTTCGATATATGTGAACCTTTCAAGGTCTTCGGTATGTGGAAAAATTTCTACACCGGGGATGCTTATGCTCGGACTCATGGTGGAGAAGATTGCTCCGCTCAACAGACGTTCTATTTCGCTCAAAGGGGTTGTCGAAGGCTGAGCATGAAATCTCAGAGCGTAAGGAAGACCGAGTGAGATACATTGACGTGCGGAAATTATATCAAGACAGAGTATGAAACGCGGCTGGAATGCTCTGAATTCTCTCCTGATAGCGAGACCGAAGGCAAATTCGGATAATTTATTCAGCAATCTGCCTCCGAGTCCGGGTACAGGCTTGCTTCTGAAGGATTTCCGAAGTCCGTAAACCTGGATATTTTCCAGTTCGTAGTATCCTTCCTCCCCCTTTGCGGCTACGTATCTGACATTATGCTCTTTCTCCATAAGCTCGAGAGGAGTTGCCCATCCGCCGGAGTATCCGGGGAGTGCGTGGTAGGTTGCCACAAGAATCTTCATATCCTTCTGCCTTTTATGCTGAAAATGGATACGGCTGCAACCAGAATACCGATGTAGAGCCAGAAGAAACTGCTTGCTTGTGTCCAGCAGAGGAAATTGTCCATTATCTGGTGTATTCCGAATCCCAGAAGCCCGGCGCTTAAACCGATTCCCCATGGGAAAGGAGCTTTCCTGACAGCTTTGAGTGAGGCAAAAATCACCGTGAGGATAATCAGGCATAATGAGCAGATTGAGATCAAACCTCCTCTTACTGCATGGGTCAGGAACAGGCTGTTGAGTCCGCCGAAGTATTTTATAGGTTCGGTGCTTACAGAATGTCTTATCTCCCAGAAGCTGTAGATTCTTGTATTTCCCCAGAAGAATTCTTCCGCTCCCCAGCCGACGCCTGTAAAAGGTGATTCGAGAAACTGGTTCCAGCTTCCAATGTAAGTAACATGCCGGTGAAGGAGAGTGGGCTGGTTAATCAGTTCTCCCGGATTCATGAAAAAACTCATTTGACGTTCGAATACATCAGCGTTCCTTACAAGAAATCCAATAAATAGAATGCTGATCAGAGCCGGTATCCATAGACGTTTTCTGAAACGATAGATAAGCACAACTCCAACCCCCACTACTACCGAGAAGAGCCCTCCTCTGGAGAAGGTGAACAGAACGCAAAGAATTCCCAGAAGAGCGGCGACCAGAGCGATAACCCGCCATTTCAGTATTTTTTCCCAGAGCCCTATTGCAATTACGAAAGGGACCGCGAGTTCCAGGTATCCCGCGAAAACGTTTGGATTGCCAAGGAAAGAGGAAATTCTCCCTTTGTATACGTAACCTATGGACATATCCACTCTTGAAAAACCCGAAATTGACATGTATTCAACAATCCCGACAATTCCTGCCAGAAGAAGGGTCAGGATAAGGCTTCTCGCCAGTCGAAGAAGACTTTCCTCCGTGCGGCAGAGATCGGGAACCATGAATATCAAAGGCATGAAAAGAAAGACACTGCTTCCCTCTCTGATAGCGTTCCAGAAGTACTGACCATGTATATGGATTGATACAGTAATGCTGATCATCTGAAGGATCAGAGCCAGGAAAGCCAGTTTAACCGGAAAGGATATGCGGGGAAGAGGTTCGTTCCAGACGATTTTGTCCACAATGTAAAAACCGAAGAAGCCGAACACAGCCAGAGTCAGAAGAGAGGGGTGGAAAATTCCCAAAGGCATGGTACTTCCGCCAAGGAGGAAAACCAGAGGCATAAACGGCAGCCAGGCAGCCGGTCGGGGATTCGAAACGATCAGTATTCCCCCAAGTATCGCGCCCACGATTGCAAAACGCAGAGTAGAAGGGTAGAGCAGGGAAACCATCAGGTATCCTGCAGTCAGCAGAAGAAGCAGAAGAGTCCCATGAAAACCGAGCCTGCACTTCCCGGAAACATGCAGGCTGCTAATCAATTTCATTTTGCTTCTGCTTTAAATCATGATCTGAATCTCCGAAGAGTTTACTGAAACTGTCCCTGGTGGCGGAGGAGTTTCCGGACAGTGTCGATGGAGACCGGAGTTCAGGCATGTACTCTTCACAATAGTTGATACCCCCTCTGTCTCGAACGGCTTCAGTAGTCAGAGAACGGCATCCTTCTGCTTTACGGTCATAGATACGGCAATGAATACAAGCATGGAGATAGCTTCCGCAGTTCTCACAATACGCCTTGAATCCAATTGTTCTGGAATGATATTCAGTGCCGCATTTCTGGCAGATCATCTTTTGCTACAGATCCTCCAGTATTTCCAGGGATACTATTTCCCATTTTTCATTACCGGTTCCCGGAAGGATGATAGTATCTCCAGTTGATTTTCCGAGAAGAATTTTCCCGACGGGAGCCTTGTAGTTGATTCTGCTCTTTCCCGGATCAGCATCCAGCGGCCCCACAATATCAAACACACGTCTTGAGTTCGGATCTCCTGAGCTTTCAAGTACAACTCTTATTCCGGGGGAAACAATCGAAGTGCTTATCTCTGTTGCAGGGTAAACCTGGTACTTATCAAGCTCTTCGTTCCATCTTCGAAGCCTGTCAAGGAGCAGGTCCCGCTTTTCTATTGCAGCAGCATATTCCGCGTTCTCTGAAAGATCTCCATGTGATGCGGCTTCCCCTATGGCATCCGCAGCAGCAGGAATATCAACCCGCTTCAAATGAAGGGTATCCGCTCTTCGCTTTTCGATCGCTCTTTTGCTGGAAAAGAGCGTATCAGATTCCCAGAAATGCTGCTTCAATGATTTTATTGCTCCCGATTCTCTTCTTCGCGAAATCTCTCTTCCGATTGCAAGAAACAGACCGAAACGGTGAATGATGGAACTTGTATCGAAACAATCGAGATAATTACTCAGTTTTCGGGTATCAATAGAAGACAGATACCCGTTAAGTTTTTCCTTCAGGGAACCCATAAGAAGAACAATTACTTTTTTCTGAGTGTCGGCTTTAGCGAAGATAAGATAATCCATGAACAGTTTAATCTGCTTTTCGTCGAAAGGAGTTTCATCAAAGCTTTCGTGTGTAGCCAGAAAACAGAGTGCCCAGAGAAACCGGTCTGTTTCCGAGGGGTCGGACAGAAAAGACCCGATGCACTCGTTCAGCAATTCGGGATCAGTTTTCACAAGGAATTTTGCGCAATGTTCCCAGGGCGATCTTTTAAGCTTCATCAGAAGCTGAAGTTTTTCCTTCCGGTCTGCTTCTCCCGAGAAAAAGAGCTCAAGGTACAATTTTCTGCAGGATAGTGAATGAATTTCAGAGAAAGCTCTCAAACCTCTTGCAGAGTTCTTTTCAATATAATTTGATGAAAATTCCAGAAAATCATCCATCTTCCCGTTTCCGGTAAGTGTCCATGACAGTTCGAAAAGAGAACCTGTTTCCGGGCTGGAAATTCCTTTTACATCATCAAGCAGATCAGCAACCATGACAGAGTTGACTGCTCCTGATGATTTCAGGAGAGCCTGGATTTCTTTTGTCTTGTCCGAGACAGGACATTTTCTCCGGTTGATGATACTGCGAATCTGGTCATACTCTTTGATAGTTTCATTCTTGAGTACAATACGCTCTCCGAGATCAACGAAGCCCGGCGTAACAGACGCTGCTTTTCTCAAACGCTTCCATGCTTCTGTATTGCTGATTTCTGAATCCCTGAACACAGGGGTCAGGCCCTGCAGAGTTATTTCCTGCGGATTTCCGAAAGGTTCCTGGAAAAGCCTCTTCAGGAACTCTGCCGGAGAGCTGTCGAAGAGATGAAGAAAGCCTGACGGATCACACCATCTCAAGACGGTTAGAGAATCAGGCTCAAGAGGAATGGTTGAATCAAGCGCAACATCCAATTTCATATCATGATTCGCGGATTTTTGAAAATCGATGGAAATGAACGTTCTGCTTATTCTGATAATCCGCCCCGGACCGAATATGTTATGGAAAAGATATCCACCTTCTCTGTAATGCATAAGATTCCGGAACTTTTTCCATGAGACATCAACCCGGGCATTCTTCGTTGTCAGGCCGCTCAGCTTCAGGAAATTCTCCAGAGGCTGGAACATGAGGTACTCGTCTCTGAGAGATTCTATCAGTGCTTTTCTGAGGGGTTCTGAATGACTGAAGATAAGGGCGGATTTTCTGAGCAGGTCTGAAATCCTGTCAGTTCCGTTTTTCTCCATTTCCTCAATTGTCAGTTCAAGCAGTTCCAGGGAAAGAGCTTCCTTATTGTTCTGCTTCAGAACAGAAAAAACCGTGATCATTTCCTCAACAGAGAGGCCCTCTGAGAGAGATTCGAACCAGAGATCGGTCAGGACATCATATTTTTCTGCCCTTGCGGCATCGGCTATTTTGGACAATCTTCCTCCTGTCTATCAATTGCAGAAGATAATACACTTTGTAGTAGTAAGGCTATGAAACTAAGGAGGGCTTATCTTGGCTAAGAAAGGGAAACCAGAAGAGAAACTTAACAGAAGACAGTTTCTCAATAAAACGGGTAAGCTGGGTGGAGCTCTGCTATTATCATCCGTAGCAGGCAGAGCGCTAGCCGGGGAATGGGAACAGGGAATGGATGAATTCTGGGCTGAAGGATCGTTTCATCAGGCAAAGGTAGATGCTTCTCAGGAAGCTTCCGGGATTATCAGAGCTTATCTGGATGGCAGATGGGATGAATTTCAGACAATCGAGCTTCCGCAGCAGTTCATGGACTGGAATCTATCTGCCCGCCTTGATGTCCTTGAGAATATATCTCTCATGTTCAGTGGTGAAGGTGGATCCCCTCCTTCTCTGGCGGGACCTCATAACGCCGCGATGGCAACCTGGGGCGCGGAGCGGGCTGACAGCAGGCTGGAAATAAACAACGCTTTCAAGGGCATGGGTCTATGCCCGAGAAGAGAAATCATAAAGGATCTTCTGGAGGAAATGGAAAACCTCCTGTCCGGAGGAATGGGCCCAAGGCTTGATTATCTGATCAACCTGTACTCGGATGCGGGCAATTTCGATCTGACAAAAATGATTTCACTGGAACTTTACAGTACACCTGAATTTGAGACACATACATTTCTGAATCTGATGGAAAGACCCACAACCTCGCTGGTATTTCTTGACAGCAAATCATACGAAGTAAGAGGAATTGGACAGCTGATAGCTCCCAACGATTCAGAAGTAAGTGACTATGCATTGGATATAGTCAAATACACAAATATGGCTCACACATTGTTCCATGGTGAATTTCCAAGGATATTCCCCGGAATTCTTGTCCACATCACTGCCGTATTTGATAATACGCCTGGTTCAGGGCGAGGTGTGAGGATAGCGCCAGCACTTGTGTAATGAAGGTTATACGCAGACACGTATGAACAGTGGTGCGGTTCCGCTGATGTGTTTTGTTGATCTGGACGGCACTCTGCTTTCCGTATCGTCCGAAAAGCTTTTTCTCAAGCGTTTGCTGAAAAAACGGATACTGTCTCTGCATGGCTTACTTCGATTTTTGCTTTCCTATGTGCTTCACCCGCTGAGGACGCTGCGAGAAGGAAAAGGGTGGAACAGAACTTACCTGATGGATGTTTCCCCTGAGATAGCGGAAGCAGAGGCAAGGAAACTGTCAGAAGAACTTGCCCTGAAAAGATTGCGCGGCTGGACAGCTTCATTTATTCGGGAATTGAGCGAAGCAGGCAGTAAAATCGTAATCCTTTCCGCTTCCCTTGAATACATTGCGGGTTTTATCGCGGAAGAACTATCAGCGGATCTTGTTCTGGCCAGCATTCCGGAGATTATAAACGGCAGGTTCAGCGGAAATCTTACGGAACTGCGTCCGTGGGGAAGGAACAAGGCCATACTGGTGAAACAGATATGCGAGAAAGAAGGGATTAATCTCGAAAACTGTATTGCGGTTGGAGATTCCTGGTCAGACAGATTCGTCATGAAACAGTGCGGGTCGGCAATAGCGGTATGTCCCGATGGAAAACTGCGAAAACTGGCTGAGAGCAGAGGATGGAAAATCATTAAAGGATCACACATCAGATGGGCGTAAGGGCTCTGGGAGCTTTCTCCGGCGGTCTTGACAGTATGATCGCAGCGAAGGTTCTTCTAGACCAGCACATCGAAGTCGAGACTGTTTCATTTTCCAGCCCTTTCTTCACATCAGACGATGGTCGAACAGGAGCAGCGCAGCTTGGAATTCCATGGCGGGAAATCGACTACTCCGGGACAATAATGTCTCTACTTAATAATCCTCCCAGCGGGTTCGGGAATAACTGCAACCCATGCATAGACTGCCATGCCGGAATGTTCAGGAAACTTGGTGAAATTGCTCTGGTTGAAAAATTCGATTTCATATTCTCAGGAGAAGTGGCAGGACAGCGGCCGATGTCCCAGAACAGGGGATCGCTTAACAGAGTCGCGAGACTGTCCGGTTTCCAGGAAATTCTCCTCAGGCCGCTTTCCGCAAAGCTTCTTCCCCCTACAGACCCTGAGGAAAGAGGACTTGTCGACAGGAGCAAACTGCTCCGATTGTCAGGCAGAAGCAGGAAACCGCAGATACTGATCGCTGAGGAACATGGTTTTCAATACAAGGCACCAGGTGGCGGCTGCCTTCTGACCGATCCGAACTACTGTTCAAGATTGAAAATGCTGATGGATATCCCCGGTCTGTTAACCGAACTCAACTCGCGGCTTATCAGGTATGGAAGAATATTCAGACTATCTGAAGATACCATAGGGCTTGTAGGCCGTTCGGAAGAGGATAATGCGAGTCTGGAGGAACTGGCACTGACAGGAGAAAAGATTACTTATGCTCTGCCAGACAGACCCGGTCCCACAGGAGTCCTGATCGGAGATAAGAATAATCTTGAAAAACTGAAAAACCTGGTCAAAGCAAGGGTCAAACCTTGTATTTTGACATTATTGCCCTAAATCCACACAATTCACTAATAATGCATTTCATATAAACGAATAAACACAGCCAACCTTGACATTTAAAAAAAATCCTGCATTAATACTCTTCCTCAAGCGAAGGGCATCACTATGATCAAAGGGCGAATCCAGTAATCAGAAGCTGATCTTTCAGGCGGAAATACACCGCAAAGTTTTCCTGAAAAAGATATTGATCATGTGTAAATTACGATTAAAGGTATATTACGATGCACTTTCATTTTGACGAAATCCCAGATGACGCAAGCATTTCCAGAACATCAACAGTTGTTGTTCTGCGTAAGATGCTGCCATTCCTGAAACCGCATAAGAAAGCATTTGCTCTTGCCGCACTTCTCCTTTTGTTTTCAGTAGCCGGAGAACTTGCGGGTCCTCTTATTCTCAGGATGGTGATAGATAATGCAATTCCTCAGAAGTCAGTCAGAGATATAGTCTTTTACTCACTTCTGTTCGCGGGGACTTTTTCCTTTGCAATGATTCTTTCCTACATACAGGTCATCATCGCGACTAAAATAGGTTTGGCGGTAGTGAGAGATCTCAAGGAAAAGGTTTTTCGCCATATGCTTTCTCTTTCTCTTTCGTTCTTTGACAAACACCCTACAGGAAAACTGATGGCAAGGGTAGAGAGCGATTCAGAGAGGGTCAGGATGCTGTTCAGCGACGTTTCGATGGCATTGCTGAGGAATATTGCAATGGTTGCCGGAACAATTGCTATCATGATGGTCGCGGATGCAAGTATTACGATTTGGATTCTTCTGCTTCTGCTTCCGGTTGCTCTTCTGACAGTTCCTGTACTGAAGCATATGAGAAAACTCTACAGGAGGGTGAGGGCTGCCTATGCCCGGATATCCGGATTCATTTCCGAATATGTAAGATCAGTTCCTGTACTTCAGGTGTTCGGAGCGACAGGGATGGCTGCCGGGAGAGTACACCTTGAAGGAAAACGATACCTGAACAGAGAAATACGTGCTTACTTCTGGGAATATGGTTTCTGGAGTTTTCTTGGCAGTTGTGAAATTGTTGCCGTCGTTATCATTCTTCTATCCGGTCGGGCAGGGGTTATCTCGGGAGCCGTAAGCATCGGAACGGTAGTTATGTTCGTTGAGTATACAAGGCGCCTTTTCGGTCCTGTGGTGATGTTCTCCGAAACGCTGAACATGGTTCAGAGAGCTGCTGCTTCCGCGGAAAGACTGTTCGATATTCTTTCAACTGAAACCCTTACGCCTGACGGCCATCTTGAAGAAGCTGATTTCCCTGAAGACTGGGCGGAAATCCGTTTTGAGAATGTCTGGTTCTCCTACTCAGAGGATAATCAGGCTCTCAAGGATATCAGTTTCTCGATACCTAAAGGGAGAATGGTTGCTCTTGTCGGAGCGAGCGGTGGAGGAAAAAGCACGATTGTAAGCCTGCTTATGAGATTCTACGAACCGACAAAAGGAAGAATCACAATAGATGGAATTGATATAAGAGATTTCCGCCTCGATGTGTGGCGGAACAGGCTCGGACTTGTACTGCAGAACGTGAATCTCTTTTCCGGAACCCTCTCAGAGAATCTGACAGTATTCAGACGGGATATTCCCCTTGAAAACCAGAAAAAGGCACTGAGTACAATTGAAGCCGAAGACATTCTGGAGCGAATTCCAGGCGGACTGGACGGAAAGATCAGCGAAGGCGGTTTGAATCTTTCAATGGGTCAGCGCCAGTTGATCAACTATGCCAGAGCCGTGCTGAGAGAACCGGAATTACTCATTCTGGATGAGGCTACTTCATCAGTTGATCCTGGAACTGAAAAAAGAATACAAAGGTCTACAGACCTTATCATAAAAGATAGAACAGCTCTTGTTGTTGCACACAGGCTCAGCACAGTTACTCACGCCCACACCATTATCGTCGTGCAGCATGGAGAAATTGTCGAGCAGGGGACACATGAAGAGCTTCTTCGGCAAAAAGGGGCTTACGCCGGTCTATGCAGGCTGCAGCTGGAAGGAGACAGCCATGCCCGGCTATAGAAGTTACCTTTCGTGGATAATGGGTTTCTGGAAACCACACAAGAAACATCTTGTCATTCTGGTATTCTTTACTCTTGTTTCCACTGTTGTTGCCCTGAGTTTTCCTCTGGTATTCCGCTATCTCCTTGATCACGTTCAGGAAGTCCTGGGAGAAACCGACGGTAATGGAGAATTCAGGAAAATAGTTCTCATACTTGGAGTACTGGCTTTTGCGCGGTTTATTGCGGGTCTCTATCCCGGAGCAAGAGCGTGGCTCAACAGCAAGATCGGTCTGGATGTACGGGACAAAGTGTTCTCCAGCCTGATGAAAAAGGACTACAGTTTCTGGAATAAGTTCCGGCCGGGAGATATTACTACAAGGCTTACCGATGATATCGTAGACTACCCTAGGATTGCATGGTTCAGTTGTTCAGCAGTTTTCCGGGCGCTTGAGTCATCGTCCAGGCTGGTTTTCTGCCTGGGAGTGATGTTCTTCATGAGCTGGGAGCTTACACTGATATCCCTTGTTCCCCTTCCGGTCATGTTTCTGATCTTTTCAAGGGTGGAACATAAACTTAGGAAAAGAGTGGAAGAGAGCAGGAAAGCTACAAGTCATACAGGTGATCTGCTGGACAGCACTTTCGCGGGAATTCCCATTATCAAAGCATACAACGCGGAAGAGGGACAGGCAGGAAGACTTCGGGGCCTGCTGAACAAGCGATTGGAAATAGATCTGTCAATAACCAGACTGATGATGCTTCTTCATGGTGTATACAGTGTTATCGGGCAGGTGGGTAAAATAACAGTTATGCTGATAGGCGGCCTGTTCGTTATATGGAACAGAATAGGGATAGGTGAATTCTACGCGTTCTACGTTTACCTCGATATGCTTCTGGCTCCCATGATGGATATTCCGAACCTGTTTGTGACCTCAAGACAGGCTTTTGCCTCAATAGACAGAGAAATGGAAATATTGGATTTTCCCAATGCGCAGGACTGGACCGGTTCCGCGAACATTGGACGAATACGCGACCTTATGCTCGATTCAGCCTGTTTTCTCTATCCGGATACCGGAGCTGGTGTGACAGACCTGAACCTGGAGCTTAAAAGCCCCGGCATATACGCTATTGCAGGTGAGGTTGGCTGTGGAAAATCAACCATTCTGAAAATGATTACCGGTCTTCTTCCCTGCACTGAAGGCAAAGTGCTTTTCAATGGGATCCCTCTGGAGGACATGTCAAAGGAAGACATGGTTTCTGAGATCGGCTATGTCCCGCAGGAATCCGTGCTTTTCAGCGAATCGGTGAGAGAGAACGTTAATCTTGGCAGAAAGATCTCCGACAGTACGATCATTGATTCTCTGAGAATTGCCGGACTCGACGGAACAGAACTCGATGCGGGCCCTGAAACTGTTCTGGGTCAGGGCGGAATAGGCGTGAGCGGAGGGCAGAAACAGAGAATCGCAATTGCCAGAGCAGTTGCAGGCAAGCCATCAGTATTCCTTTTTGATGACTGTACAGCCGCTCTAGACGCTGAAAAGGAAGAAGCCTTCTGGAAGGAACTTTCAGCAGCCAGGCGGGACTCCCTTGTTCTTGTCGTTACCCACAGGGAAGCAACTGTGCGGAGAAGCGACAAGGTGATATTCATTCATGAGGGAAGATTGAACGCGTTTGATACTCATAAGAATCTTCTAAGGGACAATGAACTTTACAGACTTGTTCTCGCAGCGGAAATGACGTGATATACAAACCCGGCTATCTCAAATTGCTTGAAAGCGGAGAGCTGCATCATAGGATTAGCATGCTTCGACAGCATCTTGAGAAATGCCGTCTTTGTCCCCGCAATTGCGAGGTTAATCGCATCGCTGGTGAAAGAGGGTTCTGCGGAGCGGGTATCAAGCTGGAGATTGCCTCTTCCTGTGCGCACATGGGCGAGGAACCGGTGCTTACCGGGAAATCCGGCGTAGGGAATATCTTTCTTGGTCGATGCAATTTACGCTGTGTGTTCTGTCAGAACCATTCAATCAGTCAGCCTGCAGGGACCGTACCAGAGAGATGGGGGAAGTCCTCAGAAGAAGCAGCTGAAGCTCTTCTGGATTTTCAGGAGCGGGGGTGCAGAACCGTCGGTTTTGTATCTCCGACACACTATGCTCCACAGATATTTGAAGCCGTTGCTCTTGCTGCTGAAAGGGGACTGAGGCTACCGCTGATTTACAATAGCGGCGGATACGATTCTCTGGAGCTTCTGAAACTGCTTGACGGTCTCGTGGATATATACCTGCCGGATTTCAAATACTGGGACTCAGCTTACGCTGAAAAGTATTCGGCGGCTGCGGATTATCCTGAAACGGCCAGGCAAGCGGTACTTGAGATGCACAGACAGGTCGGTCGATTGCGAACTGACAGCGACGGAGTTGCTCTAAGCGGTTTGATAATCCGTCTGCTGGTCCTCCCGAACGGGATTTCAGGCTCGAAAAAAGTATTGAGATTCATAGCTGAGAATATTGGTAACGATACGTTTGTAAGCCTGATGTCTCAGTATAACCCGATGCATCACGCGAAAGATCATCCTCTTCTTTCCAGATCACTCAAACCGCAGGAATACTCGGAAATCGAGGAGGTACTCCTGTCTCTTGGATTCGAATACGGCTGGACGCAGGATCCGGTAACCTCTCCGAATAACTATCTTCCTGGAAGTGATTTTATACTCTAAAAGTTTCATTGACCTGAGATCATAGGTCATGTATTCTCACTAATAGTAGATAATTACTTTGCGTTGAAAAGGAAGAAGGTTACAAATGAAGCTGTCACTCTTTTTACTGATACCTATTTTCTGTTTTACAGTAACGGGTCAATGGTTGGAACAGACTGACTGGTCCGGAGGACCCGGGGAACAGGGGCCGCTGTGGGAGTTCGAAGATACCTTCTGGACCAGCTATCAGATAAACTGGTCAACAACAGGCAAATTATTTCTGCAATTCGAGCGGACACAGCAGAATCTTTCTGAATCCTGTCTCCCTGCAACAAGTATATATCCGGATACCGGTACTCTTGAATCATCTATTGCGTGGGTGCCGATGGCAACAAGCTGGGAAATCGCCTGGGGCAATATTGAATGGATTTCAAATGAACCTGTGAATACTTCTGTCAGTTTTCAGCTGAGAACAGGTATGACTCCGGTAACGATGGGGGATTGGACCGATCCGATAACGGAATCGGGGACTTACCTCGGTGATATTCTGCCAGACACGATTCTGCTTATCCAGTACAGAGCCATTCTGAATACCACGGATCCAAGCTTAACACCGGAGCTGGAGTGGGTTAAGATAGAAGGAATGTATCCCGGAGGAATAGAAGATTCTTTCTCCAGCGGCGATCAATATGAAGCTCTTTCGATAACACCCAATCCGTCGTTCGGCTCAGTTACAGTAAATGTGAATCTCTTATCATCCGAATCTTGCGTAGATCTTCGAATGTATGATCTTACCGGAAAACTGATAAGAACAGCATGTGAAGGAGAACTGCAGCAGGGCAGCCATTCATTCAAAATAAACGATCTCACTTCCGGAATATATTTTGTCAGGCTGGAATCAGATTGTGCGACCGGCTTGCGGAAAGTGGTGATTCTGGGAAACTCCCGGTAATTTGTCGGGTTAATAAGTTATCCATAAAGCAGGATCAGATGGAAGAGATTGCAGAATATCTTCGTTGATTTCAAGAGAATAATTCTCACCCAGTTCTTCGAGCCATACGCTGGTCCGCTCTTCCTCGAGTCTTGCTCTTACAATCTGATAAAGATCCTGCTCGATTTCCTCGAAAGTTGCCGTATGCGCGGGAAAGACTTTCACAAGCCTGAAAGCCATGTATTCGTAATCCTCAAAAAGAGAAGACAGGCTTGACCAGGTAACGGTATCTCCGGGCAGCATAGAGAAAACCTCCTCTCCCCTGAATCCAGGAATTTCGTCCAAAAGAAGAGGGCGTGTAATGTTTGAAGGAGGATTGTCTTTTGACAGTAAACTCCAGAAAACACAGCCTTCGATTATTGAATCAATACTATTTGCTTCAGATAGCGCAGTCTCGTATGCGTTAACATCGCCGCTTTGAATCTGTACACACTGTATGCTTCGCTTTTCCGGAATGATCGGAATTTCAGTCAGATTATCGAATTCATCAATTATCAAGCCGGGGTTTATAATGATGGAGCTGTACACTTCGTCCTCGAACAGCTTATCTGAAGCGATGCTCAGCATCCAGGCGTTTCTTTCAATGGACAGATCTGCATATGCTTCCGGATTAACTGCCTTGATGTAATGCATAAGAGCATCGTTCATAAGCGTAATATCGATAAACCATTCCAGCCAGACAGCATCATTTGGCTGAACAGGCATATAATCACTTTGATATTCTATCTCCTGTACAAAATCTGAAGCTGTCATGATACCGCAGCGGGAGAAAACAACTGAGTCCTCCGGGATAAGGTCCTCAAACCCGGAATAGTATGAAGTAAGATTATTGATGGCAGTATAACTGATTCCAGGCTCTGCAGCGGAAAGAATTGAATCGGCAATCCTCACGAGATCAGCCTTTCCCCTCGCGGCTGACAATCTCTGGAAAGCAAAGGAAGTTACCCTTTCCGAATTCTCCAGAGTTTCACTGACCAGTACCGGATCGGTTACCACCACTGAATCGAATCTTATCAGAGTTCCATCTGAAAGAGGCAGCTCATCTCCCTGATTCATTGAATCAATATGAACCGCGACTTCGCGCGATAATTCTGGCAGATGCTCGGGACCGAATTGCCTTTCGCCAGGAGAATCTGGCGTAACGGTATACCATACAGTTATTCCCATGTGATCCTTGAAGAAACTGATATCCGCATCGGTTATGGACTCTTCAGCAGCAGATGTAATGCTCTTCCTGGCCAGCATAGAGGCATGTCTTCGTATCCAGGCATTACCCAGAGCGATAACATCGGGTCTCCGGAGATAATCAAGCCTGTGAATCTCGCTGATAATCATCTGCTTCCTCGCAAGGGAAACGATGAATTCGTTAACATGATCGCCTCTCTGAATAAAGTAGTTCTGTTGTTCAGGGGAAAGATTCAGCCATGCTTTTCCTGTCTCAGATACAGAGATTGTAATGTTATCGATTGAAATAAGCCATTCGTCCGCCTCAGATGCCCCTCCACAGGAAATGGTTGTGACAAGACAGACAGAAATCATCACTATTCCTGCAAGGTATAACTGCTTCAGATCGAATTTCCTTTCATGATGAGAGAATAAAGAAAGGGAGGATCCAAAGACCCTCCCCGGTTCTTGATAGCTAAGTTTCTAGAAAAGAGTTTTTATACTGCCCCATGAATCCGGTTCAAGGGCAAGAGGAGCCGTCTCGAGGCAATGCAGAGCATCCGGAGAGCCCTGTTCGAGAACCCACAGCTGATTCTCGAATGACCCGCCGTAGGCTCCAAGAGTACAGCCGCCTGCTACTTCGATATCGTAGGAATGAGCGGCGATAAGGTCACCGTTACTGTCTATCTGATATATCATGTAGTCATAGTTGTTCGTAGATACCCAGAGACAATCATTGTAAATATCCCAGGCGGCGCCGTATGTTTTTGCGTTTCCAACAGCTGAGGACCAGGTTGTATAGGTTGCAGTGCTGCCTGAAACCCCGTCCCAGGTTACTTTGAATATGTCAGCACTCTGGCTGCCTGTGTAGAAATTGGTTCCATCCCATGCCTGTGCGCGGTTTGGATTGACAGCGTCGCAATTGTAGTATCCGATCCATTCGTACGTACTGATATCGTAGTAATCCACTTGTTCATCCTGGCTGCCGAATATGTAAGTACCGTCACAGCAAAGGTCACGCATACCCCATTCTTCGGTTTCGTACTGGTCAACGGTAATAATAAGATCATGAGTAGTGCCATCAATGATATGAAGCCAGAGAGGTCCGCCTCCAGACTGAGCATCGCTTACCCAGAAATTTGTTCCATCAAAACCGACACCGACGCACCTCGCGGAACCACCAAGAGCTTCCAGATCAATGTAATCCAGCTGATCAAGAAAGGCATCACTGCCAACCCCCCCGACCGAACCCCGGACGAAATCCACATCTGTGGTTTCGCTGTTTGCAAAAGCAATTATAGCAAATACAAGCAAGACAAGTACATACCGCATAAGAACTCCTTCCGCACTTAATTTATTAAACTTCCCTTTACTTTAATTATTAATGTTACAACCTATTACTGGAATCGTCAAGAGTTTATACAGCTGTGGTTGCTTGCATTTTCCACGAAGTTGATCAAGTGTGGTACGTCCCGGGGAGGAGGTCGTGTACTGATTTATCAACTTGTGTTGCAGCCATAATGGCTGAGACTACCGCAATTCCGTCAGCTCCCGCCTTTCGAACAATATCCGCGTTTGTTTTATTGATACCGCCGATTGCGATCAAAGGCAGAGGAGTAGCCTTTTTCAGTCTGCCTATAGCATCAAGCCCGAGCGGCTTTTCAAGGTCGGTTTTCGTATCTGTGGGAAAAACCATGTTTGCCGCTATGTAATCAGCTCCGTCTTTCCAGGCCGCAACAGCTTCGTCAACTGATCTGACAGAAATACCTATCACCGCCTCCGGTCCAAGCAGCCTTCTTGCGTCCGTAGCAGGCATGTCATCCTGGCCAAGGTGTACACCGCGCGATTGACATGCCAGCGCTACATCCACCCTGTCGTTCACAATGAAAAGAGCTTCATGTTTCTCACAGAGAACCATGAGAATTGCTGCCATCTCAATAAGATTCCTGGTAGAGGCTGTCTTGTCTCGAAGCTGAATCGCGGTAACACCCGCCTGAAGTGCCTGTCTGCAAGTTTCCACCACTCCCCTGTCTCCGCAGAGAACGGGGTCGGTAACAAGATACAGTTTCAGAAACTCAGGGTTCAGAGCAGAACCTCCGCTCTTGTCCTCCTGCAAATTGTCTCTTCATCAAGGTCAGCAAGCGAGTCAAGGAGTTGCGGCACGAATGTTCCCGGCCCCTTACATTTCTCAGCAGCGCATTCTCCGGCAATACCGAAGGAGATCAGAGCGCCTGCAGCCGCTTCGAAACAGTCTTCAACAGCTGCGGCATAACACGCTGCGGCAGTAGTAGCGGCACACCCCGTACCGGTGACTCTGCCCATGATCGGATGACCGTTGTTAATACCAATCGTGCGGATACCGTCAGTAACAACATCTGTGGAGCCTGTCACCGCGATAACCCATCCTGTTTCAAGGGCGAGAGAAGTAACCATCTCGATGCGGTCGTCAATTGTATCCATCGAATCCACGCCGCGCACTTTTCCATTCTCTCCGGCCAGAGAGAGTATTTCTCCTGCGTTTCCGCGGACAATGGAAATATCCAGTTCCCTGATTATCCTTTTAGCGGAATCGTTTCGGAGTTTTGTGGCTCCGACTCCGACAGGATCGAACACTACCGGAATACCAAGTTCGTTTGCCCTCTTTCCTGCAGCTATCATGCTTTCGATCAGTTCCGGGTTCAGTGTGCCGATATTCAGAAGCAGGGCTCCGGCAAACTGCACCATTTCTGAAGACTCGCCGATACATGGAGCCATCACAGGCGCAGCGCCCATGCAGAGAGTTACATTAGCCGTAAAATTCATGACAACACTGTTTGTGATATGATGCACCATGGGATGATGCTCTCGAACTGCGGCCAGTCCATTACTGGCGATTAATGCGGGATTCATTCCAACCTCCGGATTTTCTTACGCCGACATTACTCGGGTCAAGTACGAGGAGTGTAATCTCAGGCCCGGACCTTCCGGACCACCCCCAATCCAGACTTGAAGCTATGAATAGAAGATATGATAGTCAAATCTGATGACTTGCCCTATTCACCTCATCAGGTTATTTCACGCAGATACAAACGGTAATGTGAAGCACTTGAAAGGCAGCGGTTATGACATTGACCATCATTATTTGCGCGACTGCGGTAATTTCAGGATTACAGCCGGGAGACCCATGGCCTGAGGTTGCGGACTCGGCTCTGGCTGAAGCCCTGGACACACTCGACCTGGTTCCTGAGCAGCTGGATTTTGACAGGCACTGGGCGACCCGTGTTCATCTCCCTGACTCTACAGTTATCCGCGCTATTCAACATGTAGAGGAACTGCCGGTAATATTGGAGGAACAGCTTGATCTGCTGACCGATTACAGTCTGCTGTCATCGGAATCTACAAACAGGGAGGGGCTTCTGACCCTGATCGAAATTCTTGAGCAGGCTGATTCAACCATTTCAGCTGAACTTCTTGAACTGGGACAGGGAACTGTGGATACGTTAATGGCCGCTATTCCCTCCATATGGCTCAACGAAGAAAGTCCGCTGGAATGGAATTCCGTTCTTGAGGGCTGGGGTCTGCCTCAGTTTGAGGATACAGAAATGGATGCGGATACGCTCGCGTCACTTTTCGAGAAGTGGACTCTTTCCTTGAATGTTCCCCTGGAAGAGATTGTTCTGGCATCAGTAAGCCTTAAGGATGCGCACTGGCCGGATGAATTAGCGGTAACTCTGCCTGGAGTACTTGGAACAACAGTATCCTTCTGTTTTGACGGTCCGGTCAGATGGGTAATAGGAGGAAGAGGCACCAATACTTACACGGAGGATTGTCCTTTCGAGCTGATAATTGATCTGGGGGGAAACGATTTTTACTGCGGGGAAATCGGTGGAGCAGTAGGGCCTGCCGGAAAACGAATCTCCGTTGTAGTTGATATCGAAGGTGATGATACTTACACGAGTGATTCTCCCGTAAGCCAGGGATGCGGTCTGATGGGACTCGGCGGGGTGATAGACCTGAAAGGTTGTGATGTCTACAGAGCAGGGGATTTCACGCAGGGCGCCGGTCTGATGGGTTACGGTTTTCTTATTGACCTTGAGGGAGATGATTATCTCACCGGAGGAACATTCAGCCAGGGAGCCGGATGTCTCGGATACGGTATTCTGTTCGATGGATCTGGAAATGACTTCAGACGAGTAGATATGTTCGGCCAGGGATTCGGTGGTCCGGGGGGAAAAGGTGTACTGGTGGACATGAGCGGCAGCGACTGCCTCCTCGCCGGTTTCAGATACTCTCATGAACCCCTGCTTCCTGACGACAACCAGTCCATGTCACAGGGTTTCGGAATGGGCCTGAGACCCCTGATTGCAGGAGGAATAGGACTTCTTGCTGATTTCGGATCAGGGAACGACACCTACAGGGTTGAAGTTTTCGGGCAGGGAAGTTCCTATTTCTATAGCCTCGGGCTGTTATACGATGAAGAGGGACAGGACTCCTACTCGGCTGCTCAGTACAGCCAGGGATCGGGAATACACCTGTCTTCAGGATGTCTGTGGGACGGAGACGGAGATGACAGCTATTTCTCCAGAAACGGCCCTGCGCAGGGCAGCGCCCATGACCTTTCGACAGGGTTTCTCATAGATGGCGGCGGTAACGACTGGTACTGTTCCGATGGAGGACAGTCTCTTTCCCTTACGAATTCAGCAACGGTCTTCATTGATTTTTCAGGTAATGACACTTACTGCGTCAGGGGAGGAGGACAGGGAGAAGCTCGAT
>JAUVEU010000097.1 GCA_030594645.1 Candidatus Aegiribacteria sp.
AACTAAGAAATGCTTCATCCGGCTGTGATTCTCTGTCAATCCAGAGTATCATCTCATCCACTTCGTTATCGCTCAGGAGCGATGCTGTGTTTCTAAATTCAAGTCCGGTGGATGACAGAGCTTCAGCTATACCTGCAGGAAAAACCGAATGAGTGATAATCAATACAATCACAGGTATTATCGCCCAGGTCTTCTTCAGTGATTCCGCAATTACAGGGATCAGGGCAACAGCAAGCAGGATATGAAGACGGTCAAAGAAAAGGTATCCGGCAAATGATAATGGTAAAAACCAGAAAAGAAGTGTATTTCTTTTCGTTCTAAAAAATGAAGGTATTCCAGGTATTGCTGCTATAAGGGGAATACCGAACAGGAAAAGGAACTGAGCTGGAGTTGGTGTTGTATACCCTGAAACCCAGAACAATCGTGCGTTGGGTGAAAGCAGGGATGGATCTGAAGGGTGCGCGAACGCGAAACGGAGTTTTGCCATGATTACCGCTCCGACATGTCCTGTTGAACCTGATCCCACCAGAGCAGATGCCAGTGCGAGAACTGATGCTGACCAGAACAGCCATTTTTTTCCTGATGAGGGGACTATAAGAAAGAGAGCCATTACGGTTGCAGGACTTATCCATGCTGCATCATGTCTCATGTGTGTTAGAAGAACTGCGGCTGATATTTGCGCAAGCGCAAGCGATACCATCAGCTTACGCGGAACCTGACCCGTATTGCATTGTTTCCATAGAACATATAGAAGCAGAAAGAAGGAGACTGCAGCAGTAACCTTCCATGCTGCAAGAGCAAGAAACAGAATCACTCCGGGAGCTATGTAAGCTGCAAATTCCTTTTTACAGGCTCCGTTCTCCTTTGAAAGCGCTCTTTCTGTAAGCCATCCCAGAATAATTATCAGTGGAAGCGCTACGGTTTCCCGGTAGAATGATTCGCCCCTGGCTCTCAGTATAGCAGGCAGCAGAAAAGCGTAAAGCGAGGAGCCTGCAAGTGCGTATGGAACAGTACAGGCACTCGCTCTGAGCCATAAGTATAGAGCGGGTATTGTCAGAAGGGGAAACAGCATACAGAACAGGCGGAGAAAACTATTGAAATCACCACCTGTAATTCTATGAAGTCCTCCGGCCAGGTATTCCTCGAATATGGAGTTCTCCGATGTTGACATTCCTTCAGGGTGCATAACAAGAGTATCATTAGCAGGTATCCCCCGCCCCTCAGAGATCATCATCGCATATCTGTACGATTGTGTCGTCTCACCCTGCATTCTCGAAGGGGGAGGCATTACGCTGCCTGAGAACCAGCTTCTGAAGAGCAGTCCGCCGGCTACAGCAAGCACAAGTGCCAGAGTAACAGGAATTAAGTATTTGTTAATCGACATTTTTCAGATGTATCTCATGAGTATTCTGAAAGTATTTAATGATTTCAACCCGCATCTGAAGAATGCGGGTAAAGGTTCAGGAGAGCAGTTCCACATGCTGTTTGGCGATAACGGCAGAGATGAGCTTAAGCGTTTCTACAGGTCCTGACCCGCCTATTGCAACAGATTCAACTGTTGTCCACTCATGTCTGTTCAATTGATTTTCAAGTTTATCGAGGGGGGCAATAGATGGAAGATCACGTTTGTTGAACTGCAATATTGTGGGCAAATTTGTCAGATCCATTCCATATGACTCAAGGTTATTTTCCAGATCTTCAATACTGTCAAGGTTGGCATCCATTCGTTCAGTCTGACTGTCAGCAACAAAAACAACACCATCAACTCCGTCGAGAATTACACGCCTGCTTAGTGAGTAGTATGCCTGACCCGGAACTGAATATAGATGAAGCCTTATGCGATCGTTTCCTATGGTTGCGAAATTTATCGGAAGAAAATCAAAAAAGACTGTTCGTTCGCCACGTGTGCATAATGTAACCAGACGCCCTCTATGCTCGGGAGTAATAATATCACGAATTCTTCTCAGATTCGTTGTTTTCCCTGATAGGCCTGGTCCGTAATACACAATTTTGTAAGCAACTTCATTGACTGATCGATGCATTTATAAACGACAGCCTCTCTGTTTTTTAAGTTAGAGTATATAATTACCATCTTCTCTTCGATCAGCAAGGTCTGCAAGAATGGAAGTTGCAGCCTTAACGGTAATCCTTACTTTCCCCTGAACCAGGTCAGGTGCCCCGAAGAATTGTTCATCAAGAAGGTAACTCAATACAGGTCTTAACCTTCTAGCTCCAATATCTTCCGTTTCCTCGTTAAGATAATTCGCTGTTTTTGCGACTACTGCTGCTGCTTTTCTATTCAGTTGAAGTGAGACTCCATCCGCTTCAAGTAGCGCGGTGTACTGACTCAAGAGAGAATTCTCCGGTTCTATCAGAATTTTTAGAAGGTCTTCCTCAGAAAGTGGGTCCAGTGTAACCCTCATTGGAAATCGACCCTGCATTTCAGGAATTAGATCCGAAGGACTGGATCCGTGAAATGCTCCCGCAGCTATGAAAAGTATATGATCTGTTTTCACAGGTCCCCATCTTGTCTGAACAGTGCATCCTTCAACTATGGGAAGAAGATCCCGCTGAACTCCCATTCTTGAGACATCAGGTCCTTTACTCTCATTGAAACCTATTATTTTATCTATCTCATCAATGAAAATAATTCCCTCTTCCTGTGCAAGCTGAAGTCCCTTCTCGATATGACCGCTTCCCTCAAGGAGTCTTCTCATCTCATCTTCCTGCAGTCTTGGACGAGCCTTGGATATCGGAAGTTTGGTACGCCTTCTTCTTGTACCGATCATTTTGTTCATGAGGTTTTTGAGATTCTCACCTGCGGGATTATCAAAACCCGCACCTGGCATAATAGGGAATATTTCCATATGCGGTGTATTCTCAGCGAGGATGAGTTCGATTTCTGTATCCTCCAGAAGACCTTTTTCAAGCATACTTTTTAGTTCGCTGCTGGTTCTTGAACTGTAGCCTGTTTTCTGAAGACTTTCGATCAGTTTCGCTGTAACATTTTCGTTTACTTCATCTTCTCGATTTCTATGAGCGTTCTCCGCCGCGATATTCACTCCCTTTCGAACCAGAGATCTTACCATCGATTCTACATCACGGCCGACATAACCTGTTTCAGTGTACTTCGTTGCTTCAACTTTTACAAATGGAGCTCCTGTAAGATCAGCAATTCTTCTTGCTATTTCCGTCTTTCCGATTCCAGTAGGACCCATCATTATAAGATTGCTGGGATATATTTCGGATCTGATTTCCAGAGGAGTATTCCTTCTTCTGAATCTGTTACGCAGGGCAATTGCAACTGCTCTTTTGGCATTGTCCTGACCGATAACATACCGGTCAAGCCATTGAACAATTTCAGCAGGTGTCAGTGCATTGCCCATCATGATAGCTCCTCTACCTGTATGTCGCCACCGGTGTAGATACAGATTCCTGAAGCAACTGAGATGCTTTCCAGAGCCATTTTTGAAGGTCCCATCTGCGTATGCCTGTCAAGCGCTCTTGCTGCTGCCAGTGCGTACGCCTGACCTGAGCCTACTGATACAATACCATCTTCTGCTTCAACGATTTCTCCTGAACCACCGATTATAAGGGCATGCTCTCTGTCTACTGCGGCAATCAGAGCCTGAAGCTGCCTCAGATACTTATCAGTTCTCCATTCCCTTGCGAGATCTACCGCTGCGCGAGGCAGATTTCCTCTTGCCGCTTCAAGCTTTTCCTCAAGCCTCTCGACAAGCGCAAAAGCATCCGCTCCAGTACCGGAAAATCCGACAAGTACTGTTCCCGAATACAATTTGCGGATTTTACGAGCTGTGCTTTTCACAATAGTCTCACCCAGGGTTACCTGGCCGTCAGCAGCCATAGCTGCTTTCCCGTTACGAACAATGCCTATTACAGTTGTGGCATGAATATCCATTATCAGGAACCCCCCGTAAGAATGTTGACCCACGAATACTGTCCGGAAGCGTGTCCAGGGTCGGGAATTGAAGCGGCATATGAAGCGGGAGCCTTGATAATCTCATCAAGAAGAGCCTCGGATACATTTTCACTTCCTGAAAGAGCGAGATACATCAATGATGGTCTTCCAGCTTTAGCAGCCATCCATGCGACAGCTTCAGGTGACACTCTGTTACTCTCGGTAAGATACCAGTCAGACCACTCCATAGACAGATCTACTCCATCCTCAAGTATTCTTTCCGCGAATGCCTGGATTATCAATGCGTCAAGAGGATCATCCATGTGGTTCGCAAGTACTAGTCCTGCTGATAGCGACGACATGATCTGTCCTCTTGAAGCAAGAATGATCATGCTCTCAATAATATCACCGGGAGAAGTATCCGGTTTCAGCTGGAATTCAGTGGAGCTTGATGTATCTATGTATTCGAATATTATGAATAGTCCGCTCTCAACCGGATTCAGCCTTGAGTTGAACGGTGTTGTTTCAGCTATTCTTGAAAGTGTTTTGTGTGCTAATTCCGCAAGCTTCATGGACATTGTATCATTCGGCACGATTAGATCATCAATAACTCTCCATGCTCCTATGTAATCATGAAACATCAGTGACATTTCCACTCTCAGCCAGGCAAAAGGAATGGAGCCATCATCCAGTACTTCAAAAAGATTGTCATACTCGATTTTCTGTTGATAACCGAGCGATCCATCAATTCCTGTCGCAAGATTAGAAAGATATATGCCGAAACTGACAAGTTCCGGGTTTCCCAGTCTCTCCCCATCATCACGGACTACTCGCGAAAGGTCAATAAGTGTATCTCTAGCGGCAGCCGGTCCATACATTCCGTCAACCAGCCTTGCTATGATCAGCGCTCTTGTTGGAAGGATCTCAGCCCATTCATCCGGCAGAGTTATGAAAAGCCTTTCTGCTCCATCTAGAGCCATCATAACACTGTCAGGCTCTCCAATAGAAAGATAGTAATATGCCATCTGGTGATATGCAAACAAATAATTGCGAAGCAGCTGCACTGTCTGATCGCACTTGTAAACGCCAGGATCATCTACTCCAGTGAACTGATACTCATTCAACAGCTGCCATCCGCGATGGCTGTTAACAGCATCAATTACAGGATATTCAGTCACGTGATAGGCGATTCCTTCCATCTCCTGGTAATTCTCGAGGAATTGTCTGCTGTCCCTCGTGACTGTACCTGCGAAATATATCTCTCTTCCATGAACAGGTCTTCTCCGGATCATTTCCAGAAGAACAAGATCCTGCATAGAAAGAGCGCCCTGATTCGCCGGCCCTTCGGTCGGCATGGCTATTGCCAGTCTGTTATCAGTGACCGCCCATGGCCATGCCTGATTGAATGTTGTTCTTAGAATCTCACCATCAAGGGGAGAGTACTCCGGCTGCAGATCAGTAGCGCTTATATGGAAGTAGTGAGGGCCCCAGATGAATACCGGTCTTAGAGAATCAACAAGCCCCAGATTTCTGTAATCAAGGAGAAGAGAGTCTCGATCTATCAGTTGATCAACGTACCAGTTTGTATTCATAAGGCTGAGATTACTGACAATGACATCACGTCTTACACCCAGAACACCCTGAGCGAACCAGAGCGGGAATGTGTCATTATCTCCGTTTGTTATAAGAACAGCGTTTTCAGGACAGCTCTCAAGAAGGTTTATGCCGTAATCCCTTGCGAATAGAGATTCGGATCTGTCACACCTGTGCATGTTCGCTGCCAGAGATGCGACCGGTATCAGTAATGCAATCCATGCCAGTTTTGATCTTTCCGGAAGGAAATCCTTAAGTATCGATACAAGTCCGATTCCTGAAAATATCGCGAAAAACGCAAATGAGGCTCCGAAGAAATAATCCCGCTCGCGAACCTCTCCAAGAAGTGTACCCTCAGTACCTGTTTTGAAATTCAATATAAGGAATATGAAGAAAACAGAAGACATCAGGAACAGGAATCCTAGGTACAGCAGAAGTTTCGGCCGTTTCATTCCAATGACAAAGATCCCGTATATAGCTCCGAAAACCAGTATAATCTTCATCAGCATGGATACAGCGAAACCGGCCTGTCCGCCAAGAAGACGGTCCCATCCATGATCAACACGTCCGGACTGCCATGACAAATACTTGAGATAGAGCTTCATCTGATCCAGAAATGGCCCTTTTCTTTCAAATATTGATGTGGTTCCGTACTGTTCTCTGCTGAAAGCCTTCGAAAAGTTGGTCCAGTTCGTTGAATCCGTTTCATTGATTTCCGGACTCTGCACAGCCCTGAGAGGCATGTAGAGGTGAATGCTGAAAGCAAGTACAACCAGACCCAGTATTGTAAGGATAAACCAGGATTTTTTCCAGATAACTGTTCTCTTCCTGAATGCGTAAATCAGAAACATCATTAAAATTGGAGGGCCGGTTATAAGCGGAACGCTTCCATGATTCGCTACTGCGAGAATAAGAAGATATGAGATAAGCAGAAGGTACCTTGCTTCTCCCCATCCGCCGCCGTCCGGTTTGAATTTTTTTCCGTTCTTTTCAGCGTACCTGTCAATCCAGCAATCGAACAGCAGGAGTATGATGAAAGTCATAAGAAGAGCAGTTGCATATGTTTCCGTTGCGTTACCGTTTCTCCAGATTGAATAGCTGAATGCAGCTATCAATCCTGAGAGCACCGACATCGGTCTGTACCATATCCGGCTGAAATTCATTCTGTTGCCCCATCGCTGCACCAGTCGCACGAGTATTCCAATTGCAAAAGCACTGGAGAACGCACAGAGCAGATTAACTCTTGGAGCTACAGCAGGTATAAAAGAAAACAGAATCGTGCTGAATCTTCCAAGGAGAACAAATAACGGAACACCTGGAGGGTGAGGAACTCCTGCTGTCCAGCAGCAGGTCAGGTATTCTCCACTGTCCCAGAAACTTACACTTGGCGCAAGGGTAATCAGATAAACAGCTCCAGCTGCGAGTCCCACAAGAATCGCAATAATTCTGTCAATTCTGATTCTTTTACTATCCTCTGTTTGCATTCTCACTCTTCCCCCCTGGGATGTGCTTTTCTATAGGCTTCTTTCAGTCTTTCCCTTGTCAGATGAGTATAAACCTGCGTTGTTGAGAGACTTGCGTGTCCAAGCATTTCCTGCACAGCTCTCAGGTCTGCCCCGTTATCGAGGAGGTGTGTAGCGAAGCTGTGACGAAACGTATGCGGTGTAGCTCCTGCCGCTCTCGCAGCGCTTCTGACTCCGACTGCAACAATACGGCGGATATCTCGCGGGTCAAGCTTTCTCCCTCGAACACTGACAAAAAAAGTACCCGGATCCGGATTATAATTACGAATAAACTCAATTCTTACTGACAGCCAGGACTCAAGCGAGATGCAGGCTAACCCTGGCACAGGGATGATCCTTTCCCTGTTTCCCTTTCCCACCACTCTAACCTGCTTCTGTTTTAGATCCATATCGCTCAGTTTCAGCGTGACGGTTTCAGCTGCCCTGAGACCTGCTCCGTACAGAAGTTCCACTATTGCCCTGTTACGCTTGCCGAGAACTGTGCCGTCATTGTAGCTGTCTATAACCTTAATGGCTTCTGAAATACTTAGAAACCCTGGAAGTTTTCCAGATACCCTTGGCATGATCAGCAGTCTTGCAGGATTGCCGGATATCCTGTCTGTTTCCTGAAGCCACCCGCCAAATGTCCGTAGAGAGGACACCTCTCGTACCAGGGTTTTTGAATCAAGATCACGTCCGGCTTCATGACGAAGATAGCTTCGAAGATTCAGTGTATTGAAGCTTTCAATGATATCGTCTGAACTGCACCATTTATAATACCGGTTTATATCGGCTCTATATGCTCGTATCGTGTGTTCAGAGAACTTTTTTCCATGAAGAAGATCCTGACAGAAACACTCTATCAATTCGATATTTTCTTCTTGCAGCTGGGACAAAAGATACCTTTCTTTCTTTCTTCCAGTATTGGGAAGCCACACCTCGGACAAATTCTATCAAGAGGTTTATTCCATATTGCATACTTACATTCAGGATATCTGCTGCACGAAAAAAACACTCTCCCTTTTCCTGATCTTTTTTCCACCAGTTCTCCATCGCAGTCTTTATTCGGACAGGATACTCCAACAGGAACAGGTTCGGTATGATCACAATCAGGATATTTCTCACATCTTAGATATCTGCCATATCTTCCTGTATTCAGCAGTAATTTTCCACCACATGCAGAGCAGGATCGACCCTCGAATATGACGGCAGTATTTTCCTTAACCGGTTTGGAGAATTTGCATTTCGGAAATGCCGTACAGGCTTTGAATTTGCCGTACTTCCCCCACCGCACCACGAGTGGTGAACCGCACTCAGGGCATGGCTCATCTGTAACTTCCTGCAGATCGCTTCTCACATCGGAAACTGTTGCCATCGCTTTCTCAAGCGAGGACACAAGAGGAAGATTCATTTTTTCAAGAACAGCGACGTAAGATTCATCACCATTTGCAATGGAATCCAGAAGATCCTCCATAGATGCGGTGAATCCGATTTCAAAGATATGGGGAAACATCCTTACAAGTAATCTCTCTGTAGTGGTTCCAAGCTCGGTAGGCTTAAGCAGGTTTCCTTCCTTTTCCACATATTTTCTGTTTTTCAGGGTTTTAATGGTACTCACATATGTTGATGGTCTGCCAATTCCCTGTTTTTTCATCTCAGCCACAAGTCTGGCTTCAGAGAACCTTGGTGGTGGTGAAGTAAATTTCTGCTCACTTGTTGCTGATTCTAAAATAACACTCCCCTTTTTCATTTCCGGAAGTTCTTTCT